>NZ_JBMPIX010000004.1:0-426816 GCF_049341065.1 Pacificoceanicola algae | reverse complement strand
CGCAGCACCGCTGCAACTCAGACGCCGTATACATGGCCGCACCCGACCAAACGCCAGAACCAACCGATCAACCCTTGCCCCGCGGGAGCCATCCATACATGGTCCGAGAGAATGCGCGAACGCGTTCGGTGCCGCCAGCGAGGTGCAGCCCAAGGTCACGTCGCATTCTGACCCGGCCAGTCAGTGGACGGCTGCCCGCAAGGGACCGGCATTCTTCAGCTATTCCGACAACTACCTGATCGACACGGACCATGGCGTGATCGTGGATGTCGAAGCCACCAGGTCCATCCGGCAGGCCGAGGTTGGTTCGACCAAGACCATGCTGGAGCGCGTGAAGACCAGGTTCGACCTTCATCCAGAGCGGCTCATCGCCCCCTCTCGTGACATTGCGTCGCAATGCACTGCCGGGCAATGGATACCGCCTATGGCACTGCGCCAATGCTGGGCTGGCTGGTCGACCGCAAGATCGCGCCCCACATTCCCGTATTCGACAAGTCAGGGCGCAATGACGGGACCTGGACCCGCGCAGACTTCGAATGGGATGCGGAGAACGACCAGTACATCTGCCCCGAGGGGCACGAGCTGAAGCAATTCCGCCGGAACTATTCGGACCCGATCCGGGGGCCGACTGGCAAGGGAACAGCCCGCTATCGGGCGCTGAAAGAGGTCTGTCAGGCCTGCCCATCAAAGGCACAGTGCTGCCCGAACGCGGATGCCCGCAAGATCACCCGTGAGGGACATGAGGACGCCCGGCAGGTCGCCCGGGACATCCACTGCCCGGCAGTGCATGTTTACATGCACGAGAGGGGCCAAAACCGAGCAATACGTCATCTCGATGAAGCTGCGGAAGAAGGTTGAGATGCTCTTCGCCCATCTCAAGCGGATCCTCGGCCTGGGCCGGCTCCGATCGCGCGGCCCCTCTCGGGATCATGGCTGCGCCATGACCCTGCCGGGCAGTGCATGCGGTGCGAATGACGAATTCCTCCTCGCTGCAACCGCCCAGAACCTCCGCAAGCTGGCCAAGATCCTTCCTGCCCCGCAGAAAATGCGAAACGCCTGACAGGAAAGGCACGCGCGCCACGTTCAGCCGTCGATATTCTGCGCCCGCGAACGGGTGTTTTTCCACGGGATCGGCTGAAAGTCGACCTTCGCTGCGCTTTGCATAGAGGTCTGCTGAGCGGGACGGAGCACCCTTTCGCTGCGCCTATTCGAACGACCGCAATGGCTTACGCCGGACAGGTTCTAGCCTTTAAGGTATTGTACGCGGTGGCAGCAAAGTTGATGTTGCAAGCATGGCAACTGAATTAGAGTTTTGCTTCGCAGCGCTTTCCAGTTCGGCACGACGGCACATCCGCGTGTTTCAGATACACCAATTCCTTGACCGTTTCGCGATGGGACTGACGGTTGCTGTTGTTACTTTGGCGTTGACCGACCGAGGCATGGACCTTTTCCAGATCTCGCTTCTATTTGGGGTCTACTCGCTCACAACGATGGCGATGGAGCTACCATTTGGCGGCCTTGCCGACAGCATTGGCCGCAAGCCGGTCTTTTTGACGGCGGTCGTCGCCAGCTTGATTTCGCTCGCGCTCTTTCTCTCGACGAGTGAGTTCCTTGTTCTGGCGCTTTCATTTGCTTTCATAGGTTTTGGGCGCGCGCTTCGGTCGGGCACGCTTGATGCTTGGTTTGTCGAAACTTTCACGGCTGCCGCACCAAACGTGGATGTCCAACCCGCCCTAGCCAAAGCGCAATGGGCCAATGCCGTGGGGTTGGCCATCGGGGCCGTCGTCGGAGGTTTTCTGCCTGATCTGTTGGGGCCGGTCGCGGAACGCTTCGGTTTCAGCATCTATGATGCATCTTACGTAGCAAGTTTCGGCGTGATGCTGGGCGTGTTTGTTTTCACGATGTTAGCCATTGTCGAAAACCCGCGTCCGATGAACGTCGCTGCTCTCAAGAACGCCTTTGAAAATGTCCCAACGGTGATAAAGGACGCGAGTCTTTTGGCTGTGAAACATCCCGCACTGTCGATACTTCTGGCAGCGTTGGCGTTCTTTCTGATGGCCACCAACCCTGTCGAGGTGATTTGGCCGACACATGCAAAACCTATGTTGGATGAGGGTTACGCCAACACCGTTATCGGTGTCGTAACTGCGACCTATTTCTTCTCGATCGCTCTCGGCGGATCTCTGTCTCCGCACATCAGCCGAATCTTCAAGCGGCGGCACGCCAAGACGCTGGCGGCGACCTTTGCTTGCTTGGCAGGCATTCAAATCGCATTGGCATTGCAAGGCGGCATCATCGGATTTGTGACGGTTTTCATCCTATTTTCTGTGATCCTTGGTGTCAGCGAAACACCTGCCAGTAGTATTCTGCATCACTGCGTAGAAGACCGCCAGCGGTCGACCATGCTGTCGCTCCGATCGCTGATACAACAGTTGGGGGCCGCATTAGGTCTGGTTTTTACCGGAGCTGTCGCGGAAATCTACTCCACACCAATTGCGTGGATTTTAGGGGCGGGGTTTCTATTGATTGCAGTGATGCTGACCTTGGTATTGGTCAGACGGTTGGCCTTAGAAAGCCGATAGTTGACATTCGTGCAACGCGCAGCATCGGTTGGATGGGCTCAAACCGGACCTCAGAGACAGCGCAGCATCCACCGGGTCAAGCAGACTGGTCGCAGTCAAGGATGGCCCTTACTGCCGTTGGCCAATTGGCCTGACGCTGCGGCGCAGCTTTCGCATTGCTGCCATTTGCCCGCTGCGCAGCGACTTCACTGGCTGAATTGCCGCAGTGCGGAACAAATTGGAAATCGATGATCGCATCAAGAGGTTCGAAAATGCGATTTCGAACGTTCTTGATCGTGTATTCGGGCTATTTGCCCGGCGCCATCCTTCATGTGCAAGACGTTGCAGCCACATGCGCAACTCAACCAACCATGCACAAAAGGACACCAGTCATGTCGTTCCGCCACACTTTAACTCTTCTTCTGACAGCTCCGACCTCGCTGCTCCTGACGCAGCTTGGAGCTATCGCACAGGATGCAGATCATAGAACTAACTGGCCGATAGGCGCTGCCGTTCAGACGGAAACAGGGGAACAAATACCCGCCGGGGCCTACGGGGTTGCCTATATTGACGCCCCGCGCGTGGCGACGCTGCTACAGCTGAGGGGGATCAAGGGACGCGGCACCGTGATCCTGAAGAGCGATGACAGCCTCGATTGCCTGATTGTCCCAATCCGTTTCGTCGCAGGCGATTTTGGAGGCGAAGGCATCTCTACCAACGAATCCCATCCAATTCGCCTGATCCTCCGATCCCCGCGAGTCGCCAGCGCGCTGACAGCTGGCGATGACGTGGTCAGCGATATGTACCGCATCAGCGCGCAGCCGGATGATCCTGAGGCGGATATCATCATTCAGACAGGATTGAGTGAAAGTCACGGTTTCGTTCTCAATCCGGGAAGCTCCATCGTAGCCGACATATTTGGTGCCTCGACAGGCCGGATCACCTGCTCTGAGATTCGGGCTCAGGGGGCATGACCAGAAGATCACGGTTTCGGCGTTGCATGACCTCAGCCCTTGATCATCGACATGCTGCCTTCCGCCTGCATTGCCGAACCGCCCTTGGGCGGGAAAGGGATGATTGTTGGACGAAGTGAAAAGGACTTTCCATGCGCCCTCAATCTGCCCGCATCTTTGTCCCATTTTTCGTCTGGGTGTTTCTTGGAAGTCTCGGGTTGGTCGCACTTGCCCTAGGTCAGGACATCGACGCGCTGCGCGAGCTCGATGCTTTCCCGGATGTGTCTGACCACGTCTTGCGGGCGCTGATAGTGGTGCAGCCATTTATCCTGCTGGTCGCCGGGATTGGTGCGGGCGTGGCCCTCGGGGAACGTGTTGGACTTCGGTCATGGGTCACCGCGCGGTTGCGGGGTGACCTGCCGCCCTTGGTGGATGTGTCGGGGCTGGCCCTCGCAGCGGTTGTCGGCTTCGGCACAGGCGCGGTTGTCGTCGTGCTCGACAGAGTGTTTGCGCCCTGGATCCGGCTCCCCTCGGTCGCGGGCCTTCCGGACATGAGCGCGGCGCTCAGGGCGATCAGGTACGGTGGGATTACCGAGGAGCTCATGCTTCGATACGGCCTGATGACGTTTCTTGTCTGGGTTGGCGCAAAAGTGTGGACGACGCTCCCGCCCGGGCTCTACTTCGGCGCCTTGCTCGTTTCGGCGGTCCTTTTCGGAGCCGGTCACCTGCCAGCGATGGCCGCGCTCATCCCACTTACTCCGGTTGTGATTTTGCGCACTGTCGGGCTTACTGCGTTGCTCGGGCTGGTTTTCGGCTGGCTGTTCTGGCGACGTGGTCTCGAACACGCAATGGTTGCCCATATTGCCACGCATCTTGCATTTTGGTCTATTTCCGCCGGGCTTTAGGCTTACCGCGCACCGGGCCAACATGGCGCTTTACCTGTGTCCGTCAGCTGGTGGTATTTTCGGCGCGAAACTGAGACGGAGTTTTCCCGGTCACCCGGCGAAATTCGGTATTGAAGCTCGATTTGCTGACAAAGCCCGCTTCGAACATCACCTCCGTGATGGACAACTCGGTACGTCGCAAGGCGGATTGAGCATGGCGAATGCGAAAACCGTTGATGTATCGGGAAAAATTCTCTCCAGTCGTTCTGTTTATGGCGTTGGAGACATCCCGCACGGGGACGGACAAGCGCCGTGCGACCCGCGCAAGGGTCAGGTTGCTGTCTGTGTAAAGGTGCGTGTCGTTCATCAGCGCATCAAGCACGGCGCGCATCGCGCGATCGTCGTCGGTCGGTCCCTCGACCTTGGTTGCGTCGGCCTTTGTGACCTGAAGCAACATCGGCGCGCCGACAAGAGCGACCACAAATACGAATGCCGTAAAGACACCTGACACCCCGGTCAGAAATGTCAGGATATACGCATCGCCTGCGAACAGGCTAGCGGCGACAATCGAAAGATCCGTGGCCACCATCATGCCAAGCAGGACAATCGTGGCCTTGATCGCGGAGCGGACGATTATCAAGGCATGCGGCGCGACATGGACGAAGTCATCTGTCTGGCGGCGCAGAAGACGGGCAATCAAAACAAGGTAGATGCTGTTGATCGCAAGGACAAAAACATCTGCCGAGACCGGGAGGTTTGCCAGTATTGCCAATTGCGCAACTACGACCGGCGCTCCTGTCAAAAGGAGTCGCCTACGCCAGTTCGACCCCAGGTCCTGGGTCAGAGCCGAGAAACCGAGATAGGCCGACGGTGCAACCATCACGGCCACCAACGGCTGGAGCCAAGCGGCCCAGGGCATGTCAAAGGAAAGCCTGAGCCCGAGCAGCAGGCCGATGCTCGCCAGGGTCAGAAGAAAACCGCACAGAAAAAGGCGCGCTTGAAACGGCATGCGGGTATCCTGCGCCAATGCAAACGCTGCGATTGTCGTCAGAACACTTACGAGCCAAACGAGGGGCAAAGTGATCATTGGTCTTCCTGCTGGCCAGACAACAGCCTGGTCGTCGCTATACCACCGCTTGTTCGACTAATCATGTCGGGTCAACAACAGTTCATGTCGCTTTGCGGCGGGTACCGTTGATGGGAGGCGCTGATGATCAGCGCCTCCCAAGTGATTATTTGGCAGCGGGCATCGCCATCTTGAAGGTTGCGTCGCCGCTGGCGTCGAACACACCTTCGCCGGTAACGACAAAGCCATATCGGACATAGAACGGCAGACCGATCTTGTTGTCTTTGAAAACCTCGACGCTCAGCGGGCCTTTTATGGCGACAATATGGTCCACCATTTGACGCCCCAGACCTTTGCCTTGTTCGGAGGGGTCGAGGAACAAGCCTCCGATTTCCGCGCCGATCATTGCGACAAAACCGACCGGTGCGCCCTCCTTTTCCAAAACCCATGTTTCGGCGTTTGGAAGATAGATGTCGGCCATATCGCGGCGCACCTGGTCCCTGACATCGTCCGACAGGAAGGGGTGCGCGTGTGGTTCTGCTTTGTCCCAGATTGCGATCAACGCATCGGTATCGTCGGGTTTGTATCTACGCATCATCTTCTTACTTCCTGTTCTTTCGCTGGATCGCGGTGATCATCTTATGGAGAGATTTGTCGGCTGTTTTGCGTTCGGCCAACGTGGACGCATTAAAGCGTTCCTCCGCCGCCAATTTGTTCCATCGCACAAGCCGGTCAGGATCAATCTCGCCGCGCGCCAATGCACCTTGGATGGCGCAACCCGGTTCGCTGTCATGTCTGCAATCGCTGAAACGACAGTGGCCCGCCAAGGCCACGATGTCGGCGAACACATCCGCAATGCCTGCCTCGACATCTGTCAGTTGAAGCTCTCTCATGCCGGGCGTGTCCAGCACCGCGCAGCCACCGGCAGTGAAGTGCAATTGTCGCCGCGTCGTGGTATGGCGCCCCTTGCTGTCATCTTCGCGAATGGTAGCTGTATCGGCCACACCCTCGCGAAAAAGAGCATTGACCAGTGTCGATTTCCCGACACCAGACGACCCTAGAAAGGCAATCGTTTGGCCGGGTTTGCACCATGGAGCCAATTTGGCAATTGGTTCTTCGCTCAAGGCATTCAGCCCTTCGACCAGAACACGGTTTGAAATGGCGCTTGCCGCTTTGACGTAGGCTTCTGGATCATTGCAAAGATCCGCCTTCGTCAAAAGGATCATCGGCGTCACCTCCGCCTCGAACGCCAGCGCGACATATCGTTCGAGCCGCGCGATGTTGAAGTCCTTGTTGCAAGACGACACGATAAAGACGGTATCCACGTTGGCAGCAATCAGTTGCCGTTTGCGGTCTGTGCCCGGCGCGCGACGCTCAAAGACGCTACTGCGTTCCAAGACCTTACTATTGGATGGTTTTTGCCGATCATAGAGCAGCCAGTCGCCGACAGTCGCATCCGGACCCGGCGGGATGAGCGTATCAAGACTCTCGCCCAGCACGTGCAAGCCGGTTCTGTGGACTTCAACCACACGAACGGGCAGTGCGTCAGCGGCCGCGTCAACATCGGTTTGTTGGCTAAAGAAGGGCTTCCAGCCCAAGCTATTCAAAGGTGAAGGTTCGCGTTTTGGTAACTTGCTCGAACCCGAAGGCGCCAAGAATTTGGAATAATCCCGTGTCATTTTAGGGAACTTTCATGTTCGGAGAACGGGCCAAGCCCGCTCCGCAATGTAGATTTTGACCAGATCAAGCAAAGCTGTTCGCCACAGCGGTCAAGCGGCAGCGTCGGTTCTGTTTTGCTTTGCATCGGGAGGGCGCTTTGCCTCCCCGCATTATCAGGTCATAAAATCTCCATGAATGTGGGACCTGCGTAAATCAGTGCGGTAATTTTAACAAGACTTTCGGTAGTGCGGATGGGTGAAAGCAGTCGAGCGGGATCTGTGAAGCATCAAGCAACAAAGGCCGCTATGGACCTGTCGCGGCTTGATGCCGCTCCTTTGATAGCATTTGCTGCAGCAAAGGAGATGAAAAAGAAGCCCGGAACATGGAAGGACAACGTCCGCGGCTAGAACTTGCTGACGCAGCATGATAATCCAGTCGGAGGCTCGCTTAGGAGAGGAACGATCATATGGGAACTTTTGCTTTCAACGCGTTCTGGCGGTATGACTCGGGCGGCAATGTCGTTGGTGCGACGGAGCCAAGCGTCACTGATGGCGGTATTTTTGGAACTGAGTTGAGCGATGGCCAAGCGGACCTTGAATTCACCCCGGGCGACACCATCACGACGGGCTCCCCAATTTCCCCCTACGATCAGAATGGTACCTATCTTGGAACCGAGGAACTGCCGGGCTTTCCTGGTGTCTTGTGGGTCGGCATAAGGTTTACCAGCGGCGATACCGTGTATTTCGCCACCCTTCCCAACACCGTGACCGGCCCTGACATCAACAATGCGTGGGCCGCCGAATTTGGCGCCGGTACAAACGGGTCGGTCATCGAGGCCCAACTGGACAACACGACGCAGCTGGATGTGGTCTGCTTCGCCGCCGGCACGCTCATTGCCACGCCCGACGGCGAGCGCACGGTCGAGACGCTGGAGATCGGCGATTTGGTCACTATCAGCGATGGCCGCACCGTGCCCGTGAAATGGGTCGGACGCCAGAGTATGCATAAATTCTTCGCAGGTGAACGCGCCTGCCCGGTCCGTATTTCCGCTGGAGCGCTAGGCGAGGGTTTGCCCACGCACGATCTGGTTCTGACCGGGGACCATGCGCTGATTTTCGATGATCTGGCGGTGAATGCCTCTGCGCTGGTCAATGGCGCGACGATCACTTTCGATCCTCTTTCGAGTCTGCCGGACCGAGTGACCTATTTCCATGTCGAAACCGAAGGCCACGAAGTCATTCGTGCCAATGGCGTGCCTGCCGAAAGCTATCTTGATTGCAACAACCGGCGGAAATTCGACAACTTTGATGAGTATATTGCCATCTATGGCGAAGAGCACACCATCGAGGAAATGCCCTTGCCGCGGATCATGTCGTCGCGCCTGCTGCCCGATGCGCTTCGCGAGCGGCTTGGAATTCCAAACGCGCCTGAATTCGATATCGCGCTATAATCCCTGCGATTGTGGACGCCGCGATTTGCGTGGCGTTCCTTTTTTCGAGTAACTAACGTGAAACATCGGAGCGGGCATTGCCAAGTTTTTTCGGTGTGATCTTAGAAAGCCAATTCAACGGATTTCAAGTCGCCATTTCGGCGGTATCGTCTGCCCAAAGGCAGCAAGCATCTGCACAGGCGTGTCGATAGGATCACCTCAACGGCCACCTTCGCCTTGAACTCGTGGCTATTGTTCTTCCGTTTGCCAGCCACGCACTTCTTCCCCGTCATCGTTCGCGGCACGTTTGTCAGAATCTCCTGTTTTCGGGCGACCACCCAACGGGTAGCGTGGAGCGTATGGCCGGATTGCATGCCCGCGCCAGAAATCTTGATGATCCGCATGGAGCCGCCGCAGCAAGGGCATGGTTTGCGTAGGGTGCGTGGGATGACCTCGGCTTCGACACTTGGCGCGAAGGCCTGTTCCCGGCGCAGCACGCAAAGTAAGGCACCGATCTTCGTGATGTTGGCCTTGCGGGTCGAACTGGCCAGCAATCCGTAATGCCGGATGCCGCGATATCCGTCCGCTGCCCGGCAGCCCATGCGTTGCATGTGCGAGAGGGGGTAGGACATGGATCAGGAGCCGTCGAATGAACTCTGGTGTGGGCTCCAGGCGATGCTCTTTGCGGACCGGGACGGGGACCCGCGCGGATAGACGGAAGCGGTGGTGAAGAGCGGGCACTGCTGAAATCCCTGCAGCAAGCGATGCTGATCGAAGCGTATTGACCGTGGCGGGGAAATCGTCGATCGGCGGGCGAATTCTGCCGGCGGAGTTCGCCGCATGAAACATACCCTTACGATCGCTACCGCGCTTGCTGCGGTACTGGTCTTTGCCGACCGACTCGAGGCCCAGGCCGCTTAGGCCGCGATCGACGGCTGCACTCTGGGTGCAGGCGATGCGATCCTGTACGTGCCCGGTGCGCGGGGCGGGCAGTTCCTGTCAGTGCAGGCGATGTCCGACGGAGCAGCGATGGATTACCGGATCATCAACCCCGACGGCTCCCGCCTTTTGGATATGGTTGCCTCTGGCACGCCCTAAGAAGGACAACTCTGGCAATCGGGCGACCATGTGGTCGAGATCGTAAACCGGACAAGCGCTCCGGAATCCTACCGTGTGGAGTTCACGATCCGCTGAATGCCGGCGTGCACAGTTGGCAATCTGCCGAGACATTTGGCTTGGCACGACCGCTCCGCGGCGCCAACCGGATGGGCAGCCTGTAGACCCGACCTTGCCCTTCGATCTTCTCGGAACTCACTTCCAGTCCGAGCTTATTCTCCAGACCGTAGGACATGGGACAGCTTACCGCGTAGCGCCGGCAACCACTCGACACCCCATAATTTTTTTCTATCGGTCACGTTAGAAAGGTTCGACGTCAGCCGCGGAAAAGCTTGTTGCGTTCCCTTCGGACGCTTAACGGCACTTTGATTGTCCAGAACACCCGCACGGTTCAAACGCCACCCGCCCAAAGAACGGCAGTTCAGTAGCTGCGGTTCGTCTGAAGCATGTTAAATGACCGCTCCCATTCCAGGACTGACGTGTTCACAAATTCAGTCCAGTCCAAACAGCCGCAAAATAGCAGAAATCGGCAAACCGTTCAAAAACGTCCAGTATCTGGCCTCGTGTCAAGCTGGTCTCCGTCGCAGACACCAGCTTGGATCATACTAAAACCGCGATTTGAACCGCCTTTGTCAACAAGGGTTAGTCGCCAGGATCGACGCGACCGCGGAGAGATTTGACCTCCGCGCGTTCTTTCTTGGCTTTGATGCGGCGCTTCTTCGACCCCAGCGTCGGCTTCGTCGGGATGCGGCGCTTGGGTTTCTCGCAGGCTTTTTGGATCAACTCGGTCAGCCGTTCGCGGGCAATATCGCGGTTGCGCGCCTGACTGCGGGTTTCTTCGACCTGAATGACCAGCGCGCCCTCTTTCGTCCAGCGGCGCCCTGCAAGTTTGCGCAACCGGTTCTTGACCGGGCCGGGCAAGTTCGGGGACCGCTCGGCTTCGAACCGAAGCTCGACCGCGGTGGACACCTTGTTCACGTTCTGCCCACCCGGGCCGGACGAGCGGGTAAACTGTTCCGTCAGCTCCCAGTCTTCAATGGTGATTTGATCGTTGATGCGCATGGGACTTTGGTAATGCAATTTGCGGGGCAATTGAATGGCATGACGCCGCAATGAAAAGGGTCGCCCCTGTAGGCGACCCTTCGAGAATTAGGAGGCGGGGCCGGTTAGGCTGCTCGCCAGTTTGGGGAAATACGCCCCAGGGATTGCCCTAGGTTGCCTTTCCTCTAACTGTTCCGACACCTCTCTCCAATGTTTCTCTGACCACTGGATCACCTCCTTTCAGCTGTTGAAAACGCACGAGGCTTTCTGGCCGATATGGGGTGTTCCCGTTGGGCCGCCTCAAGATGATGTTGGCACGGCTTTCGCGATCCACAAAGTCTTTTTTTCTTTCAGACTGAAACAGGCCGTGCAGTTGCCTTCGAAACGATCACTTTGAAAGGGATCAGGGCGATTAGCGCCAGCGTCAGTTTCACCAGCCAGTCAGCAAAGGCGAGCGTCACCCAAAGCGGCGCTTCGGGGCCAGCGTTCAGGAAAGGAACGGTGTCCCACGCCCAGTTGATCGCGCTGTCGGCGTTTTCGCCAAAGAAGGTCAGCGAGGCCGAAAAGGCGATGGTAAAGAACAAGGCGGTGTCCAGTGCCGATCCGATCAGGGTCGAGACCAGCGGAGCACGCCACCAGCGTCCCTCGCGGAAGCGATTGAAGACGGTGATATCGGTCATCTGCGCGACAAGAAAAGCGACACCCGATCCGACCGCGATGCGCAGCGGAACGGCGGCATAGGTATAACCGTCGCCTTGCAGCATGATCTGGCTGCCGATCAACGAGCAGATCACGCCCGTCACAAAACCGGCCAACACCACGCGGCGGGCCGGGCCTGCGCCGTAGATTCGATTCATCACGTCGGTGACAAGAAAGGCGAGCGGATATGTAAAGGCGCCCCAGGTCAGAAGACCATCGAGGATCAGGAACTGAACAAGGATGTTCGAGGCCACAACGATGGCGGCCATGGCAAGAATGCCGGGAAGGTGCTTGCGCGTCATTTGATAACCCGTTTTTGCAAGGTTGCGGGGACTTGGCCCGGTTATCCGGACGGGCGGGCTTTACCGGGAGATGTCTTGCGACGCAAGAGATTCCGTCAACCTGTACTCCACGAACTCGGTCCGTTGCAGCATTGTGCGAAAGTTGTTGTCCGAGATCATGGTCAACCGGATTGCGCCTGTCTTGTCCCGCCAGACGGCGATGCCTTCAAGGTTGTCGAACTGCCATGTGGCGGTTTCCAGAAGGGTTTCTTCATGAATGACGTCGGTTTCCGAAAGATCAAACCGACGGACACGACTGCGAAACCCAAAGCCGGTGAATTCCCGTTCCAGCAGGTACAGTCGCCCGTCCGGTCCAAAGTCGGCACCGACCGGAAGGAACCCGGCGTCGCGGCTCAGGTGGTAGGCAAGCGTCCACTCGGTGCCATCATAGCGCCAGACCGGAAAAGGCCGCGTCAGTTGGCCCGACCGTTCCGGAAGGGTGTAAAGGCGCCCCTGAGCATCAATGGCCAAAGCCTCGAGCCCCGAATTGTACTGCAAGGTCTCGAAATCCTCGGCGACTGGCAGGGCAATGGCCGCCTGAAGCGTGGGGTAGGCCCAGACGCGATGCAGGCCTTCGAACGAGACGAACAGGGTGCCATCCGTGCCCATCGCCAGCCCTTCGGAATCCGCTAGGTTGACCTGAACTTTCCGACCGTCGACATCGCGGAGCCGCGACCAGGGTTCAGCCGTGACGCTGGTGATCCTGTCGTCGGTTCGATGAATCTGGCCTTTCACCACCTTGGCGCGGTCGCTGACAGCGACAAAGCTGATCCCGTCCGGAGCGATCTCGAGCCCGGACAACCCGCCCAGCCGTGTATTCTCAAGGTTCCAGGTATATCTGCCAAGAAATTCCATCCGGGCAGGCGACGCGGCAGGAATTGCATTGGTCAGGCACAGGGCGCTGGCCAGGACAAGGGCCACCAATCGGCCCGGTTTGTGAAAGGTCATGCCGAGGTCCGGATCACTTCGCGGACAGCACTTGCGCGCATTGACCGGGAAGATCGGCCAAGGTCAACTCGCGCTTGGGCTTTGGTTTGGGGGCATTCGGATCGGGCGGCGGAGGGTTGAGGATGCGGTCCACCCAGCCTTGCGCTTCTGCACAGCCGTCGCCAGCGGGCGGCGGGTTTTGTTCGACGCAGCCCTTGGCGCCTTTGGGGCAGTTCAGGCGCACATGGAAATGATAGTGGTGCCCCCACCATGGCCGGACCTTGCGCAACCATGCGCGATCGCCCTTTTCATCGTTACACATCTTGACCTTGGCCCCGGGGAAAATGAAAATCCGCGCAACACGGGGATCGCTGGCCGCAGCCTTGACCAGTTCGTGTTGGGTGCGGGTCCAGTTGTTGTTGGTAAAGGCTCCGGACGAACGCCGCATCGAGATCGGCTCAAACCCTTCGCGTTGCGCGACGCTCAGGTTCAGGTCAGTCACATTGCGCAGCCAGATATCCGCGTCCAGACCGATCTGGTGGCTGGCGTGCCCGGTCAGCATTGGGCCGCCGCGGGGTTGGCTAAAGTCGCCAGTATAGATACCCTGCGTGCCGGGAATGGCCGCAGCCTTGCGGCTGAGATCCTTCACAAAGTCGATCAGCACCGGGTGACCCCAGTTGCGGTTGCGCGACAAACGCATGGCCTGCCATGTCGGACCTGTTTCCGGTAATTGCTCTGCCCCGCCGATACACCCCTTGTTATAGGTTCCAAACGGTTGCGCACTCTGGCCCGAAGCGCGGTTTTCGGCTCCGAACAACTGCTTGGCATTCTTGGAGGACAGCACCGGATCGATCTTTTGGACGGCTGTCGCCGTCGTCTTGGAATTACGCGAGGAATTGCCACCGCCACAGGCCGCCAGCGTGGCGATCAGCGTCAGAGTCAGGAGGGGTCGGAACATGGGGTTTGATCTCCGTCAGGTTGCACCCAGCGTAGCAGAACAAGACCGACCACGAAAAGAGCGATCAGCGGAGAGACGCCAAGTTGCTGCGAGCCTGTGACAGCGGTTGCCACTCCGATAAGCAGCGGCGCAAAGAAAGAGGTCGCTTTGCCCGCCAGCGCATAAAGCCCAAAGGCTTCGGTCATGCGCAGCGGGTCGGCCTGCCGTACCATCATGGTGCGCGAAGCGGACTGGATGACACCGCCCGCCGCGCCAATCACGGCACCAAAGACGTAAAAGGCAATGTCCGGCAAGGGCGACCCTTCACCAACGTCAAAGCCGAAGACCGCGTCCGGACGGATGCTGACAATGCCGATGGCGACCGCCATCAGGATGATAACGCAGGCCTTGATGACGGGCTTGGGGCCAAAGGCACTGTCGGCGCGTCCCCCGATCATGGCAAAGATCGCGCCCGAGATGATGGCAAGAATGCCAAAGATCCCCACATCCACCACGGTCCAGCCCAGAACACCCGCAGCATAGATGCCGCCAAAGGTGTACATGCCATTCAGCGCGTCCCGATAGAACATCGACGAGGCAAGATAGGCAAAACGCGAAGGGTGCTGCGGCAGGCACCGCAATGTGGCACCCAGCGTTTTCAGGGCGCGTTTAACGGCGCCTTTGGGGGCCGGATGGCTGCGCGGGTCGCGCACCCACAGGAAAAACGGCACCATGAACACGGCGTACCAGATCGCCGTCAGGGGGCCGACAAAACGGGTGCCTTCCCGCGCCTCCGCATCAAGGCCGAACAACGGCTCAAGCCCTATGAACGTGCGGCCTGTCTTCGCGCTTTCCGCAAAGAACAGCAGCATGATGACAAGGGTCAGCAAACCTCCGACATAGCCAAAAGCCCAGCCGTTGCCCGAAATGCGGCCAATCTCTTCCTTGGTGCCGAGATCGGGCAGCATCGAATTGGTAAAGATCGTGGCGAACTCCATCCCGATCAGACCGATGGCGAAGAAAAACAGCGTTTGGTACAGGTCAAAGTCGGTCGGTTCGGCGAACCAGAGCATCCCTGAGCCAATGACATAGAGCGCCGAGAAGCCCCAGATCCAACGCAAGCGGTTCCCGCCGGTGTCCGCCAAGGCACCCAGGATGGGGGCCAGCAAGGCGATGATGATGCCCGCAGCGGCGATGCCAAAGCCCCAAGCCGCCTGCGCCCGGGATCCGTCTCCGATCATCTCGCCGACGTAGGGGCCAAATATGAAGGTGATCAGCAGAGTATTGTACGGCTGGCTGGCCCAGTCGAAAAAGAACCACCCCCAGATGCGTTTGCGATGTGATGGTTGCGCCATGCCCTGCCCTCTGTTTCGTCGCGATAGAACAGACAAGGGCGCGCAGTGGCAAGCCTTAAGCTGCGGGATCAGCTCCTTGCATCGGCGGCCAAGGGCGCAGATCTTCCGCCTCGACCCATTTCGCGACCCAATCCGGCATATCGGGCGAGCTTGCGTCTTGCTCCCATGCCTGCATGATCCGGTCGGTGGTCACGATGCCGTTTATGTCGGTAATCGCGGAACGGTAGACCGCGTGGCTGGCGCATTCGCCGTTCTTCAACCACATGGACTGTTCGATATAGACAAAGCGTTTGTCCCAGCAAAGCACCCGCGACAGCATCCGCACCTTGTTGAACAGCCGGACCCGGCGACGATAGCGCACAACAGACCCGGCAATCGTCAGCCCCCATCGCTGCTGTCTCAGCAAGCCAATCAGCCCGGCGCGTTCGGCCAGCGGGATGCGGCCCAGATCATAGATCGTCAGCGTGCGCCCGTTGTTCAGCTCCATCCAAAGGTCCAGATCCCAAGGCAAGCAAAGATGGTGCGAAACGTGGGTGTCCAGCAGGCCCAGCCTCGGGGCGCGGCGGGCAAAGTACATGTCCTTGGAAAGGCGGATGAATGGGTACATGGGCGGCTCCTTTGGCGCGGTTCGTGCGCTGACTTGACAGGCGCGTCAACCACGACCTCGCGTCCGACTTGCCCTTTGCGGGCCGAGTGCTTAGGTCTTGCGCGGCACAATTGAAAACAAAGGGCAAAAGATGCAGTCGCTTTTCCAAATCCTGATGCTGATCCTAGACATCGTCTGGTTCTTCATTATTGCCCATGTGATCATGAGCTGGCTGATCAACTTTCAAGTCCTGAACCTGCGCCAGCCGCTGGTTGCCCAGATATGGGACGGTCTGAACCGCATTCTTGAACCGCTTTATAGCCGCATTCGCCAAATCCTGCCCGCGATGGGCGGCCTCGACCTTGCGCCGCTGGTCGTTCTGATCGCGGTTTATGCGCTGCGGATCATCCTCGCCAACAACGCCGGGTTCTTCTATTCGTTCTGAGGACGCGTCGTGGCATCGGCGGAATTGAGTATCTGGACCACGCAGAAACCCGTTTGAGGGCTTGATTCACCGAATCTTAGTATGTGATTGTCGGCAATAGAGCAGATATAGTGACAATCCGGCAGGTCCCCCATGCCCCGAGACGCAGCGCCCGCTGAGGCGCTTCTTAAGGATATCTTTGGTTTTGACGGATTTCGCCCGGGTCAGGGCGAGATCGTTGAAGCTGTGGCGCGGGGCGAAAACGTCTTGGCGATCATGCCGACGGGCGGTGGCAAATCCCTGTGTTTCCAACTACCAGCGCTGATGCGGTCCGGAATTACCGTAGTGATTTCCCCGCTGATCGCCTTGATGCGGGATCAGGTTCGGGGTCTGCGCGAAGCCGGGGTTGCGGCGGGCGCGCTGACCAGCGGCAACACCCAAGAAGAAACCGACGCCGTGTGGGACATGCTGCAGGAAGGCACGCTCAAGCTGCTGTATCTGGCGCCCGAACGGCTGGCGAACACGGGAACCCAGCGTATGTTGGCGCAGTCCGGGATCAGCCTGATCGCAGTCGACGAGGCGCATTGCGTCAGCCAGTGGGGCCATGATTTCCGCCCCGACTACCTGCGGATCGGAGAATTGCGGCGCGCGCTGGACGTGCCCTTGGCCGCTTTTACCGCGACAGCGGATGCGGAAACCCAAGAAGAAATCGTCACGCGGTTGTTCGACGGACAGGCGCCCTCGACCTTTCTGCGCGGCTTTGACCGGCCCAATATCCATCTTGCCTTTCAACCCAAAGACGGCCCGCGCCAACAGATCCTGAGCTTTGCCAAGGCCCGTAAGGGACAGTCCGGGATCGTCTATTGCGGCACCCGCGCCAAGACCGAAACTCTGGCGCAAGCGCTGCTGGCCGAGGGCCATTCGGCCTGCCACTATCATGGTGGGATGGAGGCCGATGACCGCCGCCATGTGGAGGAACGCTTTGCCACCGAGGATGGTCTGATTGTCGTGGCGACAGTAGCCTTTGGCATGGGGGTGGATAAGCCGGATATTCGCTGGGTCGCCCATGCCGATCTGCCTAAGTCGATCGAAGCCTATTATCAGGAAATCGGCCGCGCGGGCCGCGACGGCGCTCCGGCGGAAACCCTGACGCTATTTGGACAGGACGACATCCGCCTGCGCCGCGCCCAGATCGACGAAGGCCTCGCCCCCGCCGAGCGGCGCGATGCGGACCATGGCCGCCTGAACGCCTTGCTGGGATTGGCCGAGGCGCTGGGGTGTCGGCGGCAGGCGCTATTGGCCTATTTCGGAGAAGAGGCCGAGCCCTGCGGAAATTGCGACCTGTGTGACAGCCCGCCCGAGCTGTTCGATGGCACCGAGGCCGTGCGGAAGGCACTGTCGGCGGCACTGCGCACCGGCGAAAGTTTTGGCGCGGGGCATCTGATCGACATACTCATGGGCAAGACCACCGACAAGATCAGCGCCCGGGGGCATCAAAGCCTGCCAACCTTCGGCGTCGGCAAGGACCTCTCGAAAGGGCAATGGCAGGCGGTGTTCCGGCAGATGATGGGACACGATCTGATGCGCCCGGATGCGGACCGCCACGGCGCATTGGTGATGACGGAACGCGCGCGCCCCTTGCTGCGCGGCGAAGAGACAATCCAGCTGAGGCGCGACATGGTGGTGCGCGCCAATGAACGCCGCCCCGCAGTAAAGGAACTGGTCAGCGAAGAGGACGCGCCACTGATGTCGGCGCTCAAGGCCAAACGCCGCGCCTTGGCCGAGGCCGCGCGCGCCCCCGCCTATGTGATCTTCCCTGACCGGACCCTGATCGAAATGGCAACACAGCGGCCCCGGACGCTGGACGACATGGCCCGGATCAACGGCATCGGCGCCAAGAAACTGGAACGTTACGGCGCCGCCTTCCTTGAGGTGATCAACGGTGAGGCCGCACAGATGCACCCAAAGCGCCGCAAACTGGCCGGACGGCGCGACGCAGGGGCAGTTTACGACGCCTTGATGGAGGCCCAGGCGCAGCTGGTGCGCGGCACTGACGGCGCGGACAAACCCTTGTCCTGCTCTGCCTCGTTGCTGGCCAAGGTGGCGGAACAACGCCCCGACTGCGACAGCGGGATGCTACGCCTGTTGGGCGACAAGAAGGCGGAACGCTTTGGCGCGGCCTTTCTTGACGTGCTTCGCGAGGCGCAAGACGCCTAGCACGCTGGACCTCGTCCATGGGGCGGACTAAGTGCCAATCGCAGGACAAATGCAGGGGATGACATGCTGGTAGTGATTTCTCCGGCCAAGCGGCTGGATTGGAGCGAACGCAAGGTCGAAATGACCGCGCCGGATTTTGCCGAAGACGCAGGGCGGCTGGCCAAGACTGCGCGTAATCTGACATTGGGTGATCTCAAGGGGTTGATGGGATTGTCGGACGATCTTGCGCGGCTGAACCGTGACCGCTTCAAGGCCTATACCCCAACGCCCGGTCCCGAAGATCTGCGCCCCGCCGCCATGGCCTTTGCTGGCGACACCTATCAAGGGCTCGAAGCCGGGTCTTTGGACGAAGATGAAGTTGCCTGGGCGCAAGACCACCTGCGCATTCTGTCAGGCCTTTACGGTCTGCTGCGCCCGCTGGACGGCATTCAGGCCTACCGGCTTGAAATGGGCTCGCGGCTGAAAACGCGGCGCGGGTCGAACCTGTATGAGTATTGGCGTGACCAACTGGCCAAAGCCCTGAACGTGCAGGGCGAGGCACTCGGCACCGATGTTCTGGTGAATTGCGCCAGTCAGGAATATTTCGGCGCCGTTCCTGCCAAAGCCCTGAAGTTGCGGGTGGTTACGCCGCAATTCATGGAAGACAAGAATGGCACGCCCAAGATCGTCAGCTTTTTCGCCAAGCGGGAACGGGGGGCGATGGCCCGCTACATCGTACAACATAGGCTGACCGATCCCGCCGCATTGCTGGACTTCGACAGCGGTGGTTATGAATACCGCCCGGATATGTCAGAGCCGAACAAACCGGTGTTCGTGCGCCCCGCGCAGCAGCAGTCCTAAGAGGCCTTTGCCGGCCGGGCGCGTTTTCCATAGACACGGATCTTTTCGCCCAACTCGGCCTTGCGCAACGGTTTCGTCAGATAGTCGTCCAGACCCGCCTCAAGAATGGACTCGCGATCGCCCGACATGGCGTGGGCCGTCACGGCCACGATGGGCACATTCGGTCCGTTGCCCTCAAGCGTTCGGATTTCGCGGGTCGCCTGTTTGCCATCCATTCGCGGCATGGAGATATCCATGAAGATCAGTTCCGGCCTCTGAGTCTTGAAGGCTTCGACCGCCTCGATCCCGTTGTTGGCAAAGCGCAGCGAAACGTTGAACGCGGCCGCCATCTTGCGGAAGACAAGCTGGTTGGTTTTGTTGTCCTCAGCGACCAGAACATCCAAGGGGGGCTCCTCCTCGGTCATTGGCTTAGCCTTGATTTTGGCCAGCTCCGGTTCCGGGTCCCGAGTTTCGGCAGGCATGGGACCGGCGGGGGTGACGGATTCCAAAGCAGCAAAAAGCATGCGCCTTGGGGCCGGTTTTTGCAAAACGGCGTGCACGTCTTCCTTGTTGATCTCGGCAAGTTGGGTGGGATTGTCCGCCAGCAGGATAACCGGCACGCGGTGACCTGACGTGCGCAGTTGCGAGATCAGTTCCTGTCCCAGCATATCCGGAAGATCCTGTTCGACGATCAGCAGATCAGGCAGATCGCGCATCCTGTCGATCGCCTCGGCGCCGGTCTTACAGTAATCGGTGTGCAGACCCAGAATATCCAGCTGCTTGGACAGGATGATCCGGTTGGCGCTGTGGTCGTCCACCACCAACACGCGTTTGAGATGTTCGGGCAGGCGTGCCCGTTCATAACTGGCCGGCTCGTCCGTTGGCAACATGACACGCATGCCAAAGCAACTGCCTTTGCCAAGCTCCGAGTCGACCCAGACTTCACCATCCATCAGTTCGACAAGCCGCTTGGTGATCGCCAGGCCAAGGCCGGTACCCTCGAACTGTCGGTTTCGCTCGTCCTCGACCTGATTGAATTCCCCAAAGACATGGGCGACTTTATCCTTCGGGATGCCAATGCCGGTATCCTCGATAGTGATATGCACGGCCGAGGGTCCTTCATCGGCGACCATACCGACCACGCGGACAAGAACATGGCCTTCCACCGTGAACTTGACCGCGTTGCCCAACAGATTTGTCAGGATCTGGCGGATACGCCCCGGATCACCGATAAAGCGGGTCGGCAGAAACATATCGAAATCGACCAGCAGTTGGATGTCCTTGTCGCGCGCAGTCGGCTGGAGCAACATGATCACCTCGTGAATCGCGCGCTCCAGATCGAAGGGTTCGGGGTGCAGCTGAAGCTTTTCGGCCTCGATCTTTGAATAGTCCAGAATGTCGTTGATGATCACCAAGAGCGCCTCGCCCGAACTGCGAATGGTGTCCAGATAGAGCCGCTGTTCGTCGGAAAGGTCAGTCTCGGCCATCAGGTCAGCCATCCCCACAACGCCATTCATCGGTGTACGGATTTCGTGGCTCATATTGGCAAGGAACGCCGATTTGGCGCGGTTGGCCGCCTCGGCGCGCACGGTCGCATCTTTCAGTCGCTGCTGGTCCTTCTTGATGTCCGTAATGTCCATCCGAAGCCCGACGCGCCCACCGCCGCGGGTTTCGCGTTCGTAGATACGCAACCAGCGGCCATCGTCCAATTGCTGTTCCAGCTCTCGGTCGGCCAGACGGTGGGCGGTCAGACGTTCTTCCAACCAGTCTTCTTCGCGCCCGATGGCCTCCTGATATTGACCGTTCTCCAGCCCGTAGCGCAGGATATCCTCAAACGTGGCGCCACGGACAACGGCGGGGGCGCTGGCCTTGTAGATGTTACGATAGGGCTCATTGCACATCAACAATCTGTCGTCTTCATCGTACAGAACAAAGCCATCTGGCAGCTCTTCAACGGCGGACCACATGCGCATCAGTTCGGTCAGATCGACACAGAGCGACACGACTCCACCATCCGGGGTGCGCCTGTCCTGAATCTTGACGAAACGACCATTCCAAAGCCGGATCGTCTCGGACGGGATCGGGTCCGTGTCCCAGCGCGCATACATCCGCGCCTGCCACTCTTCCCGCCCTTCGCCCTGAAGATCGACGGCCCCTTCTTCGGCAAGCACTTGAAGAATTTCTGCGTAGGTGGTGCCGACACCAATGCACTCGATTCCGTCGAAAACCGACATATAGGCTGGGTTGGCGATTTCCATTCGATTGTGGGGATCGAACATGGCAAAGCCGTCACGCACGGTTTCAAGCGCCTTCCAAAGTTGATCTTCGACCAGCTCGATTTTTTGGGTCGCCTCGCCAAGTTGCGTGATGACACGGCGGTTTTCATCGCGCACCTCCGCGACCTCGGCGCGGGTTTCGGTGATTTCATGGCTCAGTTGCAACGCATGGGCGCCAAGCTTCTTATTGGCCGCAAAAAGCTCGGCCTGCTTGAGTTCAAGCAAGCGTTCCGCAGCGAGGCGAGCGCGTCTTTCTTCGGCCAGGCGTGTGGCCAGGGTCATGCATTGCCCTCCGAAAATGCTGCAGCACTTTCGCCATTTTGGGTGAACATCAGCTTAAAAAGCCCTTAGGCCGGAAAAACCGACAAGGTCGCGATAAATATATCTTGAAAACAGATACTTGACCCAAAGGGTATGGATTTCCGGAGGCTCCGAATCCTTGCCATACCCCAACAACGCGTGTCACGATGCAGCATTCATCGAAAGGATCTTTTCATGCGCCGTTTTCTGTTGGGCCTCATTTTGGCTTTTGTCAGCCTGTCCGCAGCCTTCGCGCAGGAGGCCATTCCAGACCGCCGGTTGATCGTGACCCGCGATGTGGATTTCTACGGTGCCGACCTTCAAGCGTTTTTCGATACCACGCTGGATGCTTGCGAACGCCAATGCCTTGGCAATCCCTCATGCAAAGCCTTTACTTTCAACAAACGCTCCAATGCCTGTTTCCCCAAGTCCGACATCACTGACCGCCAGCCCTACGAGGGCGCTATTTCCGCTCAGGTGATCGAAGTTTCCGCGTCCGAGCGCGCGCTTGCCGAAAAGCGCAAGCCTGACCTTGCCTTCCTGCGCGACGCCGATCTGGAAGCGGCCCGAACCGAGGCGGCTTCCCTTGGCGTGCGCCACGGCGGCGGGCAATGGGCCCCTCAGGCTCTGCTGGATGCCGCGACGAACTCGAAAACGTCGGGCAACCTGCGTGACGCAATCCATTGGACCGGCGCGGCTCTGGCCCAGACCGATGACCCGGCGCTTTGGTTGCAATACAGCGATTGGTCCGCCGAAGTCGCCGAGACGCTGAAAGGCAGCGATCAGCGCAATTACCGCAGCCGCGCCTTGCTGGCCGCGATCAACGCCTATCTGCGCAGCGAGTCCGACAGTCCCCGCGTGTCTGCCCTGACTGCAATGGCGAAGGCGCTGGAAAAGAACGGGCGGGGGCGCGACATGATCCCGCCGCTTCGGTTGGCCGAAAGCCTGACCTCGGCGCCGGAAGTTACGGATCTTCTCGACGACGCCATCGGCAAATATGGTTTCCGGGTGAGCGAGCATACGGTCGAAGCCGACAGCGCCGCGCCCCGCATTTGCGCACAGTTCTCTGAACCGCTGATCCGCGCCGGGCAGGACTATGCGCCCTATGTGCGTCTGCCCGATTCGCGCCTTGCCATCGAGGCCGACGATCAGCGCATCTGCATCAGCGGAGTCGAACATGGCGGGCGTTACACCGTAACTTTCCGGTCGGGCCTGCCTGCGGCCAGCGGCGAAGAACTGGTACGCGACGTTGAGATCACCGCTTATGTGCGGGATCGCAGCCCGGCAGTGAATTTCCCGGGCCGCGCCTATGTTCTGCCGCGCAGCGCCGATGCGGGACTGCCGATTGAAACCGTGAACCTGACTAGCGTCGATTTGATCCTGCGCCGGGTGTCCGACCGCAATCTGGTGCGCGCCGTTCAGGACAGCTATTTCGGGCGTCCGCTGAACAGCTATGACGAACGCTATTTCAGTCGCGACATCGGCGAAGATATCTGGAAAGGCACCGGTGCGGTCGAGAACCGTCTGAATGCAGACGTGCTGACCCGTCTGCCGATGGGGGACGTGGTCGGCGATCTGCCTGCCGGGGTCTATGCCTTGACCGCCGCCGTACCTGATCGGGACCCCTATGCCGATGGCCGCGCGACGCAGTGGTTCATCCTGTCGGATATCGGCCTGACGACGATGCAGGGCAACGATGGGTTGACGGTTTTCGCGCGCGGGTTGGGTGATGCCTTGCCGCTTGAAGGCCTCGAAGTGGCGCTGTTGTCCAGTTCCAACCGGGTGCTGGAAACGGTGCAGACCGATGCGCAGGGGATGGCCAGTTTTGCACCGGGCCTGATCCGCGGCACCGGCGGCGCACAGCCTGCCTTGGTCATGGCGAAACGTGGCGAAGAAGACATGGCCTTCCTGTCCCTCACCGATCCGGCCTTTGACCTGTCGGATCGCGGCGTAGAAGGGCGCGCGCCCGCTGGCCCGATCGACACCTTCCTGACAACTGATCGCGGCGCCTATCGCGCCGGTGAGGTGATCCATGCCACCGCGCTGACCCGCGACGCCAAGGCAAAGGCGCTCAGCGACATTCCGGTAACTGCCGTTCTGATGCGCCCTGACGGCGTGGAATATTCACGCCATGTGTCCAACGGCGGCATGGCGGGCGGGCATGTCTTTTCCCTGCCGCTTGCGCCTTCGGTTCCGCGTGGCACTTGGCGGCTTGAGATGTTTGCCGATCCCGACGCTCCGGCGCTGGCTTCGCAAACTCTGCTGGTCGAGGATTTCGTCCCCGAGCGGATCGACTTTGACCTGATGCTGCCCGAGGGCACCATAAACCCGCTTGAGGCCCCGCAACTTGGCGTCGATGCGCGCTATCTGTTTGGCGCGCCGGGGGGCGATCTGCCGATCGAGGGCGAATTGACCCTGCGCGCGCAAAATACGCTGGACGCCTTCCCGCGCTATCGCTTTGGTCGCCACGATCAGGGCGTCACCGTGCGCACCAACAGCTTTGCCGCTGATCTGTTCACCGATGCGGCGGGCAAGGCCGCACTGGATCTGCCCTTGCCGGATCTGGACCCTCAGGGCCGCCCGATGGAGGCCCGCGTGACCCTGCGTATCTCCGAAGGCTCGGGCCGCCCTGTGGAACGCAGCATCACCCGGCCAGTTGCGCCGCCCACACCGATGATCGGCATTCGCCCGGCCTTTGACGACACCCTGCCCGAGGGCAGCGAAGCGCGCTTTGATCTGATTGCCCTTGGCCCGGACCTTGAGCCGCAAACCATGCAGGTCAGCTGGCAGGTCAACCGCGTCAACACGCGCTATCAGTGGTATCAGCTTTACGGCAACTGGAACTGGGAACCGGTGACAACGCGCACCACTGTTGCACGCGGCACAGGCACGCTGGGCGCCGCGCCGTTGTCGATCGCCGCCGATGTTGATTGGGGCGAATACGAGGTGGTGGTCGAACGCACCGATGGCGGCTATGTCGCTGCCTCGATGCCCTTCAGCGCGGGTTGGTATGCCGCCGCCGATGCGACTGATACGCCCGACATGTTGGACCTGTCGCTTGACAAGCAGCAATACGCCCCCGGCGAGACCGCACAGCTGCGCATGGTGCCGCGCTATGCCGGCAAGGCTTTGGTGACTGTGCTGGCCGACCGGGTAATCTCCATGCAGGCCATCGAGGTGCGCGAAGGTGAAAACCTGCTGAACCTGCCTGTAACCGAAGACTGGGGCGCCGGTGTCTATGTCACCGCGCAGGTGATCCGCCCCATGGATGTGTCTGCCGGGCACAACCCGGCCCGCGCGCTGGGCTTGGCCCATGCGGGCGTCGATCCCATGGACCGCAAGCTGAAAGTCAGCTTTGACGCTCCGACCGAGGCCGCGCCGCGCCAAACTTTGACCGCTGCGGTGCAGATCGAAGGACTGGACGCGGGCGATACGGCCTATGTCTCGGTCGCCGCAGTCGATTTGGGCATTCTCAATCTGACCAGGTTCCATAGTCCTGATCCGGCGGGATACTATTTTGGTCAACGCCGTCTTGGGGTCGAATTGCGCGACATCTATGGGCGCCTGATCGATGGCATGAACGGTGCCATGGGACAGGTGCGCTCGGGTGGCGATGCCTCGGCCTCGATGCGGATGCAAAGCCCGCCTCCGACCGAGGCCACTGTCGCCTTTTTCCAAGGGCCCGTCACGGTCGATGCGCAGGGCCGGGCCGAGTTGTCCTTTGACATGCCCGATTTCAACGGCACCGTGCGGCTTATGGCGGTGGCGTGGTCGGACAAAGGCGTCGGTCAGGCCGAAACCGATGTACTGGTGCGCGATCCCGTGGTGATCAGCGCCTCGCTGCCGCGGTTCCTTGCGCCGGGCGATGCCTCGCGGCTGCTGCTGGAACTGACCCATACCAAAGGTCCGGCGGGCGAAATGCCCCTGTCCGTGACCGCAACAGGGCTGGCGCTTGACGCGACCGCGGTCCCCGCCAAGGTGACATTGACAGATCAGGGCAAGCTGTCGCTCCGCATCCCGGTCAATGCAACCGACGTCGGCGATCATACCATCGCGATTGCACTGACCACCCCCGATGGACAACGTCTGACCAAGACGCTGAGCCTTGGTGTACGGTCCAATGATCCTGCCATCGGTGCCACGCGCCGTCTGTCGCTGGCGCAGGACCAGACCTTTACATTGGACGCGCAGATCTTTGCCGGTCTTCGCCCCGAAGGCAGTTCCGCCCTGATCTCGGCCGGAGCATTGGCACGGTTCGATGCGCCCGGACTGCTGGCGCGGCTGGACCGCTATCCCTATGGCTGCACCGAACAGGTGACCTCCAAGGCGCTGCCGCTGCTTTATCTCAGCTCGGTGGCCGAGCCGCTGGGCATCGGCAATACGGAGAAAATCGCTCTTCGCATCGACCAGTCGATCACCAAGGTCCTGACCCGCCAAAGCGCGAGCGGTGCCTTTGGTTTGTGGCGAGCCGACTCGGGTGATTTCTGGCTGGACGCCTATGTGACCGATTTCCTCAGCCGCGCGCAGGCGCTGGGGCACGAGGTGCCGGAACTGGCCTTCCGCAATGCTCTCGACAACCTCAAGAGCCGGATTTCCTATGCGCAGGACTTCGACAAAGGGGGCGAGGATATCGCCTATGCCCTGATGGTACTGGCGCGCGAAGGCAAAGCGGCAATGGGCGATCTGCGCTATTACGCCGACGAAAAGGCGGATGCCTTTGCAACACCTCTGGCGCAGGCGCAACTGGGCGCGGCGCTGGCCGCATACGGGGATCAACCCCGCGCCGACCGCATGTTCGCCAAGGCCGCCGCACGGATCGCGGCCCAACCAGAGCAGAGCGAGCGCGTCTATCGCGCCGACTACGGCAGCACCGTCCGCGATGCTGCGGGTGTCCTGTCGCTGGCGGTCGAAGCGCGCTCGGACGCCGTGGATCGCGGCGCTTTGACGACGCAGATTGCCTCGGTCACACGGCCCCTGTCGACCCAGGAGCAGGCTTGGGCGCTGCTGGCGGCCCATGCCATGGTCAAAGACCCGACGGTTTCAGGGCTTGAGGTCAACGGCACCCCATTGGCTGGACCCTTCGTGCGCAAACTGGACGGCGAAACGCTGCAACCGATGACCATCGAGAACACCGCCGAGCTGCCGACCGACGTCACCCTGACCACCCTTGGCGTTCCCGAGGGAGAGACCGAGGCAACCAGCTATGGCTATGCTCTCACGCGCGAATACTTCACCATGGACGGGCAACCGCTGGGCGATCAGATCAAGGCGGGCGACCGTCTGGTGGCGGTGCTGACGGTGCGCCCTTCCGAGGAAACACGCGCGCGGCTGATGGTGGACGATCCGCTGCCTGCGGGGTTCGAGATCGACAACCCGAACCTGTTGCGCGCGGGCGATCTGCGAGCGATCGACTGGTTCGAACCCTCCGGTGCCGACCATGCCGAATTCCGCAGCGACCGTTTCCTTGCGTCGGTGACCCATTCGGGGACCAAACCGGTCAAGCTGGCCTACATCCTGCGGGCTGTGTCGCCGGGCACCTTCCACCACCCCGCCGCGCTGGTCGAGGATATGTACCGCCCGGATTACCGCGCGACGACGGCCTCTGGCGCCGTCACGATCCAACCGTAAGGGCGGGGAATGCGCCGCCTCGTCGCCCTTGTTCTGGTGCTCTGGTCTGCCGCTTTCGCGCGGGACGGCCTTGAGCGCTATATCGCGGAGACAAAGCTGCCGGTTCTGGTGCACGCCACCGCCTCCGAGGTGCGCGACCGCAACGGCGATCTGTTGCGCGCCTATACCATCGACGATGGCCTTTGGCGCATGGCCCTGTCCGCCGATCAGGTTGACCCACTGTTTTATGACATGCTGATCGCCTACGAGGACAAACGGTTCTGGGATCACAACGGCGTAGATCCCCGCGCCACCCTGCGCGCCGCTTGGCAGGCGATCCGCCATGGCGGCATCGTTTCGGGGGCCTCGACCCTGACCATGCAGGTGGCCCGCCTTCTGGAGGATGGCACCACCGGCCAATGGCGCGGCAAGCTGCGTCAGATGCGGCTGGCACTGGCGCTGGAAAGCCACCTGAGCAAGGCGCAAATCCTTGATCTTTACCTGCAACTCGCCCCCTACGGCGGTAACGTCGAAGGGCTGCGCGCCGCCTCGCTTGTCTGGCTGGGCAAGGAGCCCCGGCGTCTGACTCCGGCCGAGGCCGCGCTGTTGGTCGCCCTGCCCCAAGCCCCTGAAAGCCGTCGCCCCGACCGTCACCCCGAGGCCGCGCGTATCGCCCGTGACCGAGTCTTGATGCGTATGGCCGGCGCCGGCGTGATCACCCTTGAGGATGCCCGCGCGGGT
This sequence comes from Pacificoceanicola algae, assembly GCF_049341065.1. NCBI lineage: Bacteria > Pseudomonadati > Pseudomonadota > Alphaproteobacteria > Rhodobacterales > Roseobacteraceae > Pacificoceanicola > Pacificoceanicola algae. The sequence goes on along the minus strand of NZ_JBMPIX010000004.1, from coordinate 398,878 downwards.
CAGACCGATCCGGCCCCATCGGGCCGCCACCCGATGCCGCAGATCGCCCCACATATGGCCGACCGCGCCATCGCGCGCGCACCGGGGCGGCACGACCTGACACTGGACCGCAGCCTGCAAAGCGCCATGGAAGACCTCGCGCGCACCTATATGACAGGCCGCGATCCGCGGCTGTCGCTGGCGATTATCCTCGCGGATATCGAAAGCGCCGAGATCCTCGCCTCGGTTGGCTCGCCGGATTATACGGCGGTGCAGGGGCAGGGTTTTGTGGACATGACGCAGGCCCAACGCTCGCCCGGATCGACGCTGAAACCGCTGATCTACGGGCTCGCCTTTGACCGGGCGTTGGCGCATCCAGAGACCCTGATCCTTGATACGCCGGTGCAATTTGGCACCTATGCGCCGCAGAACTTCGACGGCGTGTTCCGGGGCGAGCTGTCGGTGCGCCGCGCCCTTCAACTGTCGCTGAACATTCCGGTGATCCGCCTGACCGAGGCGCTTGGCCCCGCCCATATCATGTCTGCCCTCCGACGCGCTGGTGTGAACCCGGGCCTTCAGGGCGGTGCGCCGGGGTTGGCCTTGTCCCTTGGCGGTGTCGGGGTCACACTAGAGGAAATGGTGCAACTTTACGGCGCTTTGGCGCGTGGCGGTCAGGCCAAGCCCCTGCTTTGGCACAAGGGCGATGAAGCGACGCCACTTGTTGCGATCCTCAGCCGAGCCTCGGCTTGGCAGGTGGGCAACGTTCTTGCCGGTCTTCCGCCACCGCCACAGGCTGGTCCGCCGGGGCGCGTGGCTTATAAAACCGGCACCTCTTATGGGCATCGCGACGCTTGGGCGCTGGGTTGGAACGGGCGCTTTGTGGCGGGAGTCTGGATCGGCCGCCCGGATGGCACCCCGGTGCCGGGCGCTTTTGGCGGAGAGCTGGCCGCGCCGATGCTGTTCGAAGTTCTGGGCCGCGCCGATACTCGCCCCGCCCCCTTGCCGCCGCCGCCGCCCGAAACGCTTTTGGTGCCGCGCGCCGGGCTACCCGGCCATCTTCAGCGCTTTGGCCCGCGCGAGGTAGCGCCCGTGCTGCAACTGACCTTCCCGCCGCAGGGTGCGCAACTCGCCGCTGGCGGCGCGATCCCGGTCAAATTGCGAGGCGGAACTCCGCCCTACACCTTGCTGGCAGACGGCGCTGTAGTGGCTTCGAATTTGCGAGGGATCGAGTTCCTGGCCCCTCTGGACGGTCTCGGCTTTACCACCCTGTCCGTCATCGACGCCAAGGGGAAATCCGGCCGGGTTTCGATCGAACTGCGCTGAAACATGATCGCTCATCCCTGCCTGAGGGGCTGCAAATGGAAGCGGCACAGAGCTTGCGCGCTGTACCGCTTAATTTGTCAGCAATCCGAACACAGCCGGCGTTCAGAGGCGTTCGATCGCAATGGCGATACCCTGACCGCCACCGATACACATTGTGATCAAGGCGCGTTTGCCACCGATCCGTTCAAGCTCGTAGAGAGCTTTGACACTGATCAACGCGCCGGTGGCCCCCACGGGATGGCCCAGCGCGATTGCGCCACCATTCGGGTTGACCTTGGCAGGGTCAAAGCCCAGCTCCTTGCTCACCGCCAACGCCTGTGCGGCAAAGGCCTCATTGCTTTCGATCACGTCGAAATCGCATGCGCTCAGACCGGTGCGCTCGAACAGGGCGCGGCAGGCCGGGACAGGGCCGATGCCCATGACTTCGGGGCGCACGCCCGCATGGGCATAACCGATGATCCGCGCGCGCGGGGTCAGGCCGGCCTTGTTCGCCGCGCCGGCTGTGCCCAGAACCAAAGCCGCTGCGCCATCGTTGATGCCGCTGGCATTGCCCGCCGTCACGCTGCCGTCCTTTTTGAAGGCCGGGCGCAACCCCGCCAGCGCCTCAAGCGTCGTGGCCTTGGGGTGTTCATCGACTTCGAAGGCCACCATCTCGCGCTTGCGACGCACCTCGACCGGAACGATTTGTTCGGCGAAACGGCCCTCGGCGATGGCCCTGGCGGCGCGCTCTTGGCTGTCCATGGCAAAGGCGTCCTGTGCTTCGCGCGAAATGTCATGTTCAGCCGAGACATTTTCCGCCGTCACGCCCATATGGCCGCTGCCAAAGGGGCAGTTCAGCGTGCCCAGCATCATGTCGAGCGTGACAACGTCGCCCATCTTGGCGCCCCAGCGTTGGTCCGGCACGATGAAGGGGCTGCGCGACATGCATTCGGCCCCGCCAACCAGTGCAAAGTCGGCATCGCCCAGCATCAGTGACTGCGCCCCTGAAACGATCGCCTGCGCGCCCGACCCGCACAACCGGTTCACGTTCATCGCGGGCACGCTGTCCGGAACCCCTGCCTGCATCGCGGCAACCCGCGACAGGTACATGTCCTTTGGTTCGGTGTTGATGACAGTGCCAAAGACCACATGGCCGATCTGCCCGCCCTCGACCCCGGCGCGCTCCAGCGCGGCCCGGGCCGCTACTGCGCCCAACTCGGTCGGGGGCGTCCCTGCCAGAGATCCGCCAAATGTGCCAATGGCGGTGCGGGCGCCGCCCAGGATGACGATATCGTCGCTCATGTTCCCCTCCGTGGTGAATTTGCCCCGACTATGGGCGCCGAGTGCCCGATTGTCAGCCCTCTACGTTCCGTCACAACGATCGCTAGGTGGACGGGCCATTTTGTGCCTATGCTGGGCAGGTGAACGTGAAAGGACACAGGATGAGCGCGACTTTGCAGGTGATTTACCCCATCCGGGACGACACGAAATTCGACTATGATTATTACACGGGAACCCATTTGACGTTGGTGGGCGAGGTTTGGGGCGAGCTGATTGACCGCACTCTGGTCACCAAAGGTCTGGCGGCGGGTCCCGATACGCCTCCGGGGCAGTATGCCATCGCAAGCATCGTCTTTCACGATCAGGCGGCTTTTGACGCGGCGATGAACAAGGCGGGCCCGCTGCTGGAGGACATTCCTAATTTCACCAATACGACGCCGCAGATGCTGGTCGGCGCGGTGATCGGCTAACTTGACAGTTTGCGGCAGCGCGCCCAGCCTGCCGCAAACACTTCGGAGCGCCTCATGATCCTGCCCTCAGTCGTCGATGCCATCGGCAACACGCCTTTGGTCGAGCTGTCGCGCCTGACTGCGCATCTGGGGCTGGACGGGCGGATTCTGGCCAAGCTGGATTACCTCAACCCCGGCTTTTCGAAAAAGGACCGTGCCGCCAAGGTCATCATCGAGACAGCTCTCGCCGATGGCACGCTGGCGCCGGGTCAGACGGTGGTCGAGCTGACGTCGGGCAATATGGGTACCGGGCTGGCGATTGTCTGCGGCGTACTGGGCCACCCCTTTGTTGCAGTGATGAGCGCGGGTAACTCGGTGGAGCGCGCGCGGATGATGCGGGCACTGGGCGCCGAGGTTGTAATCGTTCCGCAAGCGCCGGGCGGCGTCGCGGGGCAAGTTTCGGGCGCCGATCTGGCCTTGGTCGAGGCTAGGGCCCAAGAGATCACGACACAGCGGGACGCATTCCGCGCCGATCAGTTTGGTCATCCGGGTAATCCCATCGCCCATGAGGTCGGAACGGCCCCCGAAATATGGGCGCAGTCAAACGGCGCGGTCACCAGTTTTTGCGATTTCGCAGGTTCAGGCGGCACCCTAGGCGGCGCGGCGCGCTATTTTGCACAGCAGGGTGTACGCAGCTATGCGGTCGAACCGGCCGGAGCGCAGGCCATTGCTGGCGACCGCACAGATCATCCGGACCATCCCATTCAGGGGGGCGGTTATATGATGGCGGATCTGGCGCATCTGCGCGATGTGCCACTTGCAGGGCATCTAAGCGTCAGCGGCGATGAAGCCAAAAGCCACACCCGCCTGCTGGCGCGGTTTGAAGGGATCTTTGGCGGCTATTCCTCGGGCGCGAACCTTTGCGCCGCCACCGCGCTTCTTCGCGGACCCGACCGGGGCGGCTGTATCGCTATTGTGATCTGCGACAGCGGTCTCAAGTATCTCTCGACCGACCTTTGGGAGATATGACAGACATCGGAAGGGCACTTTTGGCCCTGGGTCGAGGCCAGCGTCCGACAAGCTGTTTGAACACCATAAAAAGCGGCACGGCTGATGGCCGCTGACCGCGGGACGGGACGTGGGGGCCTGGCCCATCGTGGTAACGACGACGGGCCAGATCACGCCAATTATCTTCGGAGTGAGACATGGGACGAAACTGCCCCATGCCGATTACCAAACCCTTAAGATACCAGCTGTCACGTTCAATTTTCCTGTGGATTGGTAACGGGTTCCTTGTTCAGGATGTTGACCTCGCGCTGGGGGAAGGGGATCGAGATGTCGTTTGCCATGAAGGCATCCCAAAGCGCCAGATAGACATTGCCGCGAATGTTGGTCAGTCCGCCCGTGGGGTCAGTGATCCAGAAGCGCAGGATATAGTCCACGCTGCTGTCACCAAAGCCGACAATATGGCAGACGGGCGGCTTGAAGGTCAGCACCCGATCGACGCCCTTGGCCGCCTCGATGGCGATTTTGCGAACCTTGTGGGGGTCATCGCCATAGGCCGTGCCGAAAAAGATATCGAGCCGCACGTAGTCGTTGGAATGGGACCAGTTGACCACCTGCCCGGTGATCAGGTCTTCGTTCGGGATCAGGTATTCCTTGCCGTCGCGGGTCACCACGCTGACGTAGCGGGCGCCAAGGCTTTGGATCCAGCCAAAGGTTTCGCCAAGGCTGATGACGTCGCCGGGCTTGATGGATTTGTCGAGCAGGATGATGATCCCCGACACAAGGTTCGACACGACCTTTTGCAGACCAAAGCCAAGGCCGACACCAATCGCACCCGACAGCACCGCAAGTCCCGTCAGATCGACTCCGACCAGTTTCAACCCGATGAAAAACGCGCTGCCGAACAGCATGACCTGCAGGAACTTGACCGCCAGCACCTGCATCGAGGGGCTGATGTCCTTGTTGCTGCGGATGCTTGCGGCGCTGGCGCTGGAGGCAAAGCGCGCGAGCGTGATCAGCAAGCCCAGCAGCACCAACGCCTTGAGGATCAGCCAAACTGAAAGCCGTGTCTCGCCTATGGAAAAGGCGATCGAATCCAGCACGCCCTGAGCTTCGGCCGTGATGCCCAGAATGGACAGGGTCACCCAGGTCCAGGCACCGTAACGCGCCAGCCCGCGTAGCAACCCGTTGGCAATCAGGCGCGTCGCAAAGGCGATGAACAGCCACGCTGTGGCGAGGTTTGCAATAATCGCCAGCAAGTAAGACCGCGACGGCCATGTGATCTCGCGCATGATCAGCACGACGGTCCACATGGAAAGGACAAAGAGGATCATCCGCAACCGGCGCTGTACAATCAGCCCGATCCGAAATTTCCACTTGGGCCAGCCTTCGCGGGCGCGCAGCCAGTCGCTGACCTTTGGGCGCAGGATCTTGGCCGACAAATGAACGGCGACAAAGACCACCAAGGCAATCAGAAGCTGATACCCGATCCAGGGACGCAAGACACTGCCCAACACAGCTTCGGCCTGCGCCAAGAGGCTGCTTATCTCTGCATCCAGCGGACCCAAAGCCTTTGTCAGTGGTGATACGTCAGGATCCATTCACGCCCCGGTTGGTCTGGGTTCAGACTTACACCGCGCGGACGTGCAGACAAGGGTTAAGGGTCAGTAGAGACTGACCGTTGGCGCCGTTACCGGCGCGCCCTGATCGGCATGCACAGTCAGCGCCGCCACAGCGAGGATGGCGATCAACAGGACATTCACGAAATTCAGCGGGCTGCGCATTTCAAAACTCGGATTGGTCGAACCAGCGTAAAGAAAGGACGACCGCCCTTTCCTTCAATGCGACATCTTGGACATGTGCAAAGGATCGCCATGCCGCATCGCCGCGAAGCGCGCACTTGATAGACTCGGTCAAAGCGCGTATCTCGCCCTCATGGCAAAAGTTTTCAATGTCGGCGACCGCGCCCGTCTGCGCGAACGGTTCTACGGTGCAACCCACACCGTGCTTGCCAGCCTATAAGGCGGCACACGCGCCCCGGCGCGACTTACCCTATGACCACCCATCACAAACCGAACGGGAGAGGACCCATGTCCCCCAAAACGCTCTATGATAAAATCTGGGATGCCCACGTCGTCCAGGAAGACGCCGACGGCACCTGCCTTTTGTATATCGACCGCCATCTGGTTCACGAAGTGACCAGCCCGCAGGCTTTCGAAGGTCTGCGCATGGCAGGCCGCAAAGTCCGCGCGCCGGAAAAGACCATCGCCGTACCGGACCACAACGTGCCCACGACGCTGGAACGCAACACCGGTGTGATCGAAAACGAAGAAAGCCGCATTCAGGTCGAAGCGCTCGACAAGAATGCCAAGGAATTCGGCGTGCACTATTATCCGGTGAACGACGTCCGTCAGGGCATCGTGCACATCGTCGGCCCCGAACAGGGTTGGACGTTGCCCGGCATGACCGTGGTCTGCGGCGACAGCCACACTGCCACGCATGGTGCCTTTGGTGCGCTGGCCCATGGCATCGGCACCTCTGAGGTCGAGCATGTTCTGGCCACCCAAACGCTGATCCAACAGAAGTCCAAGAACATGAAGGTCGAAATCACCGGCAAACTGCGCCCCGGTGTGACCGCCAAGGACATAACCCTGGCCGTGATCGGCGAAACCGGCACCGCTGGCGGCACCGGCTATGTCATCGAATATTGCGGCGAAGCGATCCGCGACCTCTCGATGGAAGGCCGCATGACCGTCTGCAACATGGCCATTGAAGGCGGCGCCCGCGCTGGCCTGATCGCCCCAGACGAAAAGACCTATGAATACGTCAAGGGCCGGCCCCACGCCCCTAAAGGCGCCCAGTTCGAGGCCGCGCTCGCCTGGTGGAAAACGCTGTACTCGGATGACGACGCCCATTGGGACAAGGTCGTGACGCTCAAGGGCGAAGAGATCGAGCCGGTCGTGACCTGGGGCACCTCGCCCGAGGACGTGCTGCCAATCTCGGCTGTTGTTCCCGCACCCGAGTCCTTCAAGGGCGGCAAGGTCGAAGCCGCCAAGCGCGCGATTGAGTACATGGGTCTGACTCCCGGCCAGAAGCTGACCGACATTCAGATCGACACGGTTTTCATCGGCTCCTGCACCAATGGCCGTATCGAAGATCTGCGCGCCGCTGCCGCGATCCTCAAAGGCAAGAAGATCAAGGAAGGCATGCGCGCCATGATCGTGCCCGGTTCGGGCCTTGTCCGCGCACAGGCCGAAGAAGAGGGCCTTGCCGACATCTTCAAGGAGGCCGGTTTCGAATGGCGCCTTGCGGGCTGTTCGATGTGCCTTGCCATGAACCCCGATCAGCTGTCCGAGGGCGAGCGCTGTGCCTCGACCTCGAACCGCAACTTTGAGGGACGTCAGGGCTACAAGGGCCGTACCCATCTGGTCAGCCCGGCCATGGCCGCCGCCGCCGCGATCACCGGTCACCTGACCGATGTGCGCGAGATGATGGCAGAAAACGCGTAAGGATCAGACATGGAAAAGTTCGAAAAACTCACCGGGATCGCGGCGCCCATGCCGCTGGTCAATATCGACACGGATATGATCATTCCCAAGGTCTTTCTGAAGACCATCAAGCGCTCCGGCCTTGGCGTGAACCTCTTTGACGAGATGCGCTATGACCGTCAGGGCAACGAGATCCCCGATTTCGTCCTGAACCAACCGCAATACCGCGAGACCGAGATCCTCGTTGCCGGTGACAACTTTGGCTGCGGCTCGTCGCGCGAACACGCCCCTTGGGCGCTGAAGGATTTCGGCATCAAGGCGGTTATCTCGACCAGCTTTGCTGACATCTTTTTCAACAACTGCTTCAAGAATGGCATCCTGCCGATCAAACTGCCGCAAGAGGCCGTGGACGTGTTGATGAAAGACGCCGAAAAGGGATCGAACGCGCGCATGACGGTCGATCTGGAAAATCAGGTGGTGACGACATCGGATGGCGAAGAGTTCGCCTTTGAGGTCGACGCCTTCAAAAAGCACTGCCTGCTGAACGGTCTGGACGATATCGGGCTCTCGCTCGAGAAGGTCGCAGCCATCGACAGCTATGAGCAGAAAGCCGCGCAGTCCCGCCCCTGGGTCTGAGTCCCGGCCTCATTTCGCAACGTCGTCGTCCGGTTGTCCGGGCGGCGACTCCCCAGCCGCGTTAGGTCATTGACGCCAGCCCGAGATGCCCGATTAGTGGCACTTCTCCCAAGCATCCCAATATATAGTTGAATTACATAGGCTTGCCACAGTCTTGCCTTTGTGATGATGCAATCCGGCACCAGTGTTTCCTCCAAATCGCCCGAAATATGAGGAACATGGAAAGGGCATGTTGTCGTATGGGGCGAAAAGGGGCAAAACTTGGGCAAGAATGAGGCAAGCCGCCATAATCGGCGGGATCATCAGTCAGGAACAAGGGGGCGGCATCGTATCGGCCCCGTCCGAACTGAAGGGGCAGGTCAGTGATAAAACGTATGGTCAGTGCAGGCGCACGGGCGTTCCTTGTGGCATTGGTGATCGCCATGCCAGCGATGATGCTTCCGGGTGTTACTGCGGATACCGCGCAGATGGTGGCGCTGTTGTCGCTTGTCGCTGCGGCGCTGACCTTTGTTGAATACGTCTCTGACTATCCCTCGCTGATCGAATTCCGCGACGCGGCACCTTACAACCGGATGCGCTTTATTGCGCTCTTCGTGACCATTCTGCTGATGTGCTCGATCAGCCGGGGACAGGTTTACCACACGCATTTCAGCGACTTTCTGACCTTGATTGGCGGCAAGATCGGCGTTGCGATGGACTTTCCCTTCTCGCCCGTGCGCCTCATGGTGCTTCTGGTTCCCGAAGGCACCAGTTCGCGGGAACTTGATATGCTGCGTACCTCGGCGGGCCTGGCCTATCTGATCTCGCTGGTGACGCTTTTGCTGTTCGTTGCCTTCGTGCGACTGCTCAACTGGCCCATCCGTCACGGCGCCTTTAACTTCTGGGTGAACCTCCCGCTATTCGACCCGACCGCAGGCGGGGATATCCTGAACCGCCTCAAGCGTGATAGCCACGTTAACGTTGCCTTAGGGTTTCTGCTGCCATTCCTTATTCCGGCGGTTCTGCAGGCTGCCTCGGCCTATGCTTACAAGGTATCGCTGGCCGATCCGCAAACACTGATCTGGACGATGAGCGCATGGGCCTTCTTGCCGGCAAGCCTGATCATGCGGGGCGTCGCGTTGATGCGCATCGCCGACCTGATCGAGGAAAAGCGCCGCCGCGCCTATGCGCAGGCAGAATTGCACGCGGCTGCCTGATTGTCGTTCTATCATTGATGGCACTACCGGCCTTGGCCGATCCAATACGTTTGGCCACCTATGCCGGAGATTTCAGCCGCAAAGGCCCCGGCTTGCTGCTGCGCGATTTGTTGAAGGACGATCCTGTACCCGGGCTGGTGACGATCATGCAAGCCGCGCCCGACATCGTTTTGCTTACCGACATCGACTATGACGCGGGTCAGGCCGCATTGAAGACGCTACGGACGCGGTTGAAGGATAAGGGGCTTGATCTGCCCTATCTCTTTTCGCGTCGGCCAAACTCGGGGATGGCGACCGGGCTGGATCTTGACGGCGATGGTCGAACCGGCGGCCCCCGCGATGCACAGGGCTTTGGGTATTATTCCGGTCAAGGCGGGCAGGCAATCCTATCGCGCTGGCCGCTTGAACTGACGGTGGATTTTTCGGGGATGTTGTGGCGCGACGCACCCGAAACCCTCATGGAGCAAGGCGATCCGGCGCATGACGTGCAAAGGCTGTCGTCCTCCGCGCATTGGGCGGTGTCCGTGGCCCATCCGCTTGGCAAGATCACGCTATTGACCGCAGCTGCCACGCCGCCGGTTTTTGACGGCCCCGAAGATCGCAATGGACGACGCAATCGCGACGAGATTTTGCTTTGGCTTCACTATCTGGATGGCAAGTTGGATCAAGCTCCAGGCAGCCCCGTGGTCTATCTTGGCAACCTGAACCTTGATCCCAATCGTGGCGATGGGCTGCGCGACGCAGCGGCACGTGTGCTGGCACATCCACGGTTGCAAGATCCGCTACCAGACCGCCCCACTGTGGCGTGGGACGCTGTGGGAGAAATGCGGGTGTCCTATGTGCTGCCGTCCACGGACCTTCGGGTGAGCGGCGCCGGTATCAGCCCGCCGGAGCCGGACGCCGGGCCGCATCGCCTTGTCTGGGTCGATCTGGAGATGCCCCATTAAGAACCGGTGCAATCGCCTGCGCCAAGGCATCGACTGGATCCGTGGCGGCAAACTTGGGCAGAAGGCCGTCGAAAGCCGATGCCTCCATGTGATGCGGTTTGCTCCAAAGATACCGCATCTCAAGAAGGCAGCGCGCCGTTGCCCAGAACGGCGCTGCCACCTGCAACGGCAGCCACAGCATGCGCCTGGCACGGACCGGGCGATCCAGAGCCTGACCGCAAAGCGCCGCCAGTTCATTCCCCGTCAACGTGTAGCCGGGGAACGCGATGTCAGAAAAGTCCGGAAGATCCGTGCGCATTTCGGCCAGCGCAACCGCCGCCCGCGCCACGTCCGGCAAAAATGCCCAGGCGTGTGGGCGGTCCAGAGGGCCGGGATAGGTCAACCTCCCGCGTTTCAATGAGGGCGCCATCATGAGGTCAAACCAATTGCCTGACGCGTCGGTATCCAGATAGTCGCCCGCGCGCAGAATGATCGTTGGAACGCCTGCTGCGCGATAGCTTTGCTCCATCTCGATCCGAAGTCGGCCCATGGGGTTCGTCGCAATGTGGGGCGTGTCCTTGCCAAAGCCCGCCGGGGCATCTTTGCCGTAGACATAGACATTACCGGGCAAAATCACCGTCGCGCCCGAACTTTTGGCTGCGGCAATTACCTGAGAGGTCAGACCAGGAAGCTGCGCCTGCCAGTCCGGATAAGCCGGGTTCCAGCCGTTGACGATGACATCCGCCCCCTGTGCCGCCTGCGTAAGGTCCTCGGTTGCGCGATTGAACAGGGTCACGCGCCACCCTGCGTTCCAAAAAGCCTCGGCCGCGTTACGCCCAAAGCGCCCGCTCCCGCCTAAAATCAATGCCGTGCCGGTCATGGCAACCTCCATCGCAAATCTATGGAGGGAAATTGCGATATTCATAAGATTCTGGGAATTGCCAGAATTTTCAGAGCATGTATTCATTTGTGAATGGATGCTTTCGCAAAACTCGACTGGTCTTTGGTTCAAACCTTCCTTGCCGTGGCCGAACGCGGCTCCCTTTCCGAGGCGGCACGGTTGCTTGGGATTTCCCAGCCCACTGCCGGACGCCAGATCGCCCGGATCGAAGAGCAGCTGGACCTGACCCTGTTCACCCGGCAAGCCCGCGGACTGGCGCTGACGGACACGGGCACCGCATTGTTGCCGCATGCCCATGCCATGGCAAACAACCTACGGGCGCTGTCGCTGGCCGCCGCGGGACGCGCGGAAAAGCTGTCGGGGCCGGTGCGCATCACCGCCAGCGTCTTTACTGCACATCACCATCTTCCGCCCATCCTGGCCCAATTGCGCCGAGACGAACCGGACATCAGTATTGACTTGGTCCCATCGGACCAGTCCGAGAATTTGCTGTACCGAGAGGCGGATATCGCCGTGCGCATGTACCGGACCGAGCAGTTGGACATCGTCACCCGCCATCTGGGCGAGCTTGAAATCGGGATTTTTGCGGCGCGCAGCTATCTCGACCGCGTCGGACGACCGGCGACGTTCAAAGATTTCTTCGAGTTGGATCTTGTCGGCTATGATCGCAGCGATCTGATCCTGCGCGGCTTGCGAAAAACCGGGATCGAGGCGCAGCGCGACTGGTTCGCCACCCGCTGCGATCATCATGCCGTCTATTGGGAGCTGATCAAGGCGGGCTGCGGAGCGGGCTTTGCGCAGGTCTGCATGGGGGACCGTGACCCCTCCGTGGAACGGCTGTTCCCCGACACGCCCATACCGGGCCTGCCCGTCTGGCTGGCCGCGCATGAGGCCGTGCGCACCACGCCGCGAATCCGCAGGGTTTGGGACGCATTGGCAGAGGGGTTGCAAGCGCACCTTTCTTGACCATTGCGCGCGGCTTGGGTAGGCGATTGCACAAGTTATTCCCCATAAGGACTGCCTCAATGACCAACCCTTCGCTTCTTATCCTGCCCGGCGACGGCATCGGCCCCGAAGTCATGGCCGAAGTGCGCAAAGTAATCGACTGGTATGGCGCCAAGCGCGGCCTCAACTTTGACGTCAGCGAAGACCTGGTCGGCGGCTGCGCCTATGACAAGCACGGCACGCCCCTGACCGACGAAACCATGGCCAAGGCGCAAGAGGTGGACGCGGTTCTGCTGGGCGCCGTGGGCGGCCCCAAATACGACGCGCTGGACTTTTCCGTAAAGCCCGAGCGCGGCTTGCTGCGCCTGCGCAAGGAAATGGACCTGTTCGCCAACCTCCGCCCGGCGCAGTGCTTTGACGCGCTTGCAGACTTCTCCTCTCTGAAAAAGGACGTGGTCGCCGGGCTCGACATCATGATCGTGCGCGAATTGACCTCGGGCATCTATTTCGGTGAGCCGCGCGGCATCTTCGAAGAAGGCAACGAGCGCGTCGGCATCAACACCCAGCGCTATACCGAGTCGGAGATCGACCGTGTGGCCCGTTCGGCGTTCGAACTGGCGATGCGCCGCGGCAAGAAGCTGTGTTCGATGGAAAAGGCCAATGTCATGGAATCGGGCGTGCTGTGGCGCGAAGTCGTGACCGAGGTGGCCAAAGACTACCCCGAGGTCGAGTTGAGCCACATGTACGCCGACGCCGGCGCCATGCAGCTTTGCCGTTGGCCCAAGCAGTTTGACGTGATCGTGACCGACAACCTGTTCGGTGACCTGCTGTCCGACGCCGCCGCCATGTTGACCGGCAGCCTTGGCATGTTGCCCTCGGCCAGCCTTGGCGCACCGATGGCCAATGGCCGTCCGAAAGCGCTCTATGAACCGGTGCATGGTTCGGCCCCCGACATCGCAGGTCAGGGCAAGGCCAACCCGATCGCCTGCGTTCTGAGCTTTGCGATGGCGCTGCGCTATTCCTTCGATCAGGGCGACGAGGCGACCCGCCTTGAAGACGCCATCGAAAAGGTCTTGGCAGACGGCTATCGCACCGCTGACCTGCTGGGTGAAGACGGCGTAGAGCCTGTCACCACCAGCCAGATGGGTGATGCCATCGTCGCGGCGCTCGAAGCGTCGCTGTAAACTGAAAATGGCAACCTGATGCTTAATAGCGACAGCATTTCGTAAATGTCCTTGCTAAAACGCTCCTGACTAAAATCAGGAGCGTTTTTTCATGTCCTTTGTTCGGACCTTATCCTTTGTTTGCCTGCTCTGCGCGCCGTCCTTGAGCCACGCAGAAACCTTCCAGCAACTTTTTCCCGAAATTGCCGGAAATGCCGATTATGCCCAAGAAACCGCACTGCTGGACAAACTGGATTACCAGACCGGCGCGGTAACCCTGCCCGGCGGCGTCGCCGAAGTCGCACAGCAAGGGGGCTTTTACACCCTGAACGCCAAGGACGCGCAGTACGTTTTGGAGGAGCTGTGGGGCAACCCCAAGGATGACACCGTGCTCGGCATGGTCTTTCCCATCGAAGCCACGCCGCTGCACGACACTTGGGGCATGGTGCTGACCTTTGAAGACATCGGCTATGTCTCGGACGAGGACGCGGATGGCTATGACTATGACGTGCTACTGAAAGAGATGAAGGCCGATGTGGCTGAAGAGAACAGCTATCGCGTCCAGAACGGATACGATTCGATCGAACTGATCGGCTGGGCCGAAACTCCGCATTACGACAAGGAAGGGCGCAAGCTGTATTGGGCCAAGGAACTGGCCTTTGGAACGGATGAGATCAACACGCTGAACTACGGCATCCGCGCGCTTGGCCGCCATGGTGTGCTGGTGATGAACGTGGTGGGCGATATGACGATGCTCGAATCCGTGCGCACTGCGGCCCCGGCCTTGCTGGCGATGACAAGCTTTACCGAAGGCAACCGATATGCGGATTTTGACCCCTCGATCGACAAGGTTGCGGCAGTCGGCATTGGCGGGCTGATTGCAGGCAAGGTTCTGGCCAAAACGGGACTATTGGCCGCCGGATTGCTGCTGTTGAAAAAGTTCTGGTTTCTGCTCCTGCTGCCCCTCGCCGGTTTGAAACGCCTGTTCCGGAAGACGGAAAGCTGAAATCCTGTGCCCTGCCGCGAAATCCGGCAGGGCATTGCCGCTAATCCACGTCTCGCCATCTTTACACTTGCCTGTTGGCGCTGTTTGTTCGGAGCACGCAGCGACAGGACACAGACTTATGGGAAATAACGCACAGGGCGCGGGCTTTGCTTTGCTCGCCTTCGGGGTATTCGCGACGCATGACGTGGTGATCAAGTTCCTTGGCGCCAATTATTCGCCGTTTCAGATCATCTTTTTCTCGACCCTGATGTCCTTCCCGTTGGTCACCTTCATGCTGATCCGGGACCCGAGTCAGGGCAATTTGCGGCCAGTGCATCCGTGGTGGACGGCCTTGCGCACTGCCTGCGCTGTGATCAACGGAATGTGCGCCTTCTACGCCTTTTCGGTGCTGCCTTTGGCGCAGACCTATGCGATTCTCTTTGCATCACCCCTGTTGATCACCCTGCTTTCGATCCCGATGCTGGGCGAACGGGTCGGCATCCACCGCGGTGTTGCCGTGATCGTCGGGCTGATCGGGGTGATGGTGGTGCTGCGTCCGGGATCGGCGCCGCTGTCTTCAGGCCATTTCGCGGCGATGGCCTCGGCTGTTTTTGGCGCGACGGCCTCAATCATCGTGCGCAAGGTCGGGAGAGAAGAACGCTCGGTCGTGCTGTTGCTTTATCCCATGGCGGCCAATTTCATACTGGTCGGAGGGTTGATGATCGCGGTCTACAAACCGATGCCACTACCGGACTTTGGCGGTGCGGCGCTGATTTCGCTCATGGGCTTTGTCGCCGGGCTGTTCCTGATCTCGGCCTACAAACGCGGTGAGGCCGCCATTGTCGCGCCGATGCAGTATTCCCAGATCATCTGGGCAACGATCTACGGCTATTTCATCTTTGGCGAAAGCGTCGATACCCCTACGATCATAGGCGCGGCGATCATCATCGCATCAGGTATATATATCGTCGCACGCGAAAGCGGGAAGGGCGCAGCTTCGCAAACGCCGGTTCTGCGAACACGCTCGCGTGGCTATGGTGCATCTTTCAGGATATCCCCGTTCCTTCGCGTGCGGAAACCTGAAAACTGACCCTTGCCAAACCCCCAAGGCTGGGCTAAGCCGCGCGGCACGGTCGGAGTGTAGCTCAGCCTGGTAGAGCACTGTCTTCGGGAGGCAGGGGCCGGAGGTTCGAATCCTCTCACTCCGACCAATAGAACAAGGCGCCCGAGGGCGCCTTTGTTGTTTTCCAACGATGGACCAAAGATGCGTTGCATCTGAGCGCTGGCCAAGCTCCAATGCCTGAGCCGCCTTGAGAATTGCCGCAACAATCTTTTGGCAAAGTACCGTTTCAAGCCAATCATTTCACCCGAACTTTGGCCGCGCAGACCTTCGTAAAGGGCTTCCCCGAATGTCGAGCGCTTTGCTCTCACGGCGGCCAAAAGATCCGGAACAGAATGGTGTTCTCACCCGTCACTCCGGCGAAGCCACAGTCGGAAACCACGAAGAACCGACCGAATCCGGCTGTGCTCTGTATCCGATCCTAAAGCGCATGGGGTAATGACCGCAGGCAGATAAATTCCTGTTGAGACGCCATTTCTCACGGCTTTTCACGCCAAAGCGATGCGGGACGATTTCGGGATTGCCGTCAGCGCTTAGACCAATTTGCGCGCGTCCAGCAGCTTGTCCGTCTCAATCCGCAGATTGTTGGCCCGAAACACTGCAAATCTTAAAATAATACTCCGTTGGAACGGACGCGCTCAGGAGAAACAGACCCGCCCCGGCAATCTGGTTAACTGGAAATGATCCTCGCGACCTTGAACCGGCTAGCAGACAAAACAATCATTCCCGGCATATCGCCATGACAAACAGTCGGCCCACGGTATGCAAACAGACAGCACCTTGCCGCCGTCGCGAAAGAGAGCGCGCCTTCAGAACCGATCCAACAAACGTTTCAAATAGTCCAACTCGGCCTGCGGCCGCTCAGCGTCTCCTGAGCGCTGGCGCAATTCGTCCAAAAGCTCTTGCGCACGGCGATACACATCCTCGCCTTGCAACATGCCTTCTTCACTGCCGACCTGACCATTGTTCCCGGGGTTTCTTCCAAGGGGATCGCGCTGCTCTTGCGGATCACCGCCCTCGGCAAAGCCCTGCTGGCCCTGATTCTGCTGCTGTTGCTGGGCCAAGGCCTCACCAAGATTGCGCAGCCCCTCGCGCAGCGCTTCCATTGCCTCGGACTGTTGGTCGATCGCCTCGGCCAAATCACCGCCGCGCAGCGCTTCTTCTGCGCCATCCATGGCATCCTCCGCCCGGCCGAGGGACTCGGCGGCGCGGTCGCCGCCTTCGGTGCCCTGACCGGGCAAATTGCGGCGTTGGCGGTTCAGCTCATCGCGCAACGCGCGCTGACGATCCGCAAGACTTTGCTCCAGCGATTGGCCATTTTGCCCTTGTTGCTGACCCTGCCCCTGTCCTTGCCCCGGTTGCTGGCCGGGCTGATCGCCTTCGCCCTGCCCCGGCTGCTGTCCAGGCTGTTGCTGACCCTGTTGTCCGGGCTGTTGACCGTCTTGCTGGCCTTCCTGCCCTTCGCCGCGATTGAACTGGTCCTGCAGATCTCGGAACGCCTCATCCGAAAGCTCTTGCTGATCGCGCAAGGTCTCGGACAGGCCCTCCATGGCCTGCTCTCCCGGCGACTGCCCGCCTTGGCCCTGCCCCTGCGTGATCTGCATGTTCTCAAGCATTTGCTGAAGCTGGCGCATCGCCTCCATCGCCTCATCCATGCGCCCTTCTTCCATCAGCTCCTGAATCCGATCCATCATGCGTTGGATGTCGTCTTGCGACATCTCGATCGTATTGTTCGGGTCCATTTGCTGCATGTCTGGATTCTGTTCGGCCTGCCGCCGTTGTTCCTGCGCCAGCTGGCGCATGTAGTCGGCCGTTGCGTCCCGCAACTCCTGCATCAACTCGGCAATCTCTTGGTCCGATGCGCCATTTTTCATCGCTTCGGCCAAGCGGTCCTGCGCCCGCTTCAAACGCTCGCGGGCGTCGTCCAGATCGCCCTCTTCCAGTTCCAGCGCCAGGTCCCACATCGCCTGAGCGATCTCGGCCTGTTGTTCGTCGCTCATCCCAAAGGCCGACACGGCCTCGATCCGCTGAAGCAAAGTACGCAGCCGCAGATACAGAATCTCCTTGCGGAATAACCCGCCCGGCTTGTTGGAAATCGCTCGCAAAATCTGCGACGTCTCACCCGCATTCTTGCGGTTCCACAAAAGCGCCTGACGTTGTTCAATCACCGCCGCCGCAACCGGATCAAAGAAACGGCGCCCGGGCAGGTTCAACACCTCGGGCTGCGACAGACCTGTCTGACCGCGCGCATCCGTCACGCGCATCTCAAGCTTGACGGGCAAGTTCGCCCAAGGGTGAAGCGAGAAATTTTCAACAAGGCTCTGGGTGAATTCAGCGCGACTTCCCGATACCGGCATCGGCAAAGGCACCTCAAGCGCAGCGCGGGCTTCGGGCTCGATCGTGCGTCCATAGCGACGATCCACCTCGTCTAGCGCCAGTGTAAACACCGCAACCCCGCCTTCGATCCCGTGGTCGTCGGTAGCGGTGAATGGAATTTGCGCCTGCCCTTCATAGCTGACCTCTACGTCGCCATCTCGTGTCACTGTAGGGGCCTTGTCGGGGATCATCGCAATCTCCCAGACGCGGCCGCCCGGGCCATCGATCGCCAGTTGGCCCGAACGAACAACTTCAAAATCCTGCGCCGTGTCCTGCACGCCATCCTCTGGCAAAGGCCGGTTCGAAATTGTTTCATCCACCTTCAAAGCGCCAACTTCACCATACATCCGCAGCGTGATCTGGGCGCCCTCAGGTACGTCCAGCGAGGCCGCAGTGATATCGTTGAGGTAAACAGACGGCATCCGCGTGTACCCCGGAGGCGCCATCCAGCCTTCCCAACTTGGCCCCTGCGTCAGGTCCGGGCCACCCGCGCCCATGCCGGTCACAGATTGCACGCGCATCAGAGAGCCGAACAAGATCGCTACGGAAAGCATCACAAGCGCCACATAGCGCAACGCAAAGGGATCTGCTTGCGCCACCCGCAAGTCAGGCTCGACCGCGTGGGCCTCGCGCAGTTTGGCGCGCATTCGATCTTGATGCGCCTTCCAGACAGCCAGCGAAGCCGCGTCGCTTGCGCCAACCGCCTGCCTGTCCATCGTCGCCTGAATCGGATTACCGCGCAGGGTGCCATCAAGTCGGGACAAGGCCCCCTCGCGACTGGGCCAATGGAATTGCCGGACGCCGCGCGCCAAAGCCCAGATCGCGGCAAGACCCAGTACAGCGCCCACGCCCCAGACCCATTCCACGGCAACCGAGTCCTGCACACCCAGCATCAACAGCGCCAAAGCCACAAAAATCACCGACCAGAGAGGCCAGAATGAACGCACAACGCGCTCGGCCACCATCCCCCATTGCGTCAATCGCAGGGGCCAGCGAATTTCGCTGAAGATGTCCTTATCGGGCTTGCCGGACGCCATGTGGTGCTCCTTGCGGATCAATTGCCGCAAGGAGGATACCCTACAGCCATTCAGGAATGGTATCTCGATTTATGATATCGTCAAAGCTTGGTCGCGGGCGAATGACAGCGAATTGATCGCCATGCACCAGAACCTCGGGGACCAAGGGCCGTGTGTTGTACTCGCTGGACATAACAGCGCCATAAGCGCCAGCGCTGCGAAATGCCAAAAGATCACCGGGTTTGACCGGCGGCATGAGACGCCCCTTGGCAAATGTATCGCCAGATTCGCAGACCGGACCGACGATATCGTAGGGCGCAAGCTCGGCCCCGACTTCTGCCTCAATAACAGGCACAATCTCGTGATGAGCGTCGTACATGGCGGGGCGGATCAGGTCGTTCATCGCCGCATCAAGGATCAGAAAGCTGCGCCCGTCCCCCTGTTTGACGTAAATTACGCCACTGACCAGCACACCGGCGTTGCCGGCGATAAAGCGCCCCGGCTCGATCTCGATCTCACACCCCAGGTGGCCAACGGTCCGCTGAATGAGCGTGCCATAGTCTGTTGGCAGCGGCGGCGCTTCGTTCGAGCGGGTGTAAGGAATACCCAGACCGCCGCCCAGATCAAGGCGGCTGATCTCGTGTCCATCCGCGCGCAAAGCTTCGGTCAGCTCCGCGACCTTCTGATAGGCAAGCTCGTAAGGCTCCAGATCGGTCAGTTGAGAGCCGATATGCACGTCGATCCCGATCACCTTCAGACCCGGCAAGCGCGCGGCTTCAGCGTATACCTCGCGCGCCCAGGCGATGGGAATTCCGAACTTGTTTTCGGACTTGCCGGTTGCGATCTTGGCATGTGTCTTGGCGTCGACATCCGGGTTCACACGGATGGTGATGGGCGCGACCACCCCCATGGCGCTGGCGACCTCGGAAATCGCCCGCATCTCGGGCTCACTTTCCACGTTGAACTGGCGAATGCCACCTTCCAGAACCTGACGGATCTCTCCCTTTGTCTTGCCGACGCCGGAAAATACTATCCTGTCACCCGGCACCCCGACCGCCTTGGCCCGCGCATATTCGCCACCCGAAACCACGTCCATTCCTGCACCTTCGGCCGCAAGCGTTTTGAGAATGGCCTGATTGCTGGCAGCCTTCATTGCGTAGCAGATAAGGTGCGGCGCCCAGCTCAGGGCTTCGTCGAACAGGCGGTAGTGTCGGACAAGCGTTGCTGTGGAATAGACATAAAACGGCGTGCCAACAGCGGCTGCGATCTCGGCCACAGGCACGCCTTCTGCAAAGAGGGCCCCGTCGCGATAAAGAAAATGGTCCAAGGCCGCCTCCTGCGCTCAATCAGCGCCGATGTAGCTCAGCTTTGAACGCAAGGAAAGGGGCCAGCCCCGCCCGATCAGACAGGCTTGGATCGGAAATACAGATACAATGGCAAGCCGCAGCTGACGCCGATGCAGAAGGTGGCCGGGATGGCCAGAAGGGCCAGAATGTTGCGGCGCACCGCGACCTCGGCCAAAATCCACAGGGTCAGGGTGATGGCCGATATGGTCAGATCCCAAGTCAGTCCGGTGGTCGAGGCGTTGACGTACCAGGCATCAATCATCGCCCCGAAGCTCCATGCATTTTCGGAGAGGTATGTCATGAAATAATACATCGGATGCACCGCGCCCCACAGCGCGAGGGCAAGCCAGACGTAACGCAGGCTCATTGTGCGGCTTCTTCCGCGCCGGGGCGGATCGGGTCACCATCCGCGCCGCAGCCCGCAAGGGCCAATAAAGCCAGAACCACAGCGATTCTCATGCCAAAATCTCCTTCCAGCGGGCCACCTGCTTGCGCACCTGTTCGGGTGCCGTACCGCCATAGCTTGTGCGCGAGGCGACCGATTTATGTACCGTCAGAACGTCGAAAATGCCTTCGGTGATTTTCGCGTTCACCGCCTGCATATCGCTCAGCGACAGATCTGGCAGATCGCAGCCCTTTTTCTCGGCCAGCGCCACCAGCGCACCCGTCACATGGTGTGCATCACGGAAAGGTAGCCCGGTTTCGCGCACCAGCCAATCGGCAAGATCGGTGGCCGTTGAAAAGCCCGACGCCGCAGCAGCCTCCAGCTGGGCCCTGTTGCCTGACATATCGCGAACCATCCCCTCCATCGCAGCAAGGGCCAACATGAGGTTGTCGGCGGCGTCAAAGACCTGTTCCTTGTCTTCCTGCATGTCTTTCGAATAGGCCAGCGGAAGCCCCTTCATCACCATCATCAGCGCGACATTCGCCCCGAAAATCCGCCCGATCTTGGCGCGGATCAGCTCGGCGGCATCAGGGTTTTTCTTTTGCGGCATGATCGAAGACCCAGTGGAAAACCGATCCGACAGCGTCACAAACCGGAACTGCGCCGAGGACCAGATCACCAACTCTTCGGCAAAGCGGCTCAGGTGCATGGCGCAAATCGAGGCAGCGCCGAGGAACTCCAGTGCGAAATCGCGGTCCGACACGGCATCCAGACTATTCGCCATGGGCCGATCGAAACCCAGGGCCTGCGCGGTCATGTGCCGGTCGATCGGAAAGCCCGTGCCCGCCAAAGCCGCCGCACCAAGCGGAGATTCATTCATCCGCGCGCGGGCGTCGCGCATACGGGACAGATCGCGGCCAAACATCTCGACATAGGCCATCATATGGTGGCCCCAGGTCACCGGCTGAGCGGTCTGAAGATGGGTAAAGCCCGGCATGACCCAATCGGCCCCGGCCTCGGCCTGCACCAGCAGCGCGCGGATCAGCGCCAGCAAACCGGACTCGGCGGCATCCACTTGATCGCGCACCCAAAGGCGAAAGTCGGTTGCCACCTGATCGTTACGCGACCGCCCAGTGTGCAAACGGCCCGCGGGTTCACCGATCACCTCTTTGAGGCGGGCCTCGACATTCATATGGATGTCTTCAAGCGCGGTCGAAAATTCGAAGGTGCCGCCCTCGATTTCTGACAAGACCGTGAGCAAGCCTTCCCGGATCGCTTCTGCATCGCTATCACTTATGATGCCTGTGGCAGCCAGCATGGCGGCATGGGCCCTTGATCCGGCAATATCCTGTGCCGCAAGCCGCTTGTCGAAACCGATCGAGGCATTAATTGCCTCCATGATCGCATCGGGCCCAGCGGCAAAGCGGCCGCCCCACATCTGGTTCGAGGAATTATCCGACATCACACTGTCCTTCGGAGGAATTATGAAAACTTCTGTCTTTGCGCTGCTCTATACCGCCGCGATGGCGCTTGCAAATCCAGCGCTGGCCGATGTCGCCGCCGCCGAAGCCGCGCGGGCCGGGGACATGAAGAAACTAACCTTTCATTCCGAACCGAAAGAAACAGGGACAGCAGACTTCATGACATTCGAAGGCGACCCTCTGAACCTGTCAGAATGGCAGGGGAAATGGGTGCTCGTGAACTTTTGGGCCACATGGTGTGCGCCGTGCCGCAAGGAAATGCCGATGCTCTCCTCATTGCAGCAGGATTTGGGCGGAGACAGCTTTGAAGTTCTGACCATCGCGACATCGCGCAACCCGCCGCCGAAGATGAAGGCCTTTTTTGCTGAAATCGGGGTCGACAACTTGCCCCTGCACCGCGACCCCAAATCGGCGCTGGCCCGACAGATGGGCGTCCTGGGTTTGCCCGTGACGTTGATCCTGAACCCTGAGGGGCAGGAGGTTGCGCGATTGACGGGGGATGCCGACTGGGCCTCGGACGAGGCACGGACGGTGCTGCGCACGTTGATCGGTGCCGACGGATAGTCGCACAGATGCGTCGAAATGCGAAAGGGCGGCTCCGGAGTGAGCCGCCCTTTTTCGTGAGCTAAAAGAGAGAGAGAGAGAGAGAGAGAGAGAGAGAGAGAGAGTTGGCTGACCCTAAGTCATTCACACGATGACGGTACGTTTCCGGCGAATCCACGTCTTGGTCTTTTTCTTGTCATCGTGGCTTTCGTCTTTGCCGTCATGAGCCAATCTATACGAGCCGACGACCTTAGCATCTTCACTGACACTTAATGGCAGGCTCACCACCGACAAGGTCAGGGAAGTCAGGGCGAGGACAAAGATCAGGATGCGCATGATATGCTCCGGGTCGTTGGCCCCCACCAACCTTTGTAGATTTGGGCGAAATCGGGGCAATGGACAACGTTTTTCTGCCACATTCGCCCAATTACACTCAGCTTCGAGAACAATGTCGGCGCTTAGCTATCGTCTGTTCCGGAATGACCACCAATCGTTGCCACAATTGCACCGATTGGTCGGGGGGGGATCAGTCATGGCCCCCAATCCCGCACGAATCAAAAGTATCTGCAGCTAACAATGCGTCCCGCAGAGCGGCATTCCGTGGAGCGACCAATGATGCATACCGAAACGCCGACAAAATCAAGGCGGAAAAGCCTGCCCCCCGCGCCAGATAACGGCATCAAGAGTGCCGCTGAATAGGCTCACTTTGAGCTGAGAAACTGTAAGGCGGGCGTCCCCCGCCTTACCGGCAATATGAGCCGCTGCGATAGCTGGCCGTGTCAAAATGGAAATGGTCCTTGTGGAACCGGTCAGATTTCGGCCCGAGCACTGTTCCGAATGGCCCACAAGCCGCCGCATGCATCTTTTTCAGCGCCCTGCCGTTCTTGCCGCCCCCCCAGTGCTGCAGGACCGACAGCTCGGTACCATCGGCCAGCCTGACCGCAGCAATGTCGATGGCGCGGCCCTTGCCATGTTCGCTGATTTTTGCACCCGGCTGGTTGTTGCGCGTCCGGCAGGAATAAGAAGCCGCGACCTTCAATTCCGCAACACCGCCGCCGCGCTTGCCCACAGCGGGGCGTGCGCCGGTTTGAATCCAAGTCTTCAAGGCACGGGCGGTTTCACAATTGATCTTGGCAGGTTGCGACAACGCAACACCGTCAACCGACCGCAAGAGCACCGCATTCTCGATCCCGCAAACGCCGCTTCCGGCTACAGAGCCAATGGCTTCGCCTACCAAAGTCGGATCGCCGCAAAGTCCGCCGCCCTCAGGCGCGCCGCCGCCGCTTGAAAAGGCCTGCTTGAGAAACCCTCGCACGCCATTCACATCGCTATTCGATTTGGACGTCTCGCGCCCGCCACCACAAGCGCTCAGCGCCAAAAGCGCACATACAGCCAGGCCCAAAAGTCTCACCGTTCCACCTTTACGCGACCAAAGTCAGGAGCATCAGTATCCTGCCCTGCCTCCAAAATGCCACGCCGGATCGCGCGGGTATGGGTGAAATAGGCGTGAAGCTGCTCACCATCGCCGGTGCGGATCGCCCTTTGCAGGGCCATGAGCTCTTCAGTAAATCGGCCGAGTATCTCGATCGTGGCGTCCTTGTTTGTCAGAAAGACATCACGCCACATGGTCGGATCAGAGGCGGCAATCCGCGTGAAATCACGGAAACCCGCGGCCGAGAACTTGATGACCTCCTGATCGCTGACGCGGCGCAGATCGTCGGCCACGCCAACCATGGTATAGGCAATCAGGTGCGGCACGTGGCTGACCACGGCGCAAACCAGATCGTGATGCCCCACCTCCATGCGTTCGGTATTGGAGCCAAGCGCCTGCCAAAAGACTTCGATCCGCGCAACTGCAGCTTCATCAGCATCCTCGGGCGGAACGATCAAGCACCAGCGATTGTCGAACAGCGAGGCAAAGCCCGCCTCGGGGCCTGAATGTTCGGTCCCGGCCATGGGATGCGCGGGAACGAAATGCACGCCTTCGGGAATATGCGGACCGACGGTTTCGATCACCGTCCCCTTGACGGAACCGACATCGGTCACCGTCGCGCCAGGCTTGAGATAGGGCGAAATCGCTTCGGCCACCGCGCCCATTACGCCGACGGGCACGGCAAGAACCACAAGATCCGCGTCGCGCACCGCCTCTTCGGCGCTTTCGCAAACCTCGTCGCACAGGCCGATGCGCCGCGCAGTTTCGCGGGTTTCAGCACTGCGCGCATAGCCAGAGACGCGCGTCGCCATATGGCCGCGCCGCATGGCCCAGAACATGGACGAGGCAATCAGCCCAAGACCGATAAGCGCGACTTTTTCGTAGTGAACCGTCATCGCGCGCCTGCCTTGAACAGCCCAACGCAATGCGCCACCCGGCGGCAGGCGGATTCGTCCCCGACGGTGATCCGCAGCGCGCTTGGCAGGCCGTAGCCCGCCACCCGACGCACCAGAATGCCCTGGGTCTGAAGATAGGCATCGCAAGCCTCGGCCTCCTCCTGGCTGCCAAAACGAGCCAGCACAAAGTTCGCCATCGAGGTGTCGCATGGCACGCCATGTTCGCCCAACGCCTCGGCCAGCCAGACGCGCAGGCGGGCATTTTCGGCACGACAATGTTCAGCATAGGCGGTGTCGCGCACCGCGGCCTCGGCGGCGGCCAGCGCAACCGTCGACAGGTTGAACGGCTGGCGAACGCGGTTCAGCACATCCACAATCTCGCGCGGACCATAGCCCCATCCGACACGCATCCCGCCCAAACCGTAAAGCTTGGAGAACGTGCGGGTCATCACAACGTTGTCGCGCATCTCGACCAGCTTGGCCCCGCCGTCATAGCCTTCGACGAACTCGGCATAGGCACCGTCCAACACAAGGATCGCTTGTGGCGGCAGCCCTTCGGCCAGTCGTTCCAGTTCGGACAGGCCAATCATGGTGCTTGTCGGGTTACCGGGGTTCGCGATGAACACCAGCCGCGTCCGGTCGGTGCAGGCCCGCAGGATCGCGTCCACATCGACCACCCGCTCCTGCTCGGGCACCTCGACGGGTGTGGCGCCAACCGAATGCGCCATGATCTTGTACATCGAGAAGCCGTGCTCGGTATAAATCACCTCGTCGCCCGGCCCGGCGTAGGCCTGCGCGAGAAACTGCAAAACCTCGTCCGAACCGACGCCGCAAATGATACGGTCGGCGTCTAGCCCATGTGCGGCGGCAATGGCGGCGCGCAGGTCGGCATGATCGGTCGAAGGATAGCGATGCAATTCGTGCACCGAACGCGCGACGGCCTCTTTCACGGCGTCGCTTGGGCCGAAAGGGTTCTCGTTCGAGCTGAGCTTGATGACATTGGTCACACCCTCAATGCGGGATTTCCCCCCGACATAGAGCGCGATTTCCATGATACCCGGCTGCGGTTCGATCTTGGACATGGGGTGCCTCCTTGCGGAAACGTGCTTACCCTCGCGCGGCGGCCAAGAAAAGCGCGAAACGCCTTTCTCGGCAGGGTGATACCGCCAAACCGCGCCGCCCTAGACGATGACGTCCTGCGCGTCCTGCTTGCCAACTTCAAAGACGCGCTTGTACCGGGCAATTTCATCCGCCGGGCCCATCGCCTTGTTCGGGTTGTCGGAAAGCTTGACCGTGGGCTTTCCATTGGCGCTAACTGCCTTACACACAAGCGAAAACGCGGCCAGCCCATCGTCCGGTGCAAGCCCCCGAAAATCATTGGTCAGCAAGGTGCCCCAACCAAAAGAGACACGCACCCGGCCCTCGAACTGGCGATACAATTCGAGAATTTTCGCCTCATCCAAGCCGTCCGAAAAAATGACCAGCTTTTTTGTCGGGTCTTCGCCGCGCTCTTTCCACCAGCGAATGGCCGTCTCGGCGCCTGTCGCGGGATCACCGCTGTCTATACGGATACCCGTCCAGCCCGCCAACCAATCCGGCGCGTTGCGCAGGAAGCCTTCGGTTCCGTAAGTGTCGGGCAAGATGATGCGCAGGTTGCCCTCATGTTCCTCATGCCAGTCAGCCAGAACTTCGTAAGGGGCCTGACCCAAGGCTGCGTCGTCCTTGGCCAAAGCAGCATAAACCATAGGGAGTTCGTGAGCATTTGTGCCGATGGCCTCAAGATCACGGTTCTTGGCGATCAGGCAATTTGAGGTGCCGACAAAGCTGCCCCCCAGCCCTTCCAGCATCGCCTGAACGCACCAGTCCTGCCACAGGAAAGAATGCCGCCGACGAGTCCCGAAATCGGCGATCCGCACGCCGGGCTCCGCGCGCAGGTGTTCGACCTTTTGCCAAAGTTTGGTCATGGCACGGGCATAAAGAACCTGAATCTCGAACCGGCCCATGGTTTTCAGCACGGCACGTCCGCGCAACTCCATCAGAACTGCCAAAGCCGGGATTTCCCACAGCATGACCTCGGGCCATTTGCCCTCGAAGGTCAGTTCATATTGGTCGCCGACACGTTCAAGATGATAGGGCGGCAGTTGCAGGTTCTCGAACCATTCCATGAATTCGGGCGTGAACATCTGCCGTTTGCCGTAAAAGGTGTTGCCGCGCAGCCAAGTGCTTTCGCCGCGGGTCAGGCGAAGACTGCGAATGTGATCAAGCTGTTCGCGCAACTCACCTTCGTCGATCAACTTGGCTAGCGGGACATGTTTCGACCGGTTGATCAAGCTGAAGGTGACATTGGTGTCGCGTTTGTTGCGAAACACTGACTGACACATCAGCAGCTTGTAAAAATCCGTATCGATCAGCGACCGGACGATCGGATCGATTTTCCATTTGTGGTTCCAGACGCGGGTGGCGATGTCCAAGGTTCCGTCCCTCTCTCGGCGCCCGGACGTGATACGCTATCTCCGCAGAACTTTGAAAGCGGTTTCTCCCCCCGGGCTGCCCGGATCAGGGCCGCGATCAAATGCTTGCGGCGCAATGGCTTGGTCACGAAATCATCCATTCCAGCGGCCGCGCAGGCCTCGCGGTCCGAGTCAAAAGCATTTGCGGTAAGCGCCGCAATATAGGGTTGGGGGATGTCCATTTCGCGAATGATGCGTGTCACTTCCAGCCCGTCGAGTTCGGGCATGGACATGTCCATGAACACAACATCCGGCTGTTCATCAATCACCCGCTCCAACGCCTCGCGGCCATTGCGGGCCTCTGTCAGATCAATTGGCTGCCCCTTCAGAAACCGCGCGACGAGCAACCGGTTGGTGGCATTGTCCTCCGCCAAAAGAACCTTGAGCGGCCGGGTCAGGGTGTCGTCATCTGTCGCGGAACCCATCACCGAGAGGGTATCCCCAAGGGCGGGTCGTTCCAGGCGAACGGTCAGTTCAAAGGCCGAACCCGAATCTTGTGGCGGTGGCAATAGAACGATATCGCCCCCCATGCGCTGCGCCAACGCCCGAGAGATCGGTAGCCCAAGCCCGGTCCCGCCAAAGCGCCGGGTCGTGGCCGCATCGGCCTGCTGAAATTCACCGAAGATATGTTCACTACGATCGGGCGGCACACCAATTCCCGTGTCCTGCACCACGACGCGCAGTTGCCAGCCGCCTTCGACCTCCGAGGCTGTCGCGCTTACGGTAACGCCGCCTGTCTCGGTGAATTTTACAGCGTTGCCCATCAGGTTGATCATGATCTGCCGCAATCGTCCGCCGTCGATCATGGCCACTTCTGGCAATGTCGCATCCGTTTCAACGTCCAGATACAGGCCTTTTTCCCGCGCCATAGCCTGCAGCATGCGTGCCGCGTCCACGATGATCTGAGACGGCGAGACCGGGGTCCGCTCGATCTCAACCTTGTCGGCTTCAAGGCGCGAAAAATCCAAAACGTCGTTGATGATGGAAAGCAACGATGTCGAGGCGTTTTGGATCGTACCGACAAATTCATTCTGCTCTTCGCCCAGATCGTTGTCAGCAAGCAAATCTGCCATGCCGACAATGGCATTCAACGGCGTGCGCATCTCATGGCTCATGGTGGCAAGAAATACCGACTTTGCCCGTGCACCTTCTTCGGCGCGGAACCGGGCCTGAGCCAGAACTTGTTCGTGCCGCTCTAACTCTGTCACGTCCCGCTCGATCGAAATCAGCGTTTCAACCTTGCCGTCAGGGCCAAAAACCGGCACCCGATTTATGTCGACCCAGATTTTGCGTCCGTCCTTGGAGTAGTTCAGCAAACGCGCCTGACAGGCCGTGTTGTCCCGCAACGACTCCAACAATTCCTGCCCAACCTGCACGCTGGTTTCAGGACCATTCAAAAAGTTCCAAGGCTTTTGTCCGACGGCTTCCTCGCGTGAATAGCCAGTCAAACGAGTAAAGGTCTCATTGACCCAAGTGATTGTCATATCAGGATCGAACAGGATCACGCTGTCGTTTGCATAGCGCGCCACCAGTGACAGTTCGCGAGTCTCGCGTTGTCGTTCTGCCAGTTCTCGGTTGGCAGCGTTCAAACACGCCGCGCCATCCATCAAAGCCCTCTCATTTGCCAAACGCCGTCGCCACGACCGCACGGCAAAGCTAACGAAGGTCTGGGTCATGTATGCGAGCAACGCAACTTCAAGTACATGCGTGATTTCGCGAACATCGAACCCGGCATCGAGCAATGTTTCATAGCTTACAAACCCGAGGGCGCAGAGCCCGAACAATACCAGTTTGGCTCGGGAGGCAGGCGGGTGATGTGTCAGTGAAAACCCCGCATTTACCGCGGCCGCCATCAAAAGGCACAAGCCGATTAACTCCACCTCTTGAGTCGGTGCGCCGATAATCAACAACAAGATGCAGACGGCAACGGTCAGGCCTTGAACACCCGCCGCGACCGTCGTCCAGAAAAATATCTTGCCTATATCCTTATCCGCGCGACGCCAGCTTTGGGCGCGCCAAAGAACCAACAGTTCCAGTCCTTCCCCCACAAGCACCAGTGCCAATGCGGAAAACGCGACAGTCGCGGAAAAAAACACCCACAAATAGGCTGCGCCGATTGCTACAACGCCCTGCCGCAGCCAAAACTGCCGAATGCGTGCCACGGCATAGCGATCAAACAGGGCAGCCCGCCCATATCGCGCCTCAAAGGCATCGATTTCATCGATTTCTTCCGGTTGGACGTGCAACGACATGGCAGCTCACTCAGACATACTGCCCGGTCTACATGTCGTAAGTTTAGAAATGGCGAATATTCGGCGTTTTCGTTTCGCTCTGATCTTAGATCAAAGTCACCCCGGCCGCCGTCATGCCGTCCTGAGCGGATTTCAGGCTGCCATCCAAATCAATGGCGCGGCAAAGATCCTGCCGAACGACGACTTCGAACCCCAGTTTGGCGGCATCAACCGCCGAGAAGTTTACGCAAAAATCCGTCGCCAGCCCGACCAAAGTCAGCTTGCTCACGCCGCGCGTCCGCAAATAGCCTTCTAGCCCTGTCGGTGTCTGATGGTCATTTTCGAAAAACGCCGAATAGCTGTCGATCTCGCGGCGGAACCCCTTGCGAATGATCAGCTCTGCCCGATCGGCTTCCAGCGCCATATGAAAATTTGCCCCGGGCGAGCCCTGAACACAGTGATCTGGCCAGAGCACCTGCGGACCATAAGGCATTTCGGTCAGGCTGAACGGCGCAGCCCCGGCATGCTGCGAGGCAAATGAGGAATGGCCCGCGGGGTGCCAATCCTGCGTCAGAACCACGGCGTCGAATTCGGCCATCAGGGCGTTGATCGGCTGAACGATCTCGTCGCCGCCTGCCACGGCCAGCGCGCCCCCCGGGCAGAAATCATTCTGAACATCAATGACGATAAGCGCGTGCATGGGTGACCTCCGGTGTTGCCAGAGAAAGGTTAGGCGGGGGCCAGCCGCGCTGCAACCGCAATGCGGCATCTGATCCGCTTGGCGAATCCCCCTTTTCCTGCTTATCAGACGCGCATGTTTACAGTCTGCGCCCTCTACCACTTCACCCGCTTCTCCGACCACGCCGCCCTGCGTGCGCCGTTACTGGATCTGTGCCGCGAACATCAGATAACCGGCACGCTGCTTTTGGCGGCCGAAGGGATCAACGGCACCGTCGCTGGTCCTCGCACCGGGATCGACGCGCTGCTGGCCCATATCAAGACACTGCCTGGCTGCGCCAATGTCGAATGGAAACTGTCCACAGCCTCCGAGCGCCCTTTTGCCCGCATGAAGGTTCGCCTGAAAAATGAGATCGTGACGATGGGGCAGCCGGACGTCGATCCGCTTGCCAGCGTTGGCCACTACGTCGAACCGAAAGACTGGAACGAACTCATCCTTTCGCCTGATGTCGCCGTGATCGACACGCGCAATGATTACGAAGTCGCCATTGGCACCTTCGAAGGCGCAGTCGACCCCAAGACAGATACCTTCCGCGAATTCCCCGCGTGGTGGGAGGCGAACAAACAGCGTTTCCACAACAAACGTATCGCCATGTTCTGCACCGGCGGCATCCGTTGCGAAAAGTCCACGAACTATCTTCTCAGCCAGGGTGTCGAAGACGTCTATCACCTCAAGGGCGGCATCCTGAAATACCTCGAAGACGTGCCGCAAGAGAACAGCACGTGGAACGGCGCCTGCTTTGTTTTTGATGGCCGTGTCTCGGTTGAACATGGATTGAAAGAAGGCCCGCACCTGCTCTGCCACGCCTGCCGCCGCCCGATCCTGCCCGAAGATCAGAAGCGCGCCGAATACGAACACGGCGTCTCTTGCCATCAATGCATCACCGAGACCTCGGACGAAGACAAGGATCGCTTTCGCGAACGCCAGAAACAAATCGGCCTCGCCACGCAGCGCGGCGAACGCCACCTGCACGCAGATGTCATCGACGACCACTGAGGCGTCACTGGTCCCAAAATATCCCGGGCGAGCGCCTTTGGCGCGCGGGCAGAGCCCCCAATACCGCCGTTAAGCCGCCTGCAACGCCGCGCCTCTGGCGCGATTTCCGCGCGTCAGGATCACGATCATGATTGCGATGTTGACCCCGTTCCAGACGATCCCGTTGACAAAGGCCCACTGGTAACTGCCGGTCCAGTCATAGATCGCGCCCGACAGCCAACCACCCAGCGCCATGCCCATGATGGTCATCATCATGACAAATCCGACCCGCGCGCCGGCCTCGCGCGCAGGCAGATATTCCCGGACAATCACCGCATAACTCGGCACGATCCCACCTTGGCTCAATCCGAAAACAAAGCTGACGCTGTACAGACTGACCAAACCGCCTGCGGGCAAATATAAAAACAGAGCAATACATTGCAGGGTCGAGCCGATCAGCAGCGTACGCACGCCGCCCAATCGGTCAGCCAGGACACCCGAGATCAGGCGCGACACCACGCCACCCAGCAGCATCAGCGACAACATCTCGGCGCCGACCGCCGCGCCAAAGCCCATGTCGACGCACAGCGCCACGATATGCACTTGCGGCATCGACATCGCTACGCAGCAGCCAATCCCCGCCGCCCCCAGCATCCACTGCAGTTGCCTTGGCGAAAACCCGGTTTTCGCCGAGCGGCTGGATGAAACCGCGTCCGCCTGCAGCAATGCCTCGGCTGGCACCCGTCGCCGCAACAACTGCGCCAACGGCAACATGATCAACACCGTCACAACGGCGAGGGCAGAGTAAACCCAGCGCCAGCCTGCATCCGCTCCGACCCAGCTCAGAAGCGGTGGCCAGATCGCGCCCGACAAATAATTCCCGGACGCCGCAATCGCCACGGCTATGCCACGCCGCTTCATGAACCATTGGGAGATATCCGCAATCAACGGCCCGAAACAGGAGGCCGTCCCAAACCCGATGGCAAGTTGCACAAGGCTGAGCACCCAGATCGACGGCGCAAAAGCCGCCAGACCATAGCCCACCGCGATCAAAACGCCCGCACCGGTCAGGGCCGTGCTCATCCCAAAGCGATCCACGGCTCGCCCAATGAACATATTGCCCAGCGCAAAGCCGATCATCGTCGTGACGTAGGGCATCGAAGCCTGCGCCCGTGTCGCCGCGAATTCCGCCTGCACCTCGGGCATGACCACGGTGATCACCCACATGCCGACGTTGCCGACCACCGCAATCAGTAGCGTCAGTCCCAACCGAACCCAACTGTAGCGGGCATCAAGGATCGTTCCTGTTTCCATGACCTGCACACTATGCCGGAGATTGATCCTCTGATAGGTCCAAAATATCAGCGCGAAGAGGCCAGAATGAACGATACGATCCAGACGCACACCCTGCGAGACGGGAATACCGAAATCACGATCCTTTCAATCGGTTGCGCCCTTCAGGATTGGCGTGTCGGCGGGCGCCGGGTGGTTCTTGGCTACGAAGATATCGAAGACTATCGCGTTAATCCTTCCTCCATGGGGCTTGTCGTCGGACGGGTCGCCAACCGGACTGCGAACTCACAGTTCGAGATGGATGGCGAAATCTGGAAACTGCCCTCGAAGAACGGGCGCCACCACCTGCACGGCGGGCCGGGCGGTATCGGATGGCAAAACTGGCAAATGGAGCCGCAGGGCGATCGCGCGGTGACATTGCGCCTGCATTCACCGCATTTGGATCAAGGCTATCCCGGCGCCGTCAACTTTGAAGTCAAGCTGACTTTGGACGGACCTGCCCTGACCTGGGACATGACCGGTACGCCGGATCGCAAGACGCCGATCAACTTGGCGCAGCACGTCTACTTCAACCTTGCCGGTCAGGGCACCATCCGCGACCACAGCTTTCGCCTTGCCGCCTCACACTATACTCCGACCGACGCGGAACTGATCCCCACCGGTGAAATCCTGCCCGTCGAGGACACCCGCTACGATCTGCGCCAACCGCGTGTGTTGAAAGAAGTTGACCCGAACCGAGAAGGCTATGACCTCAACTTTTCTTTGGACGTCGGCGATGGCCCCAAGGTCGAAGTGTCCGAGCCGAGCGGGATGAAGTTGACGCTCTGGACGAACCGCAAAGGGATGCAGTTGTACACATCAAACATGCTCAAAAGCTTTGGCACCCCACATCCAGAGGTGGCGCACGGACCTTTCGCTGGTTTCTGCATAGAGGCACAGGATTTCCCGAATACGCTTAATACACCGGCGTTTGGCGAGATCTTCTGCACACCAGAAGTTCCGTACCGCCAGCGCACCACGATCCGCATCGCCAAAGATTGAAAATCGCGCATCCTGCCGGTTGTATGCAACTGAATGTCGCTGCTGCCCTTTCACCCATGGGCACTCGGGCCTATGCTGCGCTTAACTTTTACCTGTTTTCCTAAGGAGTGCACCCGATGCTCAAGAACGATCAGCTGGACCAATGGGACCGCGAAAACTTTTTCCACCCCTCGACCCATCTGGCCGAGTTTGCACGCGGTGAAACCCCCCAACGGATCATAACCGGCGGGCAGGGGTGTCACATCGAAGACCGTGACGGTAACCGTCTGCTGGACGCCTTTGCCGGGCTTTATTGCGTGAACGTGGGTTATGGTCGCCAAGACATCGCCGAAGCAATCGCCGCGCAGGCAAAAGAGCTGGCCTATTACCACGCCTATGTCGGCCACGGCACCGAAGCCTCGATCACCTTGGCCAAGATGGTCCTTGATCGCGCGCCCGATCATATGTCCAAGGTCTATTTCGGTCTGTCCGGTTCGGATGCGAATGAAACCAACGTCAAGCTGATCTGGTATTACAACAACATCCTTGGCCGTCCCGAGAAGAAAAAGATCATCTCGCGCTGGCGCGGCTATCACGGTTCCGGCTTGATGACAGGCTCGCTCACCGGGCTTGATCTATTCCACAAGAAATTCGACTTGCCACTGGCTCAGGTGGTCCACACCGAAGCGCCCTATTACTTCCGTCGCCCCGATCTGGATATGTCCGAGGCCGCTTTTGTTGCCCATTGCGTGACAGAGCTTGAGGCACTGATTGAACGCGAAGGCGCTGACACCATAGCCGCCTTTATTGGCGAACCCGTGCTTGGCACAGGCGGTATCGTTCCGCCGCCCGCCGGTTATTGGGCAGCCATTCAGGCCGTTCTGGACAAGCACGACATCCTGCTGGTCGCAGACGAAGTTGTTACCGGCTTTGGGCGTCTGGGAACCATGTTCGGATCCGATCACTATGGAATGAAGCCCGATTTGATCACCATCGCCAAGGGCCTGACCTCGGCCTATGCCCCGCTGTCCGGGTCGATCGTTTCCAAGAAAATGTGGAAAGTGCTGGAGCAAGGCACGGATGAAAACGGCCCCATCGGCCACGGCTGGACCTATTCCGCGCACCCCATCGGCGCCGCAGCGGGCGTTGCGAACCTCAAGCTGATTGATGAGTTGAACCTTATTCAGAACGCGGGTGAAACCGGAGGCTATTTCAACGCAGCCATGCGCGATGCCCTTGGCGGTCATGTCCATGTCGGCGACGTCCGCGGCGAAGGCATGATGTGCGCGGTCGAGTTCGTGAAGGCGCGTGACGGTCGGGCCTTTTTCGATCCATCGGAAAAGGTCGGGCCGCGGATTGCGGCGGCGCTTCTGTCGCGCGGCGTGATCGCCCGAGCCATGCCGCAGGGCGACATTCTTGGCTTTGCGCCCCCCTTCTGCCTGACCCGGAAAGAGGCGGACGAGGTCGTCGGCAAGACCGCTCAAGCCGTGGCCGAAATCCTCGGATAAGCCCGTCGTGGGATAACGCCCGCGCCGATTTTTTCGGCGCGGGTGCCCTCAGAAATACCCGCGCACAAGACTTCCCGCCAACAGCGCCCAGCCATCCGCGATGACGAAGAATGCCAGCTTGAAAGGCAAGGACACGATTGCGGGCGGCACCATCATCATCCCCATCGACATAAGAACCGCGGCCACAACAAGATCGATGATCAGAAAAGGCAGAAAGATCAGAAAACCAACCTGAAAAGCGCGTGCAACTTCGGACAGCATGAAGCTGGGGATAAGCACCGAAAGCGGCGCCTCGAGTGCCAGAGATGTTTCAGCCGCGTCCGGTCGCAGGTCTGCCATTGCTCGATAGGTATCGGGATC
This sequence comes from Pacificoceanicola algae, assembly GCF_049341065.1. Taxonomy (NCBI): domain Bacteria; kingdom Pseudomonadati; phylum Pseudomonadota; class Alphaproteobacteria; order Rhodobacterales; family Roseobacteraceae; genus Pacificoceanicola; species Pacificoceanicola algae. The sequence goes on along the minus strand of NZ_JBMPIX010000004.1, from coordinate 363,391 downwards.
TGTGCGACCAGCCATGAAACCCCGAAACGGTTGCAGCGTCAAAGCTATCGCCTCATCCACTTCGATCTGCTCATCCAGAAGCGGCTGAACGCCGGTTTCCCAGGCTTGGGTAAAGACCGGTTCCATTACGAAATAGGTCAGAAAGAGCGCGAGGCTGACGATCAACATATTGGGCGGGGACTGCTGCAACCCTACGGCCTGTCGAAGGATCCCCAGCACGGTCACCATAAAGGGGAAACAGGTCACCATTATGGCGATACCCGGTGCAAGGCTTAGCAGGGTGATCAGGACAATCAGTTGAATGCTGGTCGCCGTGACCGAGCCTCCTTCCCCCAGATCAATCGCGACCGATTGTGCCTGCGCTGCAAAAGGCAGGATCACAAGAAAAACAGACCAGAAAAATGCGCGCATAATCAGGCAGGCGACTGCAGATCGACCACTTCGGTCAGACGAACGGCCAACTGGCTATGCCCGTCACCTTCGACAACCTCCAATACGCCGATGCCTATCAGTCGCTCTCCGACGTAGAGTTCGACCGGGTCCTCAAGTCGTTTGTCCAGAGTCAAAACCGAGCCTTCCGCCAGTTGCAACAATTCTCGGATCAAGGGTCTGGCACGACCAACGGATACAGTGATCTCGATCGGAACAGAGGTAAATGGGGTTGTCTGCTCGCCTCTCGTGGCGGTTTGAGCATTATCCATTGGCGATTTTTCTCCGGTTTTCATGGGCAAACCCTTGCACCGCCTCCGCGACGGAATTCACAAGGTCCCCGAGATCGATTTGTTTTTCCGTACGCCCAAAACGAATGTCGGCTTGTTCTTCAGCGAGAGTGGAATCTTCGATCACCCGAACCAGAAATCCAAAGTCCACATCGAGCAGGCCAGCAACCGCTTCGACGTTTACAGGAGATACCGCAATTTGAACTTCGAGAGTGCCAATCTCTCGCGACAATTCCTGAATCTTTTCAACAACGTGGGCGCCGATGGTTGCACGAGCCATGCCGGGAAGCAGCACGTTCACCATTTCGTTCAAAAGCGGCGTCATGGCATTCAGAACTTGGCTGCACGCTTCGTGGTAGGTAAATGACAAATCCTGCATGTGCTGCCCGAAAGCGCTCGAAATCCGGGTTTTATCATCCGCTTGCGCTTTGATGGCGTCGTCCCACCCCGCCTTGAAGCCGTTTTCAAAAGCCTCAAGTCTCTGGCCTTCTAGGTCCGCCTCGTTGAACTCTACGGACACTTCCACAGGTGCCGACGCGGGTGTTGCGTTGCCGAAGTCTTCGAACATTCGTCTCAGAGCTGTCATCCGACCTCCTCCTTGTCTTCCTCAAGCCAACTGCGCAAGATTTCCACGGTTTCGGTTTTGCGTTCTTCGATCAGATTTCTGAGGCGATCCACGGGATCTTCTGAGGCGGGCGAATCGAAGTCGACCATCCCCATTCCGCCAAAGTCACCGCCACTGGACATCACCGGTAGGTCCCCAAACCCTCCGTCCATCTCGATTTCACCATCGAGCGCCATCGGACTACCGCCTTCAGGCGCAGGTAGCGCCCCGGCGACACCAACGTCGGGCAGGGACTTGGCAAGAACCGGGCGCACGACGAATAGACCCAGTATCAAGGCGACGACGGCCAGAACGCCAAATTGGATCAACCGCATCGTATCGATGGTTCCGCTGAACAGACCCGGCTCAATCGGACCGGTGCCCAGACCCTCGGGGCGCTCGAACGGAAGCGAGCGAATCGTGATTTCATCCCCGCGATCCGCATTAAAACCGACAGCCGAGGAAACCAGCGCCTGAAGCGCCTGGAGCTCGGTATCTGCCAGGGGAACAAATACCTGTGCGCCATCTGGTCCGGTTTCATAGGTGCCATTAACCAAAACCGCGACAGTGAGTCTTTTGATAGCCCCGGGTACACGCGTTACTTCGCGCATTGTCTCGGACACTTCATAATTTACGCGTTCGCGGGTTTCAGCGGTCTTCGCCGAGGAATTGTCGCCGCCACCGGCGTTCCCATCCGGCAAGTTCGAAGCAACGCTCACATTCCCTGAGCCTGAGTTTTCCGAACTATCGCTTCGCTCTTCAGTGTCCGTTGATATCACGACTCGACCTTGGGGATCAAAGACACGCTCACGAATCGACTCGGCCTCGGTTACGGTATCGACGCTGACCTCAACTACTGCATTTCCCGTCCCGACTCGGGCTTCCATCAAACGTTGCACACGCTCGCGCAACTGCGTGGCCTTGTCATCTGCGGACGGACCGGTTGCTGCATCGGCCTCGGCGCCAATCAAGCCACCTTTGCCGTCGATCACTGCCACGCTCTCCGGCTCTAGCCCCGGGACCGCCGACGCTATGAGGAATTTCAGCGCTCGCGCTTGTTGGGGCGATAACACGCCTCCGGTGGTCGTCACGGAAATCGAAGCCGTTGGGGTTACATCCCGCTGAAAAGGATTCGCGCTGCTGTTGGCGATATGGACCCGCGCGGTCGCGATCTGCGGGTTCGAGACAATCGTCCGCGCCAGTTCGCCTTCTTTTGCCCGCCAGTAGGCCGCATCGAACATCTGGGACGTGGTGCCAAATCCAGACAAACCATCCAGCAGTTCATAGCCTTGGGTACTGTTGGCGGGCAAACCCTCGCTCGCCAGGGTGAGTCGCAGGGCATCGCGTTCACTATCAGGAACAAAGATTGCGCCCCCCCGGACGTCATATTCAACGCCGCGGCTTTCCAGTGCCTGCACAACTTCACCGGCCGCGCCGTTTTCCAAACCGGCGTATAGCAGTGTCATGTTTGGCGCCGATGCCATGCGCGCAAGGCCCATGACTGTCAGCATCATGGCGACCGTTGCGCCCAGTACGACGACTCTCTGTCGTCCGCTCAATGCGTTCCAGACTGATAAAATCTGCTGCAAGATCGACCTCCGCTCCAAACGTTCTGTTCGGTTGCTGCCAAGGTTCGCCTATTCGCCTTAACAATCAGTTAGCCCCTTTGCGCCTATAACGGTTTCAGATCGGAAAAGAGGTTAAGAATGGCTGATACCACCGCAGACAATGTGGAAGTCGAAAAGGGCAAGCCTTCCAAACTGCCCTTGATTATCGGTATTGTCCTGGCTTTGGCCGGTGGCGGAGGCGGTTTCTTTGCCGCGTCTTCCGGAATGCTGGGTGGTGGTGCTGGCGATCACGCGGCTGCCGATTCGCATGCCGAAGACAACAGCCACTCGGTTCCTGTAGATAATGCGCCTTTGGCTGACATCGCCTTTGTCGAAGTTCCTCAACTTTTGATTTCCCTAGGACCCACTGCTCAGGCGGATCACCTGAGGTTTCGAGGCAGCCTTGAGGTTCCAAAACAATACGCTACCGAAGTCGAGGGACTTCTTCCACGCGTGCAGGACGTCATGAACAGCTATCTCCGTGCGCTTGATCCAGCCATGCTGGAGCAACCTGGCGTCCTTGTTAAACTGCGCGCGCAAATGTTGAGACGGGTAAGCATGGTGGCCGGAGAGGGCCGCATAAGAGATTTGCTCGTTCTCGAATTCGTACTGAACTGAAAGGGAAAGGAATGGACGTGATTGCTGACATCTTGCTTGTCGCGGGCGCTTTGGGAGCGGGATTCTACTGTTTTATTCTGGCGCGCCGATTGACGCGTTTCACTGATTTGGAAAATGGCGTTGGCGGCGCGGTAGCAGTACTCTCTGCGCAGGTTGACGACCTGACAAAGACGCTGAGCGCAGCGCAATCCAGCGCGGGTCACTCTTCTAAGTCCCTAGAAGAATTGACAGAACGCGCTGAAGATGTGGCGAGACGGCTGGAATTGATGGTCGCCTCAATGCACGATCTGCCGCAGCAACCCGTGGAACCGCCAAAACAAGCGCAGCCGGACACCATCTTTTTCCGACACCCCCGGAACTGAGGATTACTCATGGCCATTGCAAAGACATCCAAACCTTCGGTACCGACAGTAAAGAAAAAGCCGCGCCGCAGGATGCGAGGTGCGTTGACGGCGATTGGCGGTCTTCTCATTGCCTCGGCCGTCTTACGCACAGCGGTGGGCGCCAGCGAGGCCTTCGCACGGGAAGAACCTGCAACCAACCTTGCCGCAGGGGCATCTTCCGAGGGCGATGTAATGGCCGCAAATGCACATGCTCTGGCAACCGATTCTCATCCTCCGGGGGGCGGGGATCATTCCACGCCGGTCAAGCGGGTCGCAGAGGCCGATATCATGCCATTGATCGAAGCCTTGAACAAACGAGAGGCGCGGATCAAGCAGCGTGAAGCAGATATCGACGTACGTATGCAGGCGCTGAGCCTCGCAGAGCAGGAAATCGATCGCAAAATGGCCGAACTTGAAGCGGCTGAACAAAAGCTGCGCGGAACGCTCGCGCTTGCCCAGACCGCCGCTGAGGATGATATCAGCCGACTTACCGACGTTTATGCAAATATGAAGCCAAAACAGGCTGCTGCCCTGTTCGAAGAAATGGACCCGGAATTCGCCGCAGGCTTTCTGGGCCGTATGCGATCCGATGCAGCAGCGGCGATCATGGCTGGCCTGACGCCAAGCGCCGCGTATACGATCAGCGTCGTTCTTGCCGGTCGCAATGCGGAAGTGCCCAAGAATTAGATCAGATTTTGCCCGTGGCTTGGGCGACGAAACTCGTGATCTGTTGTGCAGGCATTGCTCCGGATTGACGGTCTCGTTCCCGGCCACCCGCAAAGAGAATCATCGTCGGGATACCTCTGATTCCGTATTTGTCGCCGACCTGCTCATGGTCCTGCGTGTTGATTTTGACCAGTCGGGCTTGCCCGTGCAGGGTCTGCGCCGCTTTGGAAAACTCCGGGGCCATCATGCGGCACGGGCCGCACCACGGCGCCCAATAGTCAGCCAAAAGAGGCAGTTCGTCCGTTTTGGCGGCTTTGGCCAAGATCGCAGGATCAACATCAACGGGTTTAGTAGGCAGCAAAGCCGCTCCGCAAGTTCCACATTTCGCGCCTTGCGCCAGCTTTTTCTGAGGAACGCGGTTCGTCTGACCGCAGTCAAGACAGACAAGTTTGAGGGCAGTCATGGCTCACTCCATTCATATATCAATTATCATATATGTGTCGTGCACGCCATCGTGACAAGTCATTCCTGCGCGCGGGATTGATTTTCGAGGTAGCCTGCGCAAAATCTCCCCCACCTAATTTATTGGATTGAGTAGCTGCCATGATCACACGTCGAACTTTTGTCGCCGCCGCTGCGGCAACTGCCGCAATGCCCGCTTATGCCTTTGAAGTCGATCCTATCTTTCGTCCGCAAAAAGTTGCCATCAAATCAGATTTGGTGCCCGGGCAAATTCTGATCATGCCCCGTGCGCATTTCCTCTATTTCGTCGAAGCGCCCGGTGTTGCCATGCGTTACGGCGTCGGCGTGGGCAAAGCAGGTCTGGAATTTACCGGAAACGCCAAAATTGGCGCCAAGAAAGAATGGCCGACCTGGCGCCCCACAAACGAAATGATCGAGCGCGAGCCCAACCACTACGGCAAATTCAAGGACAACGACTATGTCCAGCCTGGTGGCCCGGGCAACCCATTGGGTGCACGCGCGCTGTACCTGTTCCAGAACGGGCGCGACACGTTCTTCCGCATCCATGGCACGACGTCGCCCAGCTCGATTGGCCGCTCGGTATCGAACGGATGTATCCGGATGATCAATGAGCACGTGATGGATCTTTATGAGCGTGTGCCAGTAGGCACCCCCGTCACCGTTCTGTGACATCGGCAATTGGGGCGCACACGCGCCACTTTGATCTGATTGTAATTGGTGCCGGCCCAGCCGGCGCTGCGGCGGCCCAGACGGCCGCCGCTTCCGGTTTACGTGTGGCGCTTGTCGATAAACGCCAATTTCCGCGGGCAAAGCTCTGCGGCGGCGGTATAACGGGCCGTGCCATCGGTCATTACCAGCGGATTTTTCAAGGCCGCCTGCCGGACATCCCTTTGGTGCGCTGCCAAGAGGTCGCATTCTTTGCCTTTGGCGAAGATCTTGGCCTGACCAAAGGCGTTCCACCGCTTTATCTAGGAATGCGCTATGCGCTTGATGCCGCGCTTGTGCGACAGGCACTGGCTTCGGGCGCGCAGGATTTCACCGGGCAAAACGGCACATTGGATCCTGAGAATGGTGCTTTGGACCTTAATGGAACGCGGCTGGTTGCTCCGCTGATCATTGCAGCGGATGGCGTGAACAGCCCGACGGCCAAACTGTTGTTTGGGCAGGCTTTTGATCGTGACAAGATCGGCTTTGCGCTTGAGGTCGAACACCCCGAACCCGACCCTTCTGCGCCGCTGAGAATCGACTTTGGGGCAGCAAAGTGGGGCTATGGCTGGCGATTTCCCAAAGCTGCGGGAATGACGGTTGGGCTTGGCGGCGTGATGTCCCGCAATTCCGATATGAAAGCCGCGCTTGCCAGCTATCTCGACCGCCTCAATCTGCCCTCCAACCTGCCGGTCAAAGGCCAGTTCCTGCCGTTCGGCGACTTCCGAAACGTCCCCGGGCGTGGCCGTGTTCTGCTTGCCGGAGACGCGGCAGGGCTGGTCGATCCGATTACCGGCGAAGGCATCGGCCATGCGCTTCATAGCGGCGAATTGGCCGCGCTTGCCGTGATCCAAGCGCTATCGACCAATCAACCCACTCGGGCTTTGCAGCTTTACTGCGCTGGACTACGCCCCATCCATAAGGCGTTGCGCCACGCGCGCCTGTTGAGAAACATCATGTTCCGGGAAAGGCTGCGCCCAGCTTTCGTGCGCAGTTTCCGGTCATCCCGAACGCTGCGCGGTGAATACTTTCGGATGATGTCGGGCGAGACCGAGTATGGCCCGTTGATGCGCCATATGGCCACCCGCCTGCCCGGGTTTGTCCTGCGGGTATTGCGCGAAAATTGAAGTATTCGCCGTTTACGGGCCGCGACGCTGCCGCTTTTCCGCCTCAATTCAGCTATCTTAATACTTTTTAAGGAATTCACCGCCAAACTGGGGCAAGGAGGCAAATCATGGCAATCTTTGGGTTTCTAATCGGAAGCGTTATCGGCCTGTTTGCCGCAGTTCTGGGATGGCTGTTCTGGGATATTTCCGCCCTGCAAGCCCTGGCGATTTATCTAGGGTCCGGAATTGGACTGGGGCTCTTGCTCATTGCCAACGGGTGCCTGCGGCAACAGCAAGATCATCATGGGCCTAGACAGGTTTTCAGCTAGGGTTTTCTGAAACCCGCGCAATCAGTTCTTCAATCTTGGGGCCGATGGCCTCGACAATTCGGGCAACTCCCTTGCCGTTCGGATGAATGCCGTCGGGTTGCATGAATTCCGCTACATCCGAGGGCGACGCGCCATCCGTCATCAGACCTTGAAAGAAACTTGGCAGGTATAGGGTGCCGTACTCTTCGGCCAATTCCGGATAAATTGCATCAAAGGCAACCTTATATTCCTGTCCATAGTTACCCGGCGCCTGCATGCCAATCAACAGAACCTCAAGATCCTTGGCCGCTGCAACTTTCAGAATGCCATCTAGGTTCGACCTGGCGACCTCTGGTGCGACACCACGAAGCAGATCGTTGCCCCCCAAGGTGACAATCATCGCGTCAATCTCGGGCGTCAGTGACCACTCCACACGGGACAAGCCACCAGCAGTTGTATCTCCGGACACGCCCCCGTTCACAATCCTGACATCATGGCCATGCGCCGCCAGCCAAGCGCGCAATTGCGGAACAAAGCCTTCTTGCTCGATCAGCCCGTAACCCTGCGTCAGACTGTCCCCCAAAGCCAGAATATCGACCTCAGCCGCCTGAACCGGTAACCCGATGGCAACCAGGATTGCCGCACAAGCCTTGTTGCGCGCTCCGGTCAGCCCATATGTAAAGCGTTCAATCAAAAGGACGTCTCCTTGATATGCCAGATCAAATTCTCACCCTCAAAGATGTGACCCTTCGCCTGAAGGGCAATGCTGGCATGGTTGAAATTCTGCATGGAATTTCGCTCGATGTCACGAAAGGCGAGACGATCGGCCTGATCGGGCCGTCCGGCTCGGGCAAGTCCTCGCTGCTGATGGTCATGGGCGGGTTGGAGCGCGCGACCTCGGGCAGCGTATTCGCCATGGGCTACGATCTGACCGCGATGAACGAAGACGCGCTGGCCCGTTTTAGGCGCGACAACATGGGCGTGGTTTTTCAGTCCTTCCATCTCATTCCAACCATGACCGCGCTTGAAAACGTGGCGACGCCGCTTGAGCTGGCCGGTCATAAGGACGCCTTTGACCGCGCCAAAGCCGAGTTGGAAACCGTCGGCCTTGCCCACCGCGCCGATCACTATCCCGCGCAGATGTCCGGAGGCGAGCAACAGCGCGTCGCATTGGCTCGCGCCCTTGCCCCCCGTCCCGGAATTCTTTTGGCGGACGAGCCAACCGGCAACCTTGATGGCGTAAACGGGGCTGCGATCATGGACCTGCTACTTGGCCTGTCCGACAAACATGGCGCGACACTGATCATGGTCACACATGACCCGAATTTGGCCGCGCGCTGCGACCGGGTGGTGCGCCTGCGCGACGGTGAAATGGAGCAAGATCCGCAAGACGCTGCCCAAAAGGTCCGCGCATGAACTTTCGCATCGCTGCCCGTTTTGCCCGCCGCGAATTGCGCGGCGGCCTGCATGGCTTTCGCATCTTCCTTGCCTGTTTGGCGCTTGGCGTTGCTGCCATTGCCGGGGTCGGATCGGTCCGCGCGGCCATCGAGGCAGGTCTTCAGGATCAGGGCGCGGTTCTGTTGGGCGGCGATGCTCAGGTCGAATTTACCTATCGCTTTGCCACCGAGGCCGAGCGCGCGTGGATGGCCGATGTTGCGACCGAAGTGTCCGAAGTCACCGATTTCCGCTCCATGGCCACGGTGACCCGCCAAGGCCAGACCGAGCGTGGTTTGACCCAGGTGAAATCTGTCGATGGCGGTTATCCACTGTTGGGCGAGATTGCCCTCTCTCCGGCGATGCCGCTGAGCCATGCACTGGAAGATCACGGCGCGGTCATGGCTCCGGTCCTTGCTGATCGGTTGGGTCTGGCCCCCGGCGACGGCTTTCGTCTGGGTGAACAGGATTTCACCCTGCGAGCCACGATCAAAACCGAGCCTGACGATGCGGGCGATGGCTTTGGCCTTGGCCCCCGCACCATCGTGCGTACCGCAGACCTTGAAGGCTCGGGACTTTTGGCACCCGGCTCTCTGTTTGATACCGAATACCGTCTCCTGCTTCCCCAAGGCACCGATCTTGACGCAACCGCCGCCGAGGCGCGCGCCCGGTTCGAGGGCAACGGGCTTAAATGGCGAGATGCCCGCAATGGCGCGCCGGGGATCGCGCGCTTTGTCGACCGTTTGGGGGATTTTCTTGTGCTGGTCGGTCTCTCTGGGCTGGCAGTCGGAGGGATCGGTGTTTCGGCCGCCGTACGCGCCTATCTGGCAGGCAAGACGAGCGTGATCGCAACCCTTCGCACCCTCGGCGCGACGCGAAGGATCATTTTTCTCACCTACTTCCTGCAAATCGGGGCGCTGGCCTTGGTGGGCATCGTCATCGGCCTTGCCCTCGGGGCTTTGGTGCCCATTTTGCTTGGGCCTTTGATAAATTCTGCGCTGCCTGTCCCGGCGATTTTCACTCTGCACCCCGGTCCCTTGGGCGAAGCCGCGCTTTATGGCGTTCTGACGGCTTTGGTCTTTACGCTCTGGCCGCTTTCTCGTGCAGAAGAGGTGCGCGCCGCCACACTGTTCCGCGACGCACTGGAAGGCGCGCGCCTGCTGCCCTCGGTCCGCTATCTTATAGCCATCGCGCTTTTGCTTGCGGCGTTGATCGGCACAGCCGCGGCTTTTTCCGGCCGACCCGGCCTGACCCTTTGGGCCGCCGGTGGTATTCTGGCTGCACTCATCACGCTGGCTTTGGCGGCGCAGGCGATCCGCTGGCTGGCCCGCCGTGCGACGCACGCCGCCCGAGGTCGCCCGGTTCTGCGCTGGGCCTTGGCCGCCATTGGCGGTCCGGGCGAAAGCGCCGGAGCCGTGGTTCTTTCATTGGGTCTGGGACTGGCGGTGCTGGCGGCGATCGGCCAGATCGATGGCAACCTGCGCAGCGCCATTGCCCGCGATCTGCCTGATGTTGCCCCGTCTTACTTCTTTGTCGATATTCAAAAGGATCAGATGTCGGGTTATCTGGAGCGACTGGAAAACGATCCCGCCGTAAGCCGTATCGACAGCGCGCCGATGCTGCGCGGCATCCTCACCAGGATCAATGGCCAACCGGCAAGAGAGGTCGCAGGCGACCACTGGGTTGTGCGCGGCGACCGCGGCATCACCTATTCTGCAAAACCCGACGCCCGTACAACCGTGACCGAAGGCGAATGGTGGCCCGAAGATTACACCGGCCCGCCGCAAATCAGTTTCGCCGCTGAAGAGGCCGAGGAAATTGGTCTCAAGCTGGGCGATGAGATTACCGTGAACATCCTTGGGCGCGACATCACCGCGACCATCACCTCATTCCGCGAGGTTGATTTTTCAACGGCCGGGATCGGCTTTGTCATGACGATGAATCCTGCCGCGCTGCAAGGCGCGCCGCATACCTTCATCTCGACAGTATACGCGGACGAGTCCGCCGAAGCGCGGATTTTGCGCGATCTGGCGGATAAATACCCCAACATCACCGCTATTCGCGTCCGCGATGCCATCGACCGGGTCAGCGAATTGCTGCAAGGGATAGGCTCGGCCATCCGCTGGGGGGCTTTGGCGACATTGCTCACCGGCTTCCTCGTGCTGATCGGCGCGGCAGCGGCGGGCGAAAGCGCCCGGACCTACGAAGCGGCCATTCTCAAGACCCTTGGCGCCAGCCGCACACGCATCCTGCGCAGTTTTGCCCTGCGCTCCGTTCTTCTTGGCGCCGGGGCCGGCATCGTTGCCTTGGGCGCGGGCATTGCCGGCGGATGGGCGGTCAGCGACATCGTCATGGAAACCAAGTTCGAAGTGGTTTGGTCATCAGCCATTGGCATTGTCGTGGGCGGCATCATCGCAACTCTCCTGGCAGGTCTGGCCTTTGCGCTGCGGCCCCTCGCGGTTCGTCCAGCGCAGGTTCTTAGAGCGCGCGAATAGGGAGACCGGGCGGCTGTGTCACCTTGAAACCCCGGCTTTTCACTGGCACTTCCTAACACAACCACAGCAAAACCCGGACGGAGACGATGACCGATTCCCTGCCCATGACGATTACCGCCCCGCTGACCAATGCTCAACGCACCCAGTTGATCAACCTTGTCCGCCGCGCCGCCAAAGCGGAAATCCTGCCGCGTTTTCGTCAACTTGGCAGCCATCAGATCGACACCAAGTCCGGCCCTCAGGATCTTGTAACCGAAGCCGACAAAGCGGCCGAGGCGATGATCACGCGCGGGCTGCAAGTGATGTTTCCGCATGGCTTGATCGTCGGTGAGGAACACGCCTCGGTCAATCCTGAGATCATTGACCAGATCGCCGAGGCCGAGCTGTGTTTTACCATCGACCCGGTGGACGGCACCTGGAACTATGCGCATGGTCTGGCCGTATTTGGTGTGATGGTTTCGATCCTGCGGTTTGGCCAGCCGATCTTTGGCTTGCTCTACGATCCGATCCTCAACGATTTCATTATTGCTGATACAGACAGCGATGCGGAACTGGTCATGCCACGCCGCATCCGCCGCAAGCTGCACACCTCGGAGGGGGGCCCGGTAGAAGAGCTCAAGGGCTTTTTCCCGCTGAACCTGATCCCCGAAGACAAGCAGTCGGAATTCGCTGCGACAATGCCCCGGTTTGCCCGCGCAGGCATGCTGCGCTGCGCCTGTCACGAAATGCGCATGGTCGCGCAGGGGCATATGGATTTTGTCCTCTTCGCCAAGCTGACCCCTTGGGACCAACCCGCAGGCGTGGTCGCAATTCGGCGTGCGGGCGGCCATGTGGCGATGCTGGACGGATCGGAGTATCGCGGCGACGTTAGCAAAGGCTATCTACTCGCGGCCTGCAACGCCGAGACATGGGGCCGCGTGCGCGATGTCTTTGATTTCCTGATCGACGCGCCGGAACCGGAACAGACCGAAGCCCCGGCGCGAAACACATTCCCCGGCGAAGAGGCGGTGGACAGCGACGCCTGACGGCGCCGATGACGCGTTTCGAGATGGCAGATTATTCTGCGGCTTCTGCGTAATCGCTCATTGGCGGGCAGGTGCAAACCAGATGGCGGTCACCGTACACGTTGTCGACCCGGTTAACCGGCGGCCAGTATTTGTCCACGCGGAAGGCCCCCGGAGGGAAACACCCCTGCTCGCGGCTGTAAGGCCGATCCCAGTCGCGCACGAGATCCTCCATCGTGTGCGGCGCGTTCTTCAGCGGGTTGTTTTCAGCGTCAATCCGGCCCTCTTCGATGGCGCGAATTTCCTCGCGGATCGCCAGCATGGCATCGCAAAAGCGATCCAGCTCGGCCTTGGTTTCGCTTTCTGTCGGCTCGACCATCAGCGTTCCGGCAACCGGCCAGCTCATCGTTGGTGCGTGGAACCCCGCATCCATGAGGCGTTTCGCGATATCTTCGACCGTCACACCAGCGCTTTTCTCGAAGGGGCGGGTATCAAGGATGCACTCATGCGCAACCCGGCCGTTCGAGCCGCGATAAAGCACGTCATAGGCCCCCTCCAGCCGTTTCGCGATATAGTTGGCGTTCAGGATCGCAACACGCGTCGCCTGTGTCAGCCCTTCGCCGCCCATCATCAGGATGTAGGCCCATGAAATCGGCAATAGAGAGGGCGAACCAAAGGCCGCGGCACTGACCGGGCCAGCCGCCTTGGCGGTCAGCGGATCGCCCGGCAGATGCGGCTCCAGATGGTCCTTGACGCCGATTGGCCCCATGCCCGGCCCACCGCCACCGTGCGGAATGCAAAAGGTCTTGTGCAGGTTCAGGTGGCTGACATCGCCGCCCAGATCGCCGGGCCGCGACAGCCCCACCATGGCGTTCATGTTGGCCCCGTCGATATAGACTTGGCCACCATGTTCATGGGTGATCTCGCAGACCTCCTTCACCGTTTCTTCGAACACACCATGGGTCGAAGGATAGGTGATCATGCAGGCGGCCAGATCGCCAGAGTATTTTTCCGCCTTCTCGCGGAAATCCTGCAAGTCGATTGAGCCCAGATCGTCGCATTTTACCGCAACGACTTTCCAGCCAACCATATGTGCGCTTGCCGGGTTGGTGCCATGGGCGTTGACGGGGATGAGGCAAACGTTGCGATGCCCCTGTCCGCGCGCCAATTGCCAGTCACGGATGGTCAAAAGTCCCGCGTATTCCCCCTGCGCGCCCGAATTCGGCTGCATGGAAAAGGCGTCATAGCCGGTGATTTCGCACAGCTTATCAGAAAGATCCTCGATCATCTCGGCATAACCCAGCGCCTGATTTTTCGGCGCATAGGGGTGGATCATAGAGAACTCGCTCCAGCTGACAGGCATCATCTCGGCGGCCGAGTTCAGTTTCATCGTACACGACCCCAGCGGGATCATCGCCCGGTCCAGCGCCAGATCGCGGTCAGCCAACCGGCGCATGTAGCGCATCATTTCGGTCTCCGCGCGGTTCATGTGAAACACGTCGTGTTGCAGGTATTCCGACCGACGGATCAGGCCTTCGGGCAGGTGGTATTCGGGTGTAAAATCCTCATCCTTGCGCAACAGTCCAAAGGCGCGCCAAACCGCTTCGATGGTCTCTGGGCGGGTGCGTTCGTCAAGGGTTATTCCGACCTTGGTCCGCCCCACGCGGCGCAGGTTCACCCCCTCGCGCACAGCCGCTTGCAAAACCCCGCGTTGCAACAGCCCGACATCCACAGTGATCGTGTCGAAATAAGCTTCAGGCTCAATCGGAAAGCCCGCCGCCTCAAGGCCCTTGGCCAAACGAACTGTCTTGCGATGAATTCGTTGCGCAATCGCGCGCAGCCCTTTTGGTCCGTGAAAAACCGCATAGAACCCGGCCATGACCGCCAACAATGCCTGCGCCGTGCATACGTTCGACGTCGCCTTTTCGCGACGGATATGCTGTTCGCGGGTTTGCAGCGAAAGCCGATATGCGCGGTTGCCGTGGCTGTCTATGGACACCCCGACAATGCGCCCCGGCATCGCGCGCTTATAGTCATCGCGGCAGGCCATATAGGCAGCGTGCGGGCCGCCATAGCCCACAGGCACCCCAAAGCGTTGCGTCGATCCAACAGCGATATCCGCCCCCATTGCGCCCGGCTCCTTGAGCAGGCAAAGCGCCATCGGGTCAGCGGTCACGATGCCAATCGCCTTGGCGGCGTGCAGCGCCTCCATCTCATCTGTAAAGTCGCGCAGATGACCGTGGGTGCCCGGATACTGGAAAATCGCGCCAAATACGCTTTCGGCGTCAAGCGCATCGGGCGCGCCAACGATGACTTCGATCCCCAAAGGCTCGGCACGAGTTTTCATCACGGCGATGTTCTGCGGGTGGCAATTCTCATCGACGAAAAAGGCCTTGGCCTTGGACTTGGCCAGACGCTGGGCCATGGTCATTGCTTCGGCGCAGGCCGTCGCCTCATCCAGCAGGCTGGCGTTGGCCACTTGCAACCCGGTCAGATCACATACCATGGTCTGGAAGTTCAACAGCGCCTCAAGCCGACCCTGCGAAATCTCGGGCTGGTACGGCGTATAAGCGGTGTACCACGCCGGGTTTTCAAGAATGTTGCGCTGGATCGCGGGCGGAGTGACTGTGCCGTGATACCCCTGACCGATCAAGCTGGTCAGAACCTTGTTCTTGCTGGCAACTGCGCGCATCCGATGGATCAACTCGCGCTCGGACAGCGGCTTACCAAAATCCAAACCCCGTTCCTGCCGGATGGCTTTCGGCACGGTTTGACCGATCAACTCGTCCAGATCCGCCACGCCCAGCTCGGCAAACATATTCGCCATCTCGTCTGGTGAGGGGCCGATATGGCGTCGGTTGGCAAAATCATATGGCAGATAGTCAATCGGTTCATAGGCCACGGCACATCACTCCTGTCGCAAGGCACGCTGTTTCATTGGTCCAAAAATATCTCGGGGGAGGCTGGCTGAGCCGGGGGCCGCGCCCCCAGCCCGCCTCAGGCATCAGTCCCCGATAAAGTCCTTGTAGGCCGCTTCATCCATGAGATCGTCCAGCGCGCTCATGTCCTCGACCTTCATCTTGAAGAACCACGCATCGCCTTCGGGATCTTCGTTGACCTTGCCGGGGTTTTCGACAATCGCATCATTCACCTCGACGATCTCTCCGTCCAATGGCGCAAGGATGTCCGACGCAGCCTTGACCGATTCGATCACGACGACTTCTTCGTCCTTGGTCACTTCGACGCCGGGCTCTGGCAGTTCGACAAATACCACGTCGCCCAGCTGTTCGGCTGCGTGCGCGGTGATTCCCACAACAACCACATCGCCTTCGACCAGCAGCCACTCGTGCTCTTCAGTGTATTTCATTCCCAGTTCTCCTGTTGGACTATCTTTTGAAACCTGCCGGAACGAAGGGCAGCTTGGCAACCTGAACCGGCATGCGTTTGCCGCGCACTTCGCCCCACAACTGCGTGCCAGGGGTGGCGAGCGCCGTTGGCACGTACCCCATCGCCACGGGGCCACCAAGCGTCGGCCCGAACCCGCCCGAGGTCACACGCCCCACCGGGACGCCACCTTCGGCACTGTCGAAAACCTCGACGCCTTCGCGCATTGGCGCACGTCCTTCAGGGGCCAGCCCGACGCGTCGCGTCCCCGCGCCCTCGGAAAGTTCGGTCAGGATGCGGTCCGCGCCGGGAAAACCGCCCGCGCGGGCGCCGCCAGCGCGGCGCACTTTTTGAATCGCCCAGGTAAGCGCCGCTTCGACCGGCGTCGTCGTGTCGGAAATGTCATGCCCATACAGGCACAGCCCGGCCTCGAGCCGCAGCGAATCCCGTGCGCCCAGACCAATCGGCGCGACGATCTCATCCTCAAGCAACGCGCGCGCCAGATCGACGGCTGCGCCGTTGGGAACTGAAATCTCAAAGCCGTCTTCGCCGGTATAACCCGACCGCGACACCCAACACTCGGCCCCGACGATTGTGACCGTCGCCACATCCATGAACGTCATGTCGCGCACCGCCGGGCAAAGCTCAGCCAGCGCCGCTTCGGCACCCGGCCCCTGCAGCGCCAGAAGCGAGCGCGTTTCCAGAAGCTCGACCGTCAGACCGCGCGGCTCCAGCACAGATTTCATCCGCGCCACATCCGCGTCTTTGCACGCCGCATTTACCACAACGAACAGGTGATCGCCGCGGTTGGTGATCATCAGATCATCCTCGATCCCGCCGCGTTCATTGGTGAAAAACGCATAGCGCTGGCGCCCTTCAGCCAGACCGATCACATCAACCGGCACCATGGCCTCAAGCGCCTCGGCGGCATCAGGTCCGCGCAGGATGACTTGACCCATGTGCGAGACATCGAACAGCCCAGCCTTTTCGCGTGTATGCAGATGTTCCTTGAGCACGCCCATCGGATATTGCACTGGCATGTCATATCCGGCGAAAGGCACCATCTTTGCGCCAAGCTCCAGATGCAACTCGTGCAGGACTGTCTTTTTCAGGTTTTCCTCGGCCATGCGCCCTCCGGTCATTACGTGCCGGACCTGCGCAATTGGCATGGGTCGGGCATTCCAGCGCAATCAACTTGCACCAACAATGCCCCCTCTGTCCTTTCGCCTGAGATCGTTATCCCTTCGGCGGGCGCGCGGGGCGCCACTCTCCAGAGTTTTTAGTTCGTCTTGACGGTCCTGAAGCCTGAGAGTTTCCGGGGCGGTTGCTCCTTCGGCACCGGCAAGCCGGTTCTCCCATCAAGATGATTAGACGTTAGATTATCTATTCGGCAGTGACAAGATCAGGCGCGAGCTGCGCGCCGCGACACCCGCCAATTGGCTGAAGAATATCCATCAATGGAGCATTGTCGCAAATCAACGCATCCAAAGTGATCGGATCAAGGGTGGCGTAAAAGGCGTTCGCGGCGTCGGTCAAAGCCGTGCGCAGACGGCAGGCTTCGGTCAGCGGGCAGGTGTTGTCCACATCTGCAAAGCATTCCGCCAAAGGCACCGGCGCTTCGAGCGCGCGAAAAATATCGCCGATCTTGATCTGGCTTGCCGGTCGCGCCAGCTCCATCCCGCCGTTGCGGCCGCGCTGCGTGTGCAGGTAATTCAGCTGCGCAAGTTGATTGATGATCTGAGCCAGATGGTTTTCCGAGGCGTTGCACGCCTTGGCAATTTCCGACTTGGTGACAAGCCGTCCGGTGTTCGCCGCACAGAACATCAGCACGCGCATGGCGATATTTGTTCGTTTTGTAACCCGCATCAGCTTGCCTTCTTGGTCAACTTTTCATGCATAGTGCATACATGATCCGGCAAAACGCGGTTTGACTTACATCAACCATCGGTCATTTATGAAGTATGTCTGACATATATTTCTTTGGTTACGGGTCTTTGGTCAACGATTTGACCCACGGGTACAGCCCGGTTCACCGTGCATCGGCGCAGGGTTGGCGGCGGGCGTGGCGTTTCACGCCGGATCGCAAGGTGGCTTACTTGACGGCGATTCGCGCCCCGGGGCACCAGATTGACGGTCTGATCGCCCCTGTCCCGCCCGAGGGTTGGGCCACACTGGACCTGCGCGAACACGCCTATGAACGCCTGCCCGCCGCGCATGAGGTCACGCATGACGCGGAGGCCACCGATATCGCCATCTATGCAATCCATCCTGATCGCTTGCACATGCCGGACGAAGATCATCCCGTACTGATGTCCTATCTGGACGTAGTCCTGCAAGGATACCTGCGCGAGTACGGGACAGAGGGCGCGACCCGCTTTGTCGCGACCACCGACGGTTGGGACGCCCCAATTCTCGATGACCGGGCCAAGCCGATCTATCCCCGCGCCCAGCGCCTTGATCCGGCCGAGCGCGCCTTTGTCGATGACACCCTGCGCGCGCTTGGTTGCAAGGTTCTGGTCTGATGCTTTCCAAACGCCTGATGCAGCTGTTGCGGATGTCGCGCAGTCTGGGTGTGCGTGCCGTGCTGATGACGCTGCTTGCGCTGGCATCGGTCTTTCTGACGCCACTGTTTGAACCCCTGATCCCGCAGGCGCTGATCGACCGGCTGGGCCAAGAGGCTGTCCTGCCCGTTCTGACCATCCTCGCTTCGTCAATGTTGGCGGTAACGACCTTTTCGCTGGGCGTCATGGTGCAGGCTTTCCAAAGCGCCTCGTCTCAGGCCACCCCGCGCGCCTACCGGATCCTGATGCAGGACGGCACGACACAAACCGTTCTGGCCACATTTGTCGGTGCCTTTCTGTTTTCTCTGACCGCCATCGTGATGTTCCGGGCGGATATTTATGGGCCTGCGTCTTCGGTGGTGATTTTCGCCATGACGATCTTTGTGATCGCAGCAATCATTCTCGCCATTCTGCGCTGGATCGGGCACCTGTCAAAACTGGGCAGCATGGATCACATCCTGTCGCTGGTCGAAGACTCCGCGCGCGCACCTTTGGTGGCGCTCTCCAGCTATCCTGCTCTTGGCGCTGTTCCCCACAGTCATGCCGAACGTGCGCCGCCGAATGCCGTCGAGGTCATCGCTCCCTACTCGGGCTATGTGCAATTCATCGACATGCCGAGCCTGAACGAAAAACTGGCCGAAGCCGGTGCGCGCCTGTGGCTTTTGGCTGCGCCGGGCACTTATGTGGTCAAAGGCGACAGGATCGCGCTATTGAACATCGAGGGCGATCATCTGGCAAAGAAGGTTGCCAAGCACTTTACCTTTGGAAAGACCCGTTCGCTTGAGCAGGACGCCCGGTTCGGACTGATGGTTCTTGCCGAGATCGGCACACGCGCCTTGTCGCCGGGGATCAACGACCCCGGAACCGCAATCGACGTCATTCACCGGCTTCTCAATCTGCTGAGTGGGTGCAAATGCCCTGACACCGATCCACCCAGATTTGATCGGGTGATCGCTTTGCAAGTCTCGGCCGAGGACCTTCTGGGCGATGCTTTTGACGTTCTTTCACGCGACGGCGCAGGGCGTGTCGAAATCCTTACCCAGATCAACAAAGCGCTGGACCGGTTGGCAAAGAACGATTGGCCAGAGATGGCCAAAGCCGCACAGGAGAAAAAGACCTATGTGCGCGAGCAAGCTCAGTCTGGTATCACGGTCGGACCGGACCGGGAAAAAGTGGGGCTGGCGGATTAATCCGCCAATCCCCGCGCCGGAACCTTTTGCAAAAGTTGCATGACATCCGCCATCTCAGGCCCGCGTTCCTGCCCGGTCAGCGCTTTGCGCAGCGGCATGAACAGCCCCTTGCCCTTGCGACCCGTGGCCTCTTTCACCGCGGTGGTGAACTGGCCCCAGGTGTCAGCCGTATAGGGGGGCTCGGGCAGCAAACCCATGGCTTGGGCGATAAAGTCGCGGTCTTCGTCGGCGATCAGCGGCTCGGCCCCGTCGCGGAACAAGGTCCACCAACCGGGTATATCCTTGCGGGTGGTGACGTTCTCACTAACGACTTGCCAGAACAGTTCGGCCTTGTCCGACGGCACGCCCAGCGCCGCAATTTCCTCCGCCACCGCTTCGAATGGCATCTCATGCAGCTTTTTCGCAGTCAGCGGGTACAGGTCTTCGACGTCGAACTTGGTCGGCGCCGAACCGAATTGGTTCAGGTCAAAACCATCAGCGATCTCGTCCAGCGACAGACGCAACTCGATCGGCTGGCTGGATCCCAGTCGCGCCATCAGAGACAACAGCGCCTCGGGCTCGACGCCCGCTTCGCGCAGATCACGCAGGGCCAGCGTGCCCAGACGTTTCGACAGCGATTCCCCCTGCGGGCCGGTCAGCAACGAATGGTGCGCGAATTCCGGCGGCGTGCCGCCAAGGGCGCGGATCATCTGGATCTGCGTCGCGGTGTTGGTCACGTGGTCATTGCCGCGCACGACATGCGTGATGCCCATTTCGATATCATCGACAACCGAAGCCAGCGTGTACAGGAACTGCCCATCCGCGCGGATCAGAACCGGATCCGACAACGAGGCTGCGTCAATCGACACCTCGCCAAGAATGCCGTCGGTCCAGACGATCCGTTCATGATCCAGTTTGAAGCGCCAGACGCCATCGCCGCGCTCGGCGCGCAGTTTGGCCTTGTCTTCGTCCGACAACGCAAGGGCGGCGCGGTCGTAAACCGGCGGCTTGCCCATGTTCAGCTGTTTCTTGCGTTTCAGGTCCAGCTCGGTCGGCGTCTCGAAGGCCTCGTAAAAACGCCCCATCTCGCGCAGCTTGTCGGCGGCCGCTTCATAGCGGTCCAGCCGTTCCGACTGACGTTCGACCCGGTCCCAAGTCAGGCCCAGCCACTCAAGATCCTGCTTGATGGCATCGACATATTCCTCTTTCGAGCGCTCCGGATCGGTATCGTCGATACGCAGAACAAATTGCCCGCCAGTCTTGCGGGCGATGAGGTGGTTGAACAATGCGGTGCGCAGATTGCCGACGTGGATGTATCCAGTGGGCGAGGGCGCGAAACGAGTGACGGTCATGGGCAGGCCTCCTGATCAGCGCGGGTGTTTTCACAGCCAAGGCGATTTGTCCAGTTTAGCCTTTCGCCCAGCCGGGCCAATTGCCATCATAACGGAAACCAAGAGGTTTCCATGACCGAGATTCTGACAGTCACCCTGAATCCTGCGCTTGATCTGGCGACATCGACGCCCGGTGTTGTGCCCAATCGCAAGCTGCGCTGCGGCCCCGAAACCGCCGAACCCGGCGGCGGCGGCGTCAACGTGGCCCGCGCTATCACGCAATTGGGCGGCAAGGCCCGCGCTCTGGTCGCCTTGGGCGGCCCAACCGGAGACGCCTTGGACTCGCTGCTCAGAGACCGCGGGCTTGAGGTGCTGCGCATCGACGCGCCGGGCGAAACGCGCCACAGTTTTGCGGTCACCGATGAGGCCACCGGCGCACAGTACCGCTTTGTCCTGACAGGTCCGACGTGGAGCGCAGACCAACTGGACCATATGCTGGATCAGATCGACGCGCAGGCCGCCCCCGATGCTTATGTCGTCCTGTCTGGCAGTATGCCTCCGGGGGCCAAACCCGGCTTTATCCCGCAGGTCTGCGCGCATCTTGGTGCACGCCGCGTGGTGGTCGATACCTCTGGCGCCCATCTCGAAGTTCAGGCCACAGGCCCAAAACCGGCGCCACATGTGCTGCGCATGGACAGCCACGAGGCGCAGGCTCTCTCTGGTCTGCCGCTCGACTCTCGCGATGAAAGCGCGGGTTTTGCCGAAACCCTGCGCCAACGCGGCGCCGGGGAAACCGTGATCATCGCGCGCGGTGCAGATGGCTCAGTCATGGCTGCCCCGAACGGGCAATGGCATGTGACCGCCGCGAACGAAGGCGTGGTCAGCGCAATCGGTGCCGGAGACAGCTTTGTCGGCGGCTTCGTGATGGGATTGGCCGATGGCCTGCCGCCGCAAGAGTCCTTGCGCCAAGGCGCCGCTGCCGCCTCGGCTGCAGTCCTGAGCGAGGGCACGCAACTTGGCCTGCCAAAGGACTATGACCGGCTTTTGCCTATGACTAAACTGACGCGGCTTTAGCAACAGCTCTTCACGAAACACAGAAGTGACAGCATTGCACTGGTACGCCTCAACCAGCTGTGGCAGCACTGGAATCATGCGTCTT
Source organism: Pacificoceanicola algae (assembly GCF_049341065.1). Taxonomy (NCBI): domain Bacteria; kingdom Pseudomonadati; phylum Pseudomonadota; class Alphaproteobacteria; order Rhodobacterales; family Roseobacteraceae; genus Pacificoceanicola; species Pacificoceanicola algae. The sequence continues at coordinate 341,655 of NZ_JBMPIX010000004.1, read as the reverse complement.
TTCATTGCTCTAGATCTGCCAACTGAAACCCGGACCCAGCTGACCGCCTTGCAGGCCCGGCTGCCTGCGGGCCTGCGCCCTGTCCCGGACGAGAATATGCACCTGACCATGGCCTTTCTCGGCGATCAGACCGAAGCGGCAACCGAGGCGATCCATGAAGGGCTGGAGACCTTGCGCGCTCCGAAACTGACCTTGGGTCTTGGTGGCGTGGCGGTTTATGGCGGGCACCGCGGTCAGGCACTGGCCCTTGAAGCCGAGGGAGAAGCGCCCTTGCACGAGCTGCACGATCGCATCCGCGCCCGACTGCGCGGCGCTGGCGTGCAGATCGAACGCCGCCGGTTTCGCCCGCATGTCACGCTGGCCCGCATGTCTGGCCAAGGCGATCCCGGCCCGGCCCTTGCCACCTTGTCGACCGCGCAAATCGCGCCTTTCACGGTGCACAGCTTTGGACTGTACCAATCCACGCTGCACGAAACCGGCGCGATCTACGAGGCGCTGGCCACTTATCCGCTCGGTTGACCCTTCCACAGCGGGCCCCGGCCACCCATATCCATTGCCATGACACATACGGATACCCAAGCTTTCCTGGACATGGCCCAGGCCGCCGTCGACGCTCTCCCCGAACCTTTTCGGGCCGGCGCTCAAGACGTTGTGCTGCGCGTTCAGGACATGCCCGATGCGGCCTTGCTGCACGACATGCAGATCGACAATCCGATGAACCTGACAGGGCTGTATTCGGGCATTCCGATGACACATAAATCCGCCACCTATCCGTCACCCTACCCCGATACGGTTACCCTGTTTCGCAAGCCCATCCTTGCCGAGTGGAGGGCGCGCGGCGATGTGGAGCTAAGCGATCTGGTCACTCACGTGACAGTGCATGAATTCGCCCACCACTTTGGCTGGTCGGATGATGACATCGCGAGCATCGACAGGTGGTGGGAGTAGCCGCCCCGGACTACTGAGAGGCACGCTTCATCATCATTTCGTGCACTGCCTGCATCCCGCGCTCGGCCATATCGCTGACCTCGGCCGCATGGACATGCAACGCTTCGACCAATTCCGGATCTGTCGAAGTCTGGATCACCACCAACCCTTCGTCCGTGACCTCGACCTCGGACTGGATGCCCTCGCCGCGTGCAAAGAAGATGTCCAGCGTCGGGCTTTGAATAAAGACCTGCGGATCGCGCTTTTGTCCGACCCGGTCAATCATCCCCACCGCATGACTGACCAGCACATCCATAAGCTCGGGGTCTTTCGAAAAGGTAACGGTGCGAATGCCGTTGGGCAGGTTTTCGACTGTCCGTTCTATCAACGGAAAGTTGCGGAACATGAAGGCCAGTTCGGCGCTTTCCTGAGGCGTGGCGTCCAACCCCTGAAGGCCGGGCATGTTCACCTCGTCGTGGCCCGTGCCGTCAGCGCCGTGTTGGTGTCCAGGCATGCCATGCATCATCTGGGCCGAGGCCCCGACCGTGAACACACAAAGCGCCATCGCGGCAAGACTCATGCTTTTCGTCCAAGCCATTCGGTCAGTCCTCTCAAGTTTCTCTGTAGTAGCGCCCACTGGAAAGCCTAGCGACCGGGCTGCCCTTCAACAAGGCAACTATTGCGTGATCGGACCAACCGCATTTCACACCCGCTGCACGGTGTTCACCGCTCGTCGCGCCAGCGGTTCACAATTGGATAGCGGCGGTCCAGCCAGAACGCCTTGAGCGTCAGGCGCGCCCCGGGCGCGGACTGAAAGCGCTTGTATTCGCTGATGTAGAGCAGATGTTCGACCCGTTTGACATCTTCGCGGGTATAGCCCGCCGCAATACAATCAGAGACCGAGGCCTCTTGATCCACCAGCATGTCCAGAATGCCGTCCAGCACCGGGTAATCGGGCAGGCTGTCGCTGTCCTTTTGATCCTCGCGCAACTCCGCCGAAGGCGGTTTCGTGATGATCCGCTCGGGGATCACGGCGCTTTCGGGGCCGTTCATCCAGACCCGGTGGTTGGCGTTGCGCCAGCGGCAGGTTTCGAACACGCGGGTCTTATAAAGATCCTTGATCGGGTTATAGCCGCCCGACATGTCGCCGTAGATCGTCGCATAACCCACTGCCACCTCGGACTTGTTGCCGGTGGTCAGCAACATCTCGCCGAACTTGTTCGACAGCGCCATCAACAGCAGACCACGCAGGCGGGACTGGATGTTTTCCTCGGCGATGTCCGGTTTTGTGCCTTGAAATAGCGGCGCCAAAGTGGCCGTGATGGCCGCCCGGCCCTCGGCAATCGGGACATAGTCATACCGGCAGCCCAGCGCCTTGGCGCAGGCTTCGGCATCTTCAAGTGAGGCCTTTGAGGTATATTCAGAGGGCAGCATCACACAGCGCACATTTTCGGCCCCCAGCGCATCCACCGCGATTGTCGCCACAAGCGCCGAGTCGATGCCGCCGGACATGCCCAGCAAAACCTTGCCAAAGCCGGTCTTGCGGCAGTAGTCGCGCAGCGATTCCACCATCACGCGGTAATCCATTTCCCAGTCATCAGGGTGGGTAACAAACTCACCGTCCAGCGCGCGCCAGCCTTCGGGCGTGCGTTCGAAATCCACATGGGTGATGTCTTCATCGCAGGTGGGCAGCTGCACCGCCGGGCGCCCGTGCGGGTTCAGAACGAACGACCCTCCGTCGAACACCTGATCGTCCTGCCCGCCCACCATGTTCAGATAAGCCAGAGGCAAGCCAGTCTCGACCACGCGCGCAACCATATGATTCAGGCGTGTTTCGAACTTGTTGCGGAAATAGGGCGAGCCATTCGGGACAACAAATATCTCGGCGCCGCTTTCGGCCATCGCTTCGCAGACATCCGGATACCAGGCGTCCTCGCAGATCGGGATGCCAAGTCGCACGCCATTCACCGCGATCGGCCCCATCATTCGATCGCGCGAGAACAGGCGCACCTCGTCAAAGACGTTGAAGTTGGGGAGAAAGAACTTGTGCGTGATCGCCGCGACTTTACCACCCTGAAGGATGTAATAGCTGTTGTGCAGCTTGCCATCCTCACCGGGGCACGGCCCGCCAATGCCCAGCGCCGGGCCATCGGCGCAGTCTGCAGCCAAAGCCTCGATCTGGTTTACTGCGTCGCGTACGAAAGCCGGTTTTTGAATCAGATCCTGCGTCTGATATCCCACCGCGAACATTTCCGGCAAAGCCACCAGATCGGCGCCTGCCTTGCGACCCTCTTCCCAGGCCGAGCGCGCCTTGGCGATGTTGCCCTTGATGTCCCCGACGGTGGGGTTCAGCTGTGCCAGTGTCAGGCGGAAATGATCACCCATGACCCGTCCTTTTCGATCTTGATACCGCCCAAATAGCAGATGCACGCTCAGGGGGAAGTGCACCCGGCCAAAAGAGATTGCCCCGCCCCATCGGCTCCTTTACGTTCCGGGCACGCAAACGAGACCTTTCGCACCAACTGGGGCAATACGCGCATGAAGCTGGCAGGCATCACCTTTACCCTCGCAGCGACCATCGGCTTTATGGCCTTGGCGCAGGACAACGGCGAGGTCTTGACCAAGCAATACGATGATGGCGGGGTCTACGAAGGCACCTTTCTGAACGGACTGCAGCACGGCACTGGCACGTACCGGCTGCCCAATGGCTATGAGTTCACCGGCGACTGGGTCGAGGGCGAAATCAAGGGCGAGGGTGTTGCGCGCTTTCCCAACGGGTCGGTCTATGAGGGCCAGTTCGTCAAGGGCAAACCCGAGGGCATGGGCAAAATCGTCTTTGCCGATGGCGGCACCTATGAAGGCTCATGGCTGGACGGCAAGATCACCGGTCAGGGTGTCGCAGTCTATGCCAATGGCGTGCGCTATGAAGGCGCTTTCCGCAATGCGCTGCACCACGGCAAGGGCGTGATGACCTCTCCCAATGGCTATCTCTACGAGGGCGACTGGGTGAATGGCGTCAAAGAGGGCGCGGCCAAGATCACCTACCCCGACGGCTCGGTCTACGAAGGCCGGGTTGCCGACGGCGAACGCGAAGGCACCGGCAAGCTGACCATGACTGATGGCCTGATCTACGAAGGCACATGGCGCGACGGCCAGATCGACGGCCAAGGCAAGCTGACCCAGCCGAACGGCGATATCTACCAAGGGGCGCTGGTGGATGGTCGCCGCGAAGGACAGGGCAAGGTGACCTACGTCAACGGTGACATCTACGAGGGCGAGTTCAACAACGATCAACGCCACGGAATCGGCACCTTCATCGGCAAAGACGGCTATCGCTATACCGGCAATTGGGTCACCGGACAGATCGAAGGACAGGGAAAGGTCACTTATCCCGATGGGTCGATCTATGAGGGTCAGTTTCAGGGCGATCTGGCCAACGGTAAGGGCAAGATCACCTATCCGGACGGTTCGACCTATGAAGGCGACTGGGTCGATGGCGTGATCGAAGGCGAAGGCGTCGCGACCTATGCCAATGGGCTGATCTACCAAGGCAGCTTCAAGAACGCCAAGAACTCGGGCTTTGGCATCATGACCTATCCGGACGGTTATCGCTATGAAGGCGATTGGCAGAACGGCCAGCGCCACGGTGCGGGCAAAGCCACGTATCCGGATGGCACCGTCTATGAGGGCCAGTTCCGCGACGGTCAGCGCCATGGTCAGGGCATCATCGTGATGGCCAACGGCTTTCGCTACGAAGGCGAATGGAACAAGGGCGAGATTTCCGGCCAAGGCGTTGCAACCTATGCCAACGGCGATGTCTACGAAGGCACTTTCACCAACGGCAAACGGCAAGGCACCGGCACCATGCGCTATGCCAGTGGCGAACAGGCCACCGGCGAATGGATCAACGGCGCGCTTTCCCGCAAGGAAGGTGACGACGCAACGCCTGCGGCAGCCGATCCGGCAGAACAAGGGACCGACGGCGCAGCCTCTGGAAACTGATGGCTAATATCCTTTTTGCGATACCGCGGTTTCACACGAACCTGTGGTTCGCCGTACGCGCCATGCAATCGGCGGGGCACAAGGTCTGCCTTCTTGTCAACCATTGCGCGCCCAGCGAAGATCACAGTCTTTTGACGCCGCAAGCCCTCGGGAAATATCCAACCATGGCAGTTGTCGAAGACGCCTTTGACAGCTTCAAACCGGACTTCGTCTTTGTCCGTAACGCTTGGTCACTGTCACGACGCGCGGCCCGCGCAGCGCGGCGGCGAGGTGTTCCGGCGCTCCTCTACAACCAATTGCCAGTAATCCAGAACACCTCTGTCCTGAGGCAGGCCGAACTGCTTTGGAAAGGCCTGCCGCGCCGCCGTGTAACCCCGGTGGCAGGTTTGCCCCCACAGGTGGGGCACGATCCATGGGCCATGTACCTGCCGTGGCCCGTGGCCGCCCTGCCCAGCCCGGACCCGATGCCCAAGCCAAAGGGCAAGCTGCACTTGGTCTGCGTCGGAAAGCTTGGGTTGCCGCGCAAGAATCAGCCGCTGTTGATCAAGGCGATGGAGGCTGCGGGTCTTCAGTCCCTTTATCACCTGACGCTGATCGGAACGGCTCCCAAAGAACATAAACCCGGGCAGTACGAACAGGCCCAATTGATGGCAGACCTGAGCACGCGCGATTGGATCACCATGCACCCGAACGTGCCCTTTCCCCAGATGGGAAACATCCATGCCTCAGCCGATGTCAGCATCCTGCCCAGCTTTGCAGAGCCGCTTGGCACCTCGCCAATCGAAGCCATGGCCTATGGGTCGGTTCCGGTGATTTCGTCAGACTGCGGCTCTGCGGGCTATCTGACCGATGGTCAGAACGGCTTTGTCATCGACATGACCCGCCCGGACAGCGCCACGAACGCCCTGCGCAAGCTGGCGACGGATGATGCAATGCGTCAGCGCATGTCCCAAGCCGCCAGACAAACTGCCGAGACCGAACTGTCCGAGGCCCGGTTTATCGAACGCCTGAACGCACTACTGATGGCCCATGGCGTTACTTGACCGAAAACCGCCTCACCATGGAATGTCTTGCCCAGCGTAGTCGATAAACCTGCCGGTGTCGGCGGCGCCAAGACCCTCAATCACCTTGATAAGCCGCTCGGCCGCATGGTCACGCGTCACAGCTGGGTGGCGACCAAGGTATTTGGCGGTGAAGTCTGTCGCCACCGTTCCGGGATGCATGCACACACAGGCCAACTCCCGATGACTGCGCGCCAGTTCAATCGCCGCGCCGTGTATCAACTGGTTCAACGCCGCCTTCGAGGCACGGTAGCCGTACCATCCGCCCAGACGATTGTCGCCAATACTCCCGACGCGGGCGGACAGCGCTGCAAAAACCGCCGGACAATCTTTTGGCAACAACCGAACTGCATGTTTCAAGACCAGCATCGGGCCGATGGCATTCAACGCATATTGATCCATCAGTGCCTGCCAATTCAGGGTGTTGAGCGATTTTTCCGGCTGAGCGCCCGAAATTTCGAGCGCGCCCGTCGCGACAAAGATCAGATCAAATGCCCCGTCCAGTGCACGCAAATGCGCTTTGACCGAGGCTTCGCTTGTCACGTCCAAGCCATCACCCGAGCGCGACAGTCCGATGACATCGACGTCGCGCGCTTGCAAGACGGCCTGCATCGCCGATCCGATGCCGCCACTGCTGCCAATGATCAACGCCCGTTTCATGCGCAGGAACTAGCGGCAGCGCTGAGTGTATCAAGCCCCGCCGACATCTTGCGGCGCGATGGCAACGGTTTTTAGCACGGCAAAGCACTCCACCCCTTCGGCAAGGCCAAGCCTTTGTGCCGAGCGACGGGTTATGCGCGCTAAGATTGTACCCGCAGGTGTCGCGAGCGAGACAATCGCCCCCGGCCCACCGCCTTCGCGGATCGCCTCGACCCGGCCGGGAATGATGTTCAGCGCCGACAAGCCTTCGGGGCGCTGGCGGGCCAGGATCACCTCTTGCGCGGGGATGCGCACGCGAAGGATCGTGCCGACAGATTTGGACACACGCGGCAAATGCAGCCGCTGCCCCCCTGCGTCCAACTCGCTCAGCCCGTCATCATGATGCGCCACGACGGTCGCTTCGAGAACCGCACCCGCGCCGCGCACACCTGCCGGAAGGATCGAGGCATCGCCCAAGACTTCCGTCGCCGGCCCCTGACGGGCAACGCGTCCGTCCTGCAAGGCGACAACTGAGGTGGCAAGCCGAGCAACCTCGCCCGGGGCGTGGCTGACGTAGAGGATCGGCACCACGGCCTCATCCCGGAGTCGTTCGAAATAGGGCAGGATCTCGGCTTTCCGAGCCTCGTCCAGCGCCGCAAGCGGTTCGTCGGCGAGGATCAGCTCGGGGTTGGCCAATAGCGCCCGTCCGATGGCCACGCGCTGCTTTTCACCTCCGGACAGCGCGCCGGGGCGACGGTCCAGCAGATCACCCAACCCAAGCATCTCGATTACGTGTTCGGGCTCCGCTCCGCCCCGGGCACGGGAAAACCAGCGCCCGTAGCCAAGGTTCTGCCGCACGGTCAAATGCGGGAACAGGCGCCCCTCCTGAAAGATATAGCCAAGCCGCCGTTGGTTGGGCGCAAGGCAGATCCCGGCCTGCGTGTCCAACAGCACGCGGTCCTCTACCGCAATCCGCCCAGCATCGGGCTTGAGCAGTCCGGCGACGGCGTTCACGATGGTGGTCTTCCCCGACCCCGAGCGCCCGAACAACACCGTCAGCCCCGAAGGCGCTTGAAAATCCACGTCCAGCGCCAAACCGGCGAATCGATGCTTGAGGCAAACCGACAGAGTCATGCGCCGCCCACCCGCCGTGCGGCGCGGCGCGACAGCCATTCTGACAGCAAAAGCGCGCCCATGGCGATCACGACAGATACGATAACTAGCCGCATGGCCGAACTTTCACCCCCCGGCACCTGCAAAAACGCATAAACCGCCGAGGGCAGGGTCTGTGTCTGTCCGGGTATGTTCGAAACAAAGGTGATCGTTGCGCCGAATTCCCCCATGGCTTTCGCAAAAGCAAGGATCGCGCCCGCGATGATCCCTGGCAACGTCAGCGGCAGGGTAACGGTGAGAAACACCCAAACCCGAGACGCGCCAAGCGTGGCCGCGGCCTGTTCCAGCTTGGGGTCAACCGCCTCGATGGACAGGCGCATTGCGCGCACCATCAGGGGAAATGCCATGACGGCCGCGGCCAACGCGGCGCCTGTCCAGCGAAAGGCAAAGACGATGCCGATGTCCTGAAGCGCAGCGCCCAACGGCGCTCGGGTGCCAAAGGTCAGTAGCAACAAATAGCCAGTCACGACCGGCGGCAGGATCAGCGGCAAATGCACCAACCCGTTGACGATCTGCTTGCCCGGAAACTGCCAGCGCGCCAAGGCGTAAGCGGTGAACAGGCCGATCGGCAGCGACACCAGAACCGCCCAGAACGCCACGCGAAGTGACAGCGCAACCGCCTGCCACTCATCAGGGCCAAGCCAGCTCATCTCTTGGGCTCATGCAAGATGGTAAAGCCCTGATCCTGAAAGACCTGCGCGGCCTCCGGGCCTTGCAGGTAGTCGATAAAGGCGCGGGCGGCTTTGGTGTCGGTCAGGCGTGCGGCAGGGTAGCGGATGGGGGGATGGGCTGTCTCGGGGATTTCTTGCACCACTTCGACACGCGGTTCGGCCTTTGCATCCGTGGCGTAGACAATACCAAGGGGAACCTCGTCCAGCGCGACCAAGGCCAGCGCGGCGCGCACATTGTCGGTTTGAACCACATGGTCCTTGAACACCGGCCACAACCCCAACGAAATCAACGCCGCCTTGCCATAGATGCCCGCAGGCACTGCATCGACCAAGGCCATGGCAATGTTGCTATCGGTCATCACGCTCAGATCCGGCAGATCAGCGGCGCGGCCGGCCGGCGCGATCACGACCAACCGGTTGCCAAGCAGATCAACGCGCGTTTCCGGCAGGATCAGCCCCTGCCCGTCCAGCACATCCATCCAGTCGGGGTTGGCCGAGATAAAGACATCAGCGGGCGCGCCGTATTCGATTTGCCGCGCCAGAACGGAAGACCCTGCCAAAGACGCTGCCAGATCATGGCCTGTTGCGGCCTCAAACCCCGGGGCAATCTGATCCAGTGCGGTCTTGAGGCTTGAGGCGGCAAAGACCGTCACCTGCCCTGCGCATAGCGGCAGAGGCACGAGCGCCAGACAAAACGCCAAAACCGGGAAAAGACGGGCAAAGACCAAGGGTCGCTCCTGAGAATGTTCGTACCGGAGTAGCCATAGCACCCCCTTCGACGCAAGCACTTCGCACACGCAGAAAAAATTTCAGAAGGGCGCGACGGATTTTTTACGCGGCGTCGTAAGACCTTTGTCGACTGTTAAAAAGGACAGGTTTTCAATGTCTCGATTCAACCCCTACTTGCTTTGGGCGGTATTGGCCCTGCCACCCGCACTTTGGTCTTACGAGGCGATGACTGCGGACAATGCGCGGATCATTCATATTCTGGTACACCCCACCGGCGAGTGGGCCGCGCGGCTATTGATCATCACGATGATGGCCACGCCTCTTATGATGCTATTCAAAGGGTGGCGCGGACCGCAGTGGCTGAAAAAGAACCGACGGTACTTCGGAGTCGCGGCATTCGGGTATGCGGCGCTGCACACGCTTTTCTACGTTATGGACAAAGGATCGCTGGACAGCGTCATCGGCGAGATCGATCGCTTTTACATCTGGACCGGGTGGGTCGCCTTCGCGATCTTTGTGCCGCTGGCCGTGACCTCGATGGATTACTTCGTTCGGATCATGGGGCCGCGTTGGAAGACCCTGCAGCGCTGGACCTATGGTGCAGCGGTTCTGACGCTTCTGCACTGGGCTTCGCTGCACAATTGGGGGCATCCCTTGGGCGCATTGATCCAATTCTCGCCACTGATTGCGCTGGAGACCTATCGCATCTGGTATTGGACCAACAAGCGTCGGATGCGCCGGGCCGCAGCCTGACCTAGGTTTCCTTCCCGTAGGCTGCCTTTTGAGCGAGCGTGAGAAACATTTCACGCTCGCTTTTGTTGAGTCCCTGCAGAATCGTGGTCTGCAGCTCTGCAACGATTGGCCTGAAGACCTGCAATTGCCGCGCGCCATCTTCGGTCAGCGTCAGAACCCGCGCGCGGCGGTCCGTTTCGCTGACCCTGCGCTGGATCAGGCCTTTGGCCTCAAGCCGGTCAATCACTCCGCCGATAGTCGCCCGGTCATAGGCAATCAGCGCCGCCACGGTCGCCTGATCGACACCGGGATTGACCTCGATCGCCTCAAGCGCAGCGTATTGCACCGGGGTCATGTCCACCCCGGACGCCTTTGCCCGCGCCTGAAACGTTTGGGTGGAAATCTGGTGCAAGCGGCGAATCAGATGACCCGCCATTGCGTGGATCCCCAATGCCTTTTCGCTTTCTGACACCGCACCGCCCCCTTTGCATTCAAGCGTTTGAGCCGATCTTACAAAAACTCTTGGCGAAACGATAGTATGCCCGCTAATCGTAAGTATGCGATCTATATTGCCGGACAGACGAGAGGAGGCGTCATGTCGGACCTTCCCAACCTGGTTACTGGCGGCGGTTTTGTCGGATTGGCTGCAATCTGTCGGATGCACCCAGAGGGCTGGTACAATCAGCTGAACAGGCTGTACGGTTTGAATGGCATCAAAAATAGAAATTTTGCGAACAGAACAAAGGACAGACCATGGGTTTTGTATTTGAACCGGCCCCCACACCCTCGGTGGCCATTGCAGGCAGCGAAGACCGCTTTCCCGTCCGCCGCATCTTTTGCGTCGGGCGAAACTATGCCGCCCATGCGCGCGAAATGGGCAAGGACCCTGATCGCGAGGCGCCGTTCTTCTTCACCAAACCCGCCGATGCCGTAGTCGACCATGGGCAGACAATTCCCTATCCGCCCGAAACCCAGAATTTTCACTACGAAGCTGAAATGATCGTCGCCATCGGCACTGGCGGGTCAAACATCTCGGAGGCGGACGCACTGTCCCACGTCTGGGGCTACGGAACCGGCAACGATCTGACACGCCGCGATCTGCAGCAGGTGGCCAAGGACATGGGCCGCCCATGGGATTGGGGCAAAGCCTTTGACCGCTCGGCGGTGATCGGGCCTTTGCATCCGGTTTCCGAGGTCGGGCACCCTGCAACCGGATCGATCAAACTGACGGTGAACGGTGAAGTCAAACAGGACGCCGACCTTGAGGAGCTGATCTGGACCATCCCCGAGGTGATCTCGATCCTGTCCCGCTCGGTTGAGCTGAAACCCGGCGATCTGATCATGTCGGGTACCCCGGCGGGCGTCGGCAAACTGGTGCTCGGTGACGTCTGCACCGCATCGGTCGAAGGGCTGGGCGACGCGACGGTGACGATAGGCGATCCGGCATGACCCTGATCCTGCACAACTACTTTCGGTCCTCGACCTCGACCCGGCTGCGCGCGGCGTTGAACCTGAAGGGGTTGGACTATGACTATGTCGCCTATGCGCTGAAGGACAAGGCACACAAAACCCCCGAGTTTCTGGCCAAGAACCCCGCCGGTCTGGTGCCGGTGCTCGAGCTTGAAAGCGGCGCGATGATACCGCAATCTCTGGCCATCATCGAATGGCTGGACGAGGCATATCCGGAACCGCCGCTACTGCCCGCCTCGCATGAGGAACGGGCACGGGTGCGGGCCTTGGGCTATATGATCGCCTGCGAAATTCATCCGCTGAACAATCTGCGGGTCTTGCAATACATCGGCAAGGAATTCGGCGCTGATGCCGAAGCGCAGAAAGCGTGGTTCACCCATTGGGTCAGCGAAACTTTCGATGCCTTGGAATCCACTCTGGCCGGATCGCCCGCGACAGGTCTTTACTGCCATGGCGATACACCGGGTTTTGCGGATCTGTGCCTTTACGCGCAGGTCTGGAACAACAAGCGGTTTGGCATCGACCTGCAGACCTGGCCAACCATCGCGCGCATCTTTGCCGCGCTGGACAAGCACGAGGCCTTTGTACGGGCCGCGCCGCCCAACCAGCCAGACGCCGAATAGGCTCAGTCTTAGGTGAAAATGAGGCTCGGAGGAGGATGAAATGAACGAAGACCTTGATCACGACAGCGTGGAACATGCGATGACGCCGGATGACAGCCCAGAGCTGCGGGCGCTTTATCAGGGGTTCAAGGACAACCATCTGAACCCACTCTGGACACAGACCGGCGATCTGATGCCCATGCACCCCAAGCCCAAGGCCGTGGCCCATATCTGGAAATGGTCCACGCTGCTTCCTTTGGCTGAACGCTCTGGCGATCTGGTTCCGGTAGGTCGCGGAGGCGAGCGGCGGGCCATCGGCCTGGCAAACCCGGGTCTGGGCGGCAAAGCCTATGTGTCGCCGACGTTGTGGGCCGCGATTCAGTATCTTGGCCCGCGCGAGACCGCTCCCGAGCATCGCCATTCGCAAAACGCCTTTCGTTTCGTGGTCGAGGGTGAAGGTGTCTGGACCGTGGTAAACGGTGATCCTGTGCGGATGTCGCGGGGCGATCTTCTGTTGACCCCGGGCTGGTGCTTTCACGGCCACCACAACGACACGGACAAGCCGATGGCGTGGATCGACGGGCTCGACATACCGTTCAGCCAGCACAACGACGTTGGCTTTTTCGAATTCGGCAGCGACCGCGTAACGGATTATGCCACGCCGAATTTCTCTCGCGGGGAACGGCTGTGGTGCCATCCCGGTTTGCGCCCGCTGTCGCAGTTGCAGGACACCGTTGCCTCGCCCATCGGTGCCTATCGCTGGGAGTTCACTGATCAAGCATTGACGCAACAATTGTTGCTTGAAGACGAGGGACAACCGGCGACCGTGGAACAAGGCCATGCCGCGATCCGATACGTGAACCCGACCACTGGCGGCGACGTCATGCCGACGATCCGCTGCGAATTTCACCGCTTGCGGGCCGGTTGTGAAACGCCGACGCGCCGCGAGGTCGGATCGACCGTGTTTCAGGTCTTTGACGGCGCAGGTGCGGTGGTGCTGAACGGGCAGACGCACAATCTGGAAAAAGGCGATATGTTCGTGATCCCCTCGTGGGTTCCATGGTCGCTGCAGGCCGAGACGGAATTCGATCTGTTCCGCTTTTCCGATGCTCCGATCATGGAAAAACTGAATTTCATGCGGACCGCTGTTGAGGGGCAGGAATGAGCGATGCGCTTGCCGCACTAAAAGCGCGGCAGGGGGCAGGTGCACGCTATGATGCGCCGAACGCCCCTGCCGACGATCTGCTTCTGGCGCGACGCGGTACAGCCTATTTTGCCCGCAAACTGAACGAACTGTCAGACAGCGAACTGGACACCCGCGACAGGCGTCGGATCATCGCGACGGTAAGCTATGATGCCCGCGCCTTGGCCGTAATGATGGCGGGTGCGCGCACCGGCCATTGGCCCGAGGAGCCTCGGTTCGAGGCAAGCGCGAAAGAGATTGCGCTCGGCGCCAACCTGCCCGCCCGCGCCTTGCGGCATCTTTTCCACCACACCGAAGTGCACCTGAATGTTGAATGGCGCGATCTGCCAGAGGCGGCTTGGGACTGCGCCATGCCGATTGGCGGCACCCCTAGAAGCACGCCCGCACTGCGCGCCAAAACCGTCTGGTTTGCGGCGCTGGATTTGGGTAACGGTGGCCGCCTGAACGACCTGCCTGCCGCCATGCGTCAACTACGGGCATAGGACAGAGCCAACCCTTGCATTGCAGTGATTGCCCGGCATCGCCGAGCGGCGCACAGAATTTAGCGCGCCAAAGACCGACACGCCGGAAAAATCTCTGCAAACTGCTTCTTGCCCCTGCTTACACCTTATCCTTCCGAAGGATTTGCGCTGTTCTCAACCTGCGCTTTCATGATCTATCGCGCCACCCGCGTATTTAACCTCGCGGTACAAATTGATTGACTCAGAAGACCCAGATGCTACAAAGCGATCCTTCTTCGGAGTCTTCAGATGCCAGAATCAACCGACAAAAAACATGTTCAGGTTGGCCTGATCGGTCATGGTATTCAGCTGTCCCGCACACCGGCCATGCATGTTCAGGCGGGCCGAGCGATTGGGCTGGATTATCGCTATGACCTGATCGACCCCGAGCAAATGGACAGCCCCCCAACGCTGCCCCAAATGCTGGGCAAAGCCGAGGCAAGCGGCTTTGCCGGGCTTAACATTACCTTTCCCTACAAAAAGGCCGTGATGCAGCATCTCGACGTCCTTTCGGACGCGGCGCGCAAGGTTGGCGCGGTGAACACGGTGGTGTTCCGGGATGGCAAACGTTTTGGGCACAACACCGATTTCTGGGGCTTTGCCGAAGGGATGCGGCAGGGCTTGCCAAAGGCGGACATGGATTGCGTCTTGTTGCTGGGTGCAGGCGGGGCCGGTGGAGCGGTCGCCCATGCGCTCAAGGATATGGGCGTGCGGAATCTGCTGATCCACGATATTTCGCCCGAAGGCGCGCAGGAACTGGCCGGGCAAACGGGTGGCCGCGTGGCGACAGACCTTGAAACCGCCGCGGCGCAGGCCAATGGCATCGTCAACGCGACCCCGATGGGTATGGCCAAACTGCCCGGAACGGCCATCCCGACCAGTATGATCCGCGCGGATCAGTGGGTGGCCGATATCGTCTATTTTCCGATCGAAACCCAGCTATTGCGCGAAGCCAAGGCCAAGGGGTGCCTCGTCATGAACGGCGGCAGCATGGCTTTGTACCAAGCGGTCCGGGCGTTCCAGCTTTTTACCGGGCAAACCCCTGACGTGGACGTCATGCGGGCAACCTTTTCCGCCTTCGACAAGGAACCCGCAGCATGAAAACCGGCATCGCCACTGTCTCGATATCCGGTGACTTCCGCAGCAAACTAGAGGCAATCGCCGCCGCCGGATATGACGGGATCGAGATTTTCGAGCAGGACTTCGTCGCCTTCGACGGCAGCCCCGAGGACGTTGGTCGCATGGTCCGCGATCACGGACTTGAGATCATGCTGTTCCAGCCCTTCCGCGATTTCGAAGGCCTGCCAGAACCGCTGCGCGCCAAGGCCTTTGACCGGGCCGAGCGCAAGTTCGATCTGATGCAGGCACTGGGACCCGAGCTTGTGCTGGTGTGTTCGTCCTGCCACAAGCAAGCCATTGGCGGCATTGATCGCGCGGCGGCGGATTTCCATGAACTGGGCGAACGCGCCGCCAAACGAGGTTTGCGCGTCGGCTATGAGGCGCTGGCCTGGGGTCGCTATGTGAACGACCATCGTGACGCATGGGAGATCGTGCGCCGCGCCGAACATCCGAACATCGGATTGGTTGTCGACAGCTTTCACACCCTTGCCCGCAAGATTGACCCCGACACCATCCGCCGCATCCCCGGCGACAAGATCTTTTTCGTGCAACTGGCCGACGCGCCCCTGATCGAAATGGACCTTCTGTACTGGTCTCGCCATTTCCGAAACATGCCGGGCGAAGGCGATCTGGATTTGACCGGCTTCATGCGGGCTGTCATGGCCACCGGCTATGAGGGGCCGATCAGCCTTGAGATTTTCAACGATCAATTCCGGAGCGGGTCAACGCGCGGAATTGCGCGCGACGGCTATCGTTCGCTGATTTCGCTAATGGATGATGTCGCGCGGGCGGAACCTGCTTTGAACATCGACATGCCCGCCCTGCCCTCCCGAGTGAGGACCGAGGGCGTTTCATTTGTCGAATTTGCTACGCGCGGCGCCGAGGCCCGTGCGCTGGAGCAAACCCTTGCGACGCTTGGCTTTGAAAAGGCGGAGCAGCACCGCAACAAGGCGGTCACCCTTTGGCAGCAAGGTGATATTCGCATCGTGTTGAACGAGGAAACCGAAGGCCACGCCGATCACAGCTGGAATGCGCGTGGCACCTCGGTTTGTGACATTGGCCTTCAGGTTTCGTCCGCCAAGGATGCCGCTGTCCGGGCTGCCGCGCTGGGGGTCGAACCCTTTTCGCAGCCCATCGGCCCCGGCGAACTGGACATTCCCGCGATCCGCGGGCTGTCCGGCAGCGTGCTGCATCTGCTCGATTCAACCAGCGGGCTGGAACGCGTTTGGGAAGCCGAGTTCGGCGCCACCGACAGTCCCAAAGGGGTTGGTCTGTCGCGGATCGACCATCTGGCCCAGACCATGAGCTATGAGGACATGCTGAGCTGGACCCTGTTTTACAGCACCATCTTCGACATGAAGAAAAGCCCGATGGTCGACGTGATAGACCCGGATGGGCTGGTCCGCTCGCAGGTGGTCGAGGCCCCGGATGGCGCTCTACGCATCACCTTGAACGGCGCAGACACGCATCGCACGCTGGCCGGGCGGTTCCTTTCCGACAGCTTTGGCGCGCCGGTGCAGCACATCGCGCTGGCCACCGACGACGTTTTCTCGACGCTCGAGGCGCTGATCGCCAAGGGGTTTGAACCCCTGCCCATGCCGCAAAACTATTATGACGACCTTGCCGCCCGCTTTGACTTCCCGCCGGGATTGATGGAGCGGATGCAGGGGCTGAACATCCTTTATGATCGCGACGACGGTGGCGAGTTCTTTCAAGTCTATTCCAAGGCCTTCGCAGGCGGCTTGTTCTTTGAGATCATACAAAGGGTCGGTGGCTATTCCGGCTTTGGCGCTCCGAATGCCCCTTTCCGTATCGCGGCTCAGAAACGTCAGGGAAAGGTCAAGGGGATGCCGTCGGCCTGATTTCCGGCTTGTCACACGCGTGTCACATAATGCAGGCACGAGACATGCCAGTGGACACTGAAAGACGCGGAAGACAATGACCGTATATGCACTGAATGGCCTTGGCAGAATGGGCAAGCTTGCCCTGCGCCCGCTTTTGGAACGTGGCGCGAAAATCGCATGGATCAACGAAGCCGTAGGTGATCCGGAGATGCACGCGCATTTGCTGGAATTCGACACGGTTCATGGTCGTTGGGATGCCGCGTTTGCCTTTGATGAAAGCACGATTTCCATCAACGGGACGCGGCTGCCGATCCACAATACCAAAAAGTTGGAAGAGCTTCCTCTTGAAGGTGTGGACGTGGTCATTGATTGCACCGGCGCTTTCAAGACCGAAGCCAAGCTTGCCCCCTATTTCGCCGCCGGTGTGAAGAAGGTCGTCGTCTCGGCCCCGGTAAAGGACGGCCCAACCGCGAATATCGTCTATGGCGTGAATTCCGACGTTTACGACCCCGTTGCGCACCAGATCGTTACGGCGGCAAGTTGCACGACCAATTGTCTTGCGCCCGTGGTCAAGGTCATCCACGAGGCGATCGGGATCAAACATGGCTCGATCACCACGATCCATGATGTGACCAATACGCAGACGATCGTTGATCGCCCCGCCAAAGACCTGCGCCGCGCGAGGTCGGCGCTGAATTCGCTGATCCCCACAACCACGGGCAGCGCCACCGCCATCACGCTGATCTACCCGGAACTGAAGGGCAAGCTGAACGGCCATGCGGTGCGCGTTCCGCTGCTAAACGCTTCGCTGACCGATTGTGTGTTCGAAGTAGCCCGCGAGACCACCGCCGAAGAGGTGAACGCCCTGTTCAAGGCAGCCGCAGAAGGCCCGCTCAAGGGAATCCTCGGTTACGAAACCCGCCCCCTGGTCTCGACCGATTACACCAACGATCCGCGCTCATCGATCATCGACGCGCCCTCGACGATGGTGATCAATGGCACGCAGGTGAAGATCTATGCCTGGTATGACAACGAATGGGGCTATGCCAACCGTTTGGTGGACGTCGCCCTGATGGTCGGAGCCGCTTTGTGAAACAAGAGGGCCTGCCTGCCTATATCTCAGTCACGGCGGCCTACTGGGCCTTTATGCTGACCGACGGTGCGTTGCGGATGCTGGTGCTGCTGCACTTTCATGCGCTTGGATTTTCGCCGGTGCAGTTGGCCTATCTCTTTGTCCTGTACGAGATCGCCGGGGTGGTCACAAACCTGTCCGCAGGTTGGATTGCCGCGCGCTATGGGCTGACCTCGACGCTGTATGCAGGGCTTGGCCTTCAGGTACTGGCGCTTTTGGCGCTGACGCAGTTGAACCCTGATTGGAGCATCGCGGTTTCGGTCAGCTTCGTGATGCTGGTGCAAGGGGCATCGGGTGTGGCCAAGGACTTGGCCAAGATGTCTTCGAAATCAGCCGTCAAACTACTGGCCCCCAAGGACGGCGACGGACTGTTCCGTTGGGTCGCCGTGCTGACCGGTTCCAAAAACGCCGTGAAGGGCCTTGGATTTCTGCTGGGCGCAGCGCTGTTGGCGACGGTAGGATTTACCAAGGCGTTGCTGTTCATGGCAGCGGTTCTTGCCCTGATCCTTGTCGCTGTGATCCTGAAAATGCCAGCGGGCCTGCCACGGGGAAGAAAAGGCGCAAAGTTCCACGAGGTCTTTTCCAAGAATCGCAATATCAACTGGCTCAGTTTCTCTCGGATCTTCCTGTTTGGCGCGCGGGACGTCTGGTTCGTGGTTGGAATCCCGATTTACTTTTACGCGGTGCTTTCGGACGGTACAGAGTCAGGCAACCGCGCCACGTTCTTCACCATCGGCACCTTTATGGCCTTCTGGGTCATTCTGTACGGTATCGTGCAGGCAAACGCGCCGCGTCTGTTGCGCGCCAAAAGCCGCAGCGCCGCCGAAATCATCGCGCAGGCACAAACCTGGGCGGGGGTGTTGGTCACTGTGCCAGCGGCACTGGCGACGTTGGTCTGGACAGCATCTGAACCCGCGCCCTGGTTGACCGTGTCGCTGATCATTGGCCTTTTGGTCTTTGGAGCGATCTTTGCGGTCAATTCCGCCCTGCACTCCTATCTGATCCTCGCGTTCACCGAGGATAGCCGCGTCACCATGGACGTCGGATTCTACTACATGGCCAACGCCGCCGGACGACTGCTTGGGACAGTGTTGTCCGGCGCAAGCTATCAACTCGGCGGGCTGCCGCTTTGCCTTGCGACCGCTGCCTTGATGGTTGCGATCAGCGCCGTTGGTGCACGACAATTGCAAACTTCATGACTCGCGTATAGCGTGTATTTTGAGGCCAATTGATTCTCTTTTCGCGTCCGGTTTTTGCGATAGATGATGTCGACATACGTGGTGGCGATCAATTGCCCACGGCTTAGGCAATTATTTTTACCTATTTTGCAGATGCTTACGTTTGGGTTGCTGGTCAGTCGCCGCGGTGCAGCGACGAATTTGGTTGACTAAAGGTTAAAAAATGTGAGTAATTGCCCACGAGCTTGGCATTCGCTCACAATTGGGAGGAAATTTATGTCCACTACGATCCGCACTCTCCTGAGTGCAACCGCGTTGACGGCAACCGCATTCGCGGCGTCGGCCGATACCATCACCATCGCGACCGTGAACAACGGCGACATGATCCGTATGCAGGGTCTGACCGATGACTTCACCGCCAAAACCGGCCACGAAGTCGAGTGGGTCACACTGGAAGAAAACGTGCTGCGCCAGCGCGTCACCACGGACATCTCCACCAAAGGTGGTCAGTTCGACCTGATGACCATCGGCATGTACGAAACCCCGATCTGGGGCGCAAATGGCTGGCTCGTTCCGCTGAACGATCTGTCGGCAGAGTACGACGTTGACGACCTGCTGCCCGCCATGCGCAATGGTCTGTCGCACGACGGCACGCTTTACGCGGCACCGTTCTACGGCGAAAGCTCGATGGTCATGTACCGCACCGACCTGATGGAAAAAGCCGGCCTGGAAATGCCAAAGGCACCGACCTGGGAATTCATCCGCGAAGCGGCAGCAGCGATGACCGACCGTGACGCCGACATCAACGGCATCTGCCTGCGCGGCAAAGCCGGCTGGGGCGAAGGCGGCGGGATCATCACCGTGACTGCAAACTCCTTCGGCGCACGTTGGTTCGACGAAGATTGGAATGCTCAGTTCGATCAGCCCGAGTGGAAAGCCGCTCTGACCTTCTTCTCCGAAATGATGGCTGAGTCCGGCCCCGCAGGCTATGCGACCAACGGTTTCAACGAAAACCTGTCGCTGTTCCAGCAAGGCAAATGCGGCATGTGGATTGACGCCACCGTGGCGGCATCTTTTGTGACCAACCCCAACGAATCGACCGTTGCTGAACATGTTGGTTTCGCCTTGGCTCCGAACCACGAGGGTGTCGAGAAGCGCGCCAACTGGCTTTGGGCATGGGCGCTGGGCATTCCGGCCGGGACCCAGAAAGAAGCGGCTGCAAAGCAGTTCATCGAATGGGCAACCTCGAAAGACTATATCGAGCTGGTCGCGGCGAACGAAGGCTGGGCCAACGTCCCTCCGGGTGCGCGGACCTCGCTTTATGAGAACCCCAACTACCAGGCGGTTCCCTTTGCTCAGATGACGCTGGACAGCATTCTGGCGGCCGATCCGAACAACCCGACGGTCAAGCCGGTTCCCTACGTGGGCATCCAGTTTGCCGCCATCCCGGAATTCGCGGGCATCGCAACCGACGTCAGCCAGGAATTCTCGGCTGTCTATGCGGGCCAGCAGACCGTGGATGAGGCCCTTGCCAAGGCGCAGGCCATCACGACCGATGCAATGGAAGCCGCTGGCTACTAAAGCATCCTCCCTGCTCGTGGGGCGGCGTTGACCGCCCCACGAGTTTCAAGTTTCTTCAAGACATTACGATCTGACATCTGAGGCGGACGAGTCCGCCAACAGAGAAGGAATGCAAAATGGCGACCCAGCAATCACGATCAGCCGCCAGATTCATGATGGCCCCGGCAGTTATCCTGCTCTTGGGTTGGATGCTTGTCCCTTTGATCATGACCCTATGGTTCTCATTCAGAAATTATCTGCCGCTGCGCGGTGGGGATCTCGGATGGGCCGGCTTCGACAACTACGTCCGCTTTGTCGGATCAAGTGCCTTTTGGCCCAGTATCCAGGCAACCCTCGTTATTGTGGGCGGCGTTTTGGTCATCACAATCGTTCTGGGTGTCATCCTTGCTCTGCTGCTTGACCAACCGATGTGGGGTCAGGGTATTGTCAGAATTCTGGTCATCGCGCCGTTCTTTGTCATGCCGACCGTCTCTGCACTGGTCTGGAAAAACATGTTCATGGACCCGGTGAATGGTCTGCTGGCGCATCTTTGGAAATTCTTCGGGGCCGCCCCTGTTGAATGGCTGAGCCAGGCGTCGATGCAGTCGATCATCATGATCGTCAGTTGGCAGTGGCTGCCCTTTGCGACGCTGATCCTGCTGACCGCCGTTCAATCTCTTGACAGTGAACAGCTGGAAGCCGCCGAAATGGATGGCGCGCCATTCATCAAGCGGTTCTGGTATATCATCCTGCCGCACCTGGCACGGGCGATCACCATCGTGTTGCTGATCCAGACGATCTTTCTTCTGTCGATCTTTGCCGAAATCTTCGTCACCACGGGCGGTGCCTTTGGAACCAAGACCCTGTCGTACCTGATTTTCCAGCGTGTGCTCGAAAGCCAGAATGTCGGCCTGGGATCTGCGGGCGGGGTCTATGCCATCATACTTGCCAATATCGTTGCGATCTTCTTGATGCGCATCGTCGGCAAAAATCTGGACGCGTGAGGGACAAGACATGGCACGAGCTGTTACGAACAATCGCAAAGCGCTGAATACCGCCATCGCATGGACCATCGGGTTTCTGATCTTTTTCCCGATCCTCTGGACCATCCTGACCAGCTTCAAGACAGAAGCGCAGGCCATCAGCGATCCACCGGTCTTCCTGTTCTTTGACTGGACGCTTGAGAACTACGGTGTTGTACAAGAGCGCTCCAACTACATGCGCTACCTGTGGAACTCGATATTCATCGCGGGCGGATCGACGATCCTTGGCCTGATCATCGCGGTGCCGGCGGCCTGGTCGATGGCCTTTGTGCCCTCGAAGCGGACCAAGGACATCCTTTTGTGGATGCTCTCAACCAAGATGCTTCCTGCGGTTGGGGTTCTGTATCCGATCTACCTGATGTTCATCAAACTTGGGCTTTTGGACACCCGACTTGGCCTGACCATTGTTCTGATGCTGATCAACCTGCCGATCATTATCTGGATGCTGTACACCTACTTCCGCGAAATTCCGGGCGAAATCCTTGAAGCATCGCGGATGGACGGGGCTTCGCTGAAAGACGAGATCCTTTACGTGTTGACGCCAATGGCCGTGCCGGGCATCGCCTCGACCCTTCTGTTGAACTTCATCCTCGCCTGGAACGAAGCGTTCTGGACGCTCAACCTGACCGCTGCAACGGCCGCGCCGCTGACAGCCTTTATCGCCAGCTACTCAAGCCCCGAGGGCCTGTTTTACGCAAAACTCAGCGCGGCTTCGACGATGGCTATCGCGCCAATCCTAATCCTTGGCTGGTTCAGCCAGAAACAACTCGTCCGGGGCCTGACCTTCGGCGCTGTGAAGTGAGGAACGACTAATGGGACGTATTCAGCTTAAGCAGGTCACGAAATCTTTTGGTGAAGTGATGGTCATTCCGCCACTGGACCTGCAGATCGAAGATGGTGAGTTCGTGGTTTTTGTCGGGCCTTCGGGTTGCGGTAAATCCACCCTCCTGCGCCTGATCGCCGGGCTCGAGGACACCACCTCGG
Organism: Pacificoceanicola algae; assembly: GCF_049341065.1. Taxonomy (NCBI): domain Bacteria; kingdom Pseudomonadati; phylum Pseudomonadota; class Alphaproteobacteria; order Rhodobacterales; family Roseobacteraceae; genus Pacificoceanicola; species Pacificoceanicola algae. The sequence goes on along the minus strand of NZ_JBMPIX010000004.1, from coordinate 319,085 downwards.
GCAATATCGAAATCGACGACAAGGACGCCACCGGCCTGCCCCCCGCCAAGCGTGGACTGGCCATGGTGTTCCAGAGCTATGCCTTGTATCCGCATATGTCGGTGCGCAAGAACATTGCCTTTCCGATGAAGATGGCGGGCGTTGATCAAGCCGAGCAGGACAAGCGCATCGCGGCAGCCGCCAAGGCACTGAACCTGACCGACTACCTTGATCGCCGCCCCGGCCAACTGTCCGGTGGTCAGCGCCAGCGTGTTGCCATCGGACGTGCCATTGTGCGCGAACCCGCCGCCTTCCTGTTCGACGAACCGCTTTCGAACCTTGATGCGGCGCTGCGTGTCGGCATGCGGATGGAGATCTCGGAACTGCACAAGAAACTGGCCACCACGATGGTCTACGTGACGCACGATCAGGTCGAAGCCATGACCATGGCAGACAAGATCGTTGTCTTGCAAGCCGGTGTGATCGAACAGGTGGGCAGCCCGCTTGAACTGTATCACACACCGCGCAACCGCTTTGTCGCCGGCTTTATCGGGTCGCCCAAGATGAACATCTTTGAAGGCCCGGAAGCCGCCAAACACAACGCCCATGCCATTGGAATCCGCCCCGAGCATATTGCGGCCTCCTTGGAAGGCGGCGAATGGAAAGGCACCGTCGGCGTTTCCGAGCACCTAGGCTCTGACACCTTCCTGCACGTTCATGGAACCGGCCTGGCCGAGACCATGACCGTCCGTGTCGGCGGCGAATTCAACGCTCATCACGGCGACGACGTCTGGCTGACGCCCGAAGCGGACAAGATCCACCGCTTCGACGCCAACGGCCTTCGCATCGCCTGAAACGCGCATATTGGTGGACCCCATGACCCTCAAGCTCTCAAATGACACTCTCGCCAAGCTTCCGGAAACGGTAGGGCGCCCTTCTTATGATCGGGCGGCCCTGTCGGCAGGTATCCTGCACTTTGGAGTCGGCAACTTTCACCGAGCGCATCAGGCGACATACCTTGATAGCCTGATGAACATGGGCGAGGCCAAAGATTGGGCCTTGGTTGGGGCGGGTGTCTTTGAAGGCGAAAGGCGTGGGCGCGAGATCCTGCAAGCGCAAGACTGGCTGACAACGCTGGTCGAACAGGAAGCAGGCAAAAGCGAGGCCCGCGTCATAGGTTCGATGATCGATTATATCGAGCCTGCCAATGCCGCAGCGATCATTGCGCGGATGTCGCAGCCGGATATCCGCATCGTTTCGATGACCATCACCGAGGGCGGCTATTTCCTTGACGCGAAGGACAATTTCGACCCGTCGCGACCAGACATCCAGCACGACGCGGCCAACCCTGAAACGCCGAAGACTGCTTTTGGCATGCTTCTGTGTGCCCTTCGCGCGCGCCGCGACGCGGGGATGGCGCCCTTTACGATCATGTGTTGCGACAACATTCCGCACAATGGCTCGGTCACTCGGCGCACGCTCACCGGGCTGGCGCGTCTGTCAGATCCGGATTTTGCGACATGGATCGAGGCCAATGTGGCCTTCCCCAATGCCATGGTCGACCGTATCACACCCGGCACAACAGACCGCGAACGCGGCATTCTGTTGGACGAGTTCGGAATCGAGGACGGCTGGCCTGTCTTCTGTGAGGATTTCACGCAATGGGTTCTTGAGGACAACTTCCCGCTCGGCCGCCCGCCGCTTGAAAAAGTCGGTGTTCAATTTGCCGAGGATGTGACCCCCTTCGAATTGATGAAGCTGCGCATCCTCAACGCGGGCCATGCCATCATCGCGTATCCCGCTGGGCTGATGGATATCCATTTCGTTCATGAAGCGATGGAACACCCGGTGATCCGCGCGTTTCTTCGCAAGATCGAAGAAACCGAGATCATCCCGCATATTCCGCCGGTGCCCGACACGGACACCAACACCTATTTCGACAAGATCGAAGAGCGGTTCTCGAACCCGAAAATCGGCGACACCATTCGTCGCCTCTGTCTTGACGGCTCAAACCGGCAGCCGAAATTCGTGATCCCGGCGCTGCGCGACGCGCGGGCAGCGGGCAGCGCATTCGACGGGCTGGCGCTGGAATGCGCGCTTTGGTGCCGCTATTGCGCCGGAACCACGGACAGTAGTGCCGAAATAGCACCGAACGATCCGAATTGGGATGAGCTGGTCTCTATCGCGCAAGCGGCCAAGACGCGCCCGCAGGCATGGCTTGAACAAGAAGCCGTTTACGGTGATCTGGCGCAGGACAGTGCTTTTGCCGAACGTTTTGCCCATTGGCTGAACGCTCTTTGGGCCGATGGGACCGAGGATGTTCTGCGCCGCTATCTGGAAAGCTGATTACTCTGTGGGCGGTCCCATTAAAGACGGTTTGGTCATTTTCGATTGCGACGGGGTGCTTGTCGATAGTGAGCCGATTTCGCTGGCTGTCATGTTGGATATTCTGGCCGAGGCCGATTGCCCGATGACCGTTCAGGACGGGTATGACCACCTGCTGGGGCGGTCCCTGACGACCATCGCTGACTGGCTGCATCGCACCCACGGCATGGACCTGACCGAAGCCCGTCTGGCCGACATGCGACAACGGCTTTACGCCCGTTTCCATCAAGACTTGCAGCCGATTTCTGGAGTGGCGGACAGCGTCGCCGCGCTGCCATGGTTGACATGCGTCGCCTCCTCCAGCCAACCCGAGCGCATTCGCCTGTCGTTGGAGCTGACCGGTCAGCTGTCATTGTTCGACCCCAATATCTTCAGCGCAACCATGGTCAAACGCGGCAAGCCCGCGCCAGATCTGTTCCTGCATGCGGCGGAAAAAATTGGCGTTGCACCCGAAAATTGTGTTGTGGTCGAAGACAGCCCCGCTGGCATCCGGGCTGCCAAGGCAGCGGGAATGAAGGTCGTCGCCTTCGTGGGAGGTGGCCATGCCAAACCCGCCAATCTGCGTGAAAAGGTTGCAAAACTCGCGCCGATGGCAATCATATCAAACATGCGAGACCTTCCGCCCCTTATCCACCAGTTGACCTGACGCTCGGTGACTAGATGACAAGCTATGTCTGCGCCGTGGATGTCGGAACGCTAAGCGCTCGCGCCGGAGTCTTTGCAGCGGACGGGCGGATGCTGTCACGCGAGGTCGCCGAGTTTAACGTCTTTCAAGGCAACGGAAAATTCGGTGAATATTCATCTGAACAGATTTGGCAGGCGGTCTGTGCTGCAGTCAAAGCCAGCGTTGCGACAAGCGGGGTAGCTGCGACAGACATCGGCGCTTTGGCTTTTGATGCCACCTGTTCTCTGGTTCTTCTTGACCACGAACACAGGCCGCTTCCACTTGGCCCGGATGGTCGAAACACCATCGCGTGGTTTGATCATCGCGCCGTGGCCGAGGCTGCGATTTGCACAGATACCGGCCATCCGCTGATCCGCCACCTTGGCAACGCCATGTCCCCCGAAATGCAGACGCCCAAACTGATGTGGCTCAAGCGTCATCGCCCCGAAATCTGGGATGCCTTGGGCTACGCAGGCGATCTGAGCGATTTTCTGGTCCTTCGCAGCACCGGGAATCCCGTTCGGTCGGCCTGTACCACCGCAGCCAAATGGCCTTACCTTCCGGCTTCGGGTGGCTGGCAGCAGGATTTTTTGGAGGCCGTCGGCCTTGGCGATCTTCGGACCAAGGCCGATCTGCCCGATGCACCGCAGTCCGTCGGCAAGATGGCGGGCACCCTGACGCCACAAACCGCTGAGGAGCTTGACCTCGGCCCCGGCACAAAGGTGGCGACCGGGATGATTGACGCATTTGCGGGCGCTCTGGGCACTCATGGGCTGTTCCCAGAAACTATGGTGCCAGAGTCGCAACAGACACTGATTACGGGAACCTCGAATTGCATCATGTCGGTCAGCCGGGACCCTGTCTTTCGAACTGGTCTTTGGGGTCCCTACCGGGACGCCATCTTGCCCGAACGCTGGGTGAGTGAAGGCGGGCAATCCGCTGCCGGGGCCCTGTTGGATTACATCCTCGACAGTTGGCCGGGTAACCGCAACGGGCACCATCCGACACATTCAGACGTGATAGCCAGACTGGACGTTCTGATCGCCGAACATGGCCCGAATTTCGCCGCGCACATTCATGTTCTGCCCGACTTCAATGGCAATCGCTCTCCGTTGTCGGACCCGATGGCCAAGGGCGTGATTAGCGGTTTGACCCTTGATCGCAGCTTTGACGGACTTTGTGCACTTTACTGGCGCGCGGCCCTGTCGCTGGCGCTGGGGGTTCGGCAGATCATCTCACACATCGGGGGTAATCCCAAGGAAGCCCGTGATCTGGCCATCGTCGGCGGTCTGGTTCAAAGCGATCTTCTGACTCAACTGTTTTCCGATGTAACCGGACGGCGCATTTTGCGCCATCAAGGGCAAGACGCTGTGCTTATGGGCACCGCAACCCTGGCTTTTGCTTGCCTCACTGATACCGACGAACTGGGGCGGATTGCCCGTGCCATGGCAAACGAGCCTGCGATTTTTTCCCCCAACCCTGCAGCTCGGGCCCGGTTCGACATCGACTACCAGGCCTTTCTGAGAATGCAGGCCCATCGCGTGGAACTGCTCGCATTAGATGGAAAAGCATAACACCTACCCTCATTTTTTGGCATTTACTGTAAATGGGATAGAGCGTGACCGCACAGCGCCAAGGCGTCAACTATAGCGCGCAGCGCAGGCGCATGGACAGGGCGGTCAGCGCCGTGGTATCGGCGATTGACCTGTCGCGCTGTTAGGAAAGCAAATGCCATGGCCGAGCTGAAAACCAACACTTTCAAAGCCGCACTTCAGCGGATGGAACTGCAACGCGGACTTTGGTGCACCATGAGTGATCAGCTTGCCGCCGAGATGATGGCCGACTGCGGATTTGACTGGATGATGTTCGACACCGAGCATTCGCCGATGGACCCGGTGGGACTGCTCCCGTTGCTGCAGGCCGTGGCGCCCTATCCGGTCACGCCGATTGTCCGTCCCACCTGCCTGAACGCCGCCGAAATCAAAAAGCTGCTGGATATTGGCGCCCAAACCATTCTGGTGCCCTACGTGCAAAACTCGGAAGAGGCCGCTCAGGCCGTTGCGGCAGTGACCTATCCGCCCGCAGGCATTCGCGGCGTGGCAGGCCTGACCCGTGCGACCCAATTCGGCAAAATCCCCGGCTATCACAAACGCGCAAGGGATGAGATTTGCCTGATCGTGCAGGTCGAAACAAAGGAAGCGATGGACAACATCGAGTCTATCGCCGCCGTTGACGGCATTGATGGTGTCTTTGTTGGTCCCGCCGATTTGGCCGCATCGCTTGGCTATCCGGGTGAACCGAACCATCCCGAGGTCACCAAGGCCGTGCTGGACTCTATCCGCCGTATTCGCGCTGCGGGTGTGCCGCCGGGCATACTGACTCTGTCTGAAGAGGTCCGAGACCAGGCAATCGAAGCAGGCGCAGTCTTTGTCGCGGGGGATCTGGATCTGGCCGCCCTGCGCAAAGGTCTGTCGCTGCAGGGTTAAGACAGGCCGGAAAACCGTGGCGACCGATGAACCCATGCTCGTCCTTTAGGGCGCCGAAATCGAGCGTACGGCCCACAGTGGGGCACGCAATTGCATCCACAATCTTAGAGTTCGATCTGGCTTTGTAGCAAAAATTCCGACTTGGATTCAGTGGCTTAATCCAGAGTGATGGCTGAACTGCTTGAGCAGTTCGACCCCGACGAAGTACAAGACCAAAAACGGCGCTTCGTATAACACAGCGTTGTAGCAGCGCGGATCTCTTTAGATCTGGTTTGACCCTGAGATGGCCTGGGTACTGTGGCCGAACGGCAAGTCCGGTCGTCAGCTGCAGTTCAGCGATGCTGCGATACAAGCATGCCTAGCCTTGAAAGTGGTGTTCGGTATGCCTTGCGGCAAACGACTGGCTTCGTAGAAAGCCTTTTGGGGTTGGCCGTGCTGAACTGGGCAGTGCCAGATTACAGCCCCCGGTGCCGCCGACGCACCGCGTGAAACCCATTCTTAACAAGCTTCAGGACGGGACAAACGGGTAGGATGCGGAACGTCGGGTCCTTCCCACCAATAGCGAAACGTGATCAGTGGAGGGCAGGAAAGTTAGGCGGAGGCATGGGCCATCAATCATCCTGACGCACCGCGAAAACCTTTGTGCTAACTGCGCAGCGCTTTGCGCAAACGCAGCCTTATGCGTAATCCTCCATCTGCTCAGAAGTCCAGATTCGCGACGCTCAGGGCATTGTCCTGAATGAATTCGCGTCGCGGTTCGACCACATCCCCCATCAGTTTGGTGAACAGATCGTCCGCCTCGGCCATATCGTCGATTGTGACACGCAGCAGGGTGCGGGCATCCGGGTCCAGTGTGGTTTCCCACAGCTGGCCGGGGTTCATTTCGCCCAGTCCCTTGTAACGCTGAAGCGTCAGACCCTTTTCGCCTTCATCCAGAATGGCCTTCAACAGCTCAAGCGGACCGTGGATCAACTGGCGGCGATCCTTACGTTCCAGCATTGCGGGCGTGTCGTATACTGTCTGAAGGCTTTGCGTAAAGCTGCCGGTCTTGCGCGCTTCGCCCGAGCGCAGCATTGGCCCGTCCATTGTCCGGACTTCTTCAACGCCGCGCAAGATGCGCGCCAGGCGAATGCCCATGTCCTGAGTGATCCGACCTTGCCAACCGCGTTCATATTCAAGCGCGATCAGGTTGAGCCGGGCCGCAACCTTGTCCGCGACACCCTGAAGGTCCGCATCCACGGCACCGGGCACAAAGGCCCCGGCAATCGCCGCCTGTTCCAGAATGTGACGCGGGTAGTGCGTTGGAAAGGCATCGAGAACACGGCGCAGTTGACGCGCCTCGTCGATGACCCGGACCAGATCCTGCCCGACAATCACTTCGCCCGAACCCAGCTTGAGCCCGGCACCCTCGATCCCCTGCTGGATGAGATAGTCGTCCAGCGCCGCCTGATCCTTGAGATAAACCTCGGACTTGCCGCGCGCGACCTTATACAGGGGCGGCTGGGCGATATAGAGGTGTCCGCGTTCGATCAGCGCTGGCATCTGCCGGTAAAAGAAAGTCAGCAGCAGAGTGCGGATGTGCGCACCGTCCACGTCGGCGTCGGTCATCAGAATGATCTTGTGATACCGAAGTTTGTCGATGTTGAATTCATCCCGGCCAATCCCGGTGCCAAGCGCCATCACGAGGTTGCCAATTTCCTGACTGTTCAGCATCCGGTCAAACCGGGCACGTTCCACGTTCAGGATCTTACCCTTGAGCGGAAGGATCGCTTGCGTGGCGCGGTTGCGCCCCGTCTGCGCCGATCCGCCGGCTGAATCGCCCTCCACCAGGAACAATTCGGTCAGTGCCGGATCCTTTTCCGAACAATCCTTCAGCTTGGCGGCGTTAAAGCTTACGTCCATGGCGGTCTTGCGCCGCGTCAGCTCGCGAGCCTTGCGGGCCGCTTCGCGCGCAAAAGCCGCCTCGATGATCTTGCTGATGATCTGCTTGGCCTGCGCCGGGTTCTCTTCAAACCACTCCTGCAGCTTTTCATTCATCATGCTTTCGACCGCCGGGCGCACCTCGGAGGAGACCAGCTTGTCCTTGGTCTGAGAGCTGAACTTCGGGTCTGGCACCTTGACCGATAGCACCGCTGTCAGCCCCTCGCGGGCATCGTCGCCAGTGAAGGTGACTTTTTCCCGTTTCGCGATCCCGGTTTCCTGCGCGTATTTCTGGATGGTCCGGGTCAGTGCCCCCCGGAAACCAGCAAGGTGCGTACCACCATCGCGCTGCGGAATATTGTTGGTAAAGGGCAGGACGTTCTCGTGATAGCTGTCGTTCCACCACATGGCGATTTCCACGCCAATGTCATCCTTTTCGCCCATCATATAAACTGGCTCGTCCATCACAGCCTGCTTGTGCCGGTCGAGATATTTGACGAATTCCTTAACGCCGCCTTCGTAGAACAGCTCTGTCTTGAGCGGCTCGGCGGGGCGCTCATCCTCAAGGATGATCCGAACGCCGGAGTTAAGGAAGGCCAGTTCGCGCAAGCGCTTTTCCAACGTCTCAAAGCTGTAGTCGAGGTTGCTGAAGGTGTCCGTCGAGGCCAGAAAACGCACCTCGGTACCGGTTTCACCATTGGCATCGCCAACGACACGCAGATGCTCGGCTGTCTCGCCATGTTCAAACCGGGCAAAATGCTCTTTGCCCTTGCGCCAGACGCGCAGCTCCAACCAGACAGACAGCGCGTTCACAACGGACACGCCGACGCCGTGCAGACCGCCGGATACCTTGTAAGAGTTGCTGTCGAACTTACCGCCCGCATGCAACTGGGTCATGATGACCTCGGCGGCGGAAACGCCCTCTTCGGCGTGCAGATCGACAGGAATTCCGCGCCCGTTATCACGCACGGAAACGCTGTTGTCTGCGTGGATTTTCACATGAACATAGTCGGCATGCTTGGCCAGCGCCTCGTCGATACCGTTATCGACGACCTCATAGACCATGTGATGCAGGCCAGAGCCGTCATCAGTATCCCCGATATACATGCCGGGACGCTTGCGAACAGCCTCCAAGCCTCTGAGAACCTTAATGGAATCCGCGCCATACTCTTCGGGGGCGCCTGCAGCGTCGGACATGCCGTCTTCCTTTGTTATGTTGAGCGGATTTATAGCGATCCCAAGGGGTAATGTCACGTCTTGGACACAAGATTTGGTATCAATTCGCCAGACGCGCCACGAGAGATTCGGCGCCCTCTTCGTTGACTTCAAGATACTGCGCCCGATCGCCAAGATCGGCGAACAGTTCCGGCCCCGTTCCGGTCATCCACGCCTGCGCCCCAAGGGCGCAGATCTCATCATACAAAGCGGCGCGGCGACCAGAATCCAAATGCGCTGCGACCTCGTCCAGCAGTACTATGGGCGGCGCTCCAAGATCGTGCGAAAGCGCGCGTGCGTTGGCCAGGATCAGCGAAATCAGCAGCGCTTTTTGCTCGCCCGTTGAACACTCGGACGCGGGTACATCTTTGGCTGCAAAAACACCATACAGGTCGGTCCTATGCGGCCCGACCAAGGTTCGGCCCGCCGCCATATCCCGGCCCCTGCTGTCGGCCAAAGCTGTTCGCAGATCGCCTTCGTCCTGGGGCATCTCACCCTCAGACTGCATCAACTGCAGATTCGCGACGGGAAACCGTGTCTCGGCCTCCTGCTGCGACAGAGCCAGTCGCTCGACCGTCGCGACGCGGTTCGCATGCAACGCCGCACCGGCCTTGGCCATCTGAGCTTCGAGCGCGACATACCAATGCGCGTCGCGCACCTGCTCTTTCAGCAGGCGATTGCGCTCTCGCATAGCCTTTTCGTAGTCCAGAACGGACTGAGCATGTTCGGGAAAAAAGGACAGGGTCATGCGATCAATGAAACGGCGCCGCCCGTCGGCGCCCTCAATCCAAAGGCGGTCCATCGCAGGGATCAACCAAACGACGCGCGCCAAGCGACCCAAGGCGACCTGAGATGCCGACTTGTCATCAATCTGAACCTGCCGCGCCGCGCCATTCTCGGATGTAAAGGCAATCTCGTGCACCCCATCCGGCCCGTGAAATGTTCCGGTGATTTTCCAGCCCAAAGCTTCGGGTCGGCGCGCCATGTCCTGCGCCGAGGCCCGCCGCAGCCCCCGCCCCGGCGAAAACAACGACACTGCTTCGATCAGATTTGTCTTACCGGCCCCGTTTGGCCCATAAATCGCGACCGGGCGCGCATCCACATCCAGCCGCGCCAAACGATGCGACCGGAAATGCGACAAGGACAGGTGCGACAGATACATCTACGCACCTCTTCCTTTCTTCATCTAGACCGAGACACCCCGAGGCGGAGGCCTGTTTATTCGCGGAAAATCGTCTCGGCGTTACACACGCATCGGCATGACGACATAGACTGCGCTGGTGTCATTGCCCTCACGCATCAGGGTCGGATCCCCGGACGAGTTGAACATGAAAACAGCGTTCTCGCGATCCACCTGAGACGCAATCTCAAGCAGGTACTTGGCGTTGAAGCCGATCTCGAGGTGCTCATCACCGTAAGCCACGGCCAATTCTTCCTCGGCGGCGCCGCTGTCGGGGGCGTTCACGGAAAGGATCAACCGATCCTCATCCAGCTGCAACTTGACTGCGCGCGAGCGTTCGGAAGACACTGTCGCCACCCGGTCCACGGCTTTGGCAAACTCGCTCGCGTCCACTTCCAACCGGCGGGTATTCCCCTGCGGGATGACGCGCGTGTAATCCGGGAAGGTCCCGTCGATCACCTTGGAGGTCAGCGTGATTTCAGGCGTCGCAAATCGCACCTTGGTCTCGGAAACCGACACCGCGATGTCCATATCGTCGTCATCCAGCAGCTTGCGCATCTCGCCAACTGTCTTGCGCGGGACAATCACGCCGGGCATGTCACCGGCGCCGTCGGGCAGCGGCGCGTCGATGCGGGCCAGACGGTGGCCATCAGTCGCCACGCAGCGCAGAACTTTGCTGCCATCGGACTCGGCCACATGCATGTAGACGCCGTTCAGATAATAGCGTGTCTCTTCAGTGGAAATCGCGAACTTTGACTTGTCGAACAGGCGGCGCAGGACTGCGGCCTTTGCCGTAAAGTTCGACGCATATTCCGAGGTCGCCATGACCGGAAAATCATCTTTGGGCAGGGTCGCCAGGGAAAAGTTCGATCGCCCGGCAGCAACCGTCAGCCGACCTGTACCAGGTTCCTCGTTCAGCGAGACCAGCGCCCCGTCCGGCAGCTTGCGTACGATTTCGTGCAAGGTGACAGCAGACACCGTCGTCCCGCCTGCGCGTTCGACTTGTGCAGGTGCCTTGTCCAGCACCTCGATGTCCAAATCGGTTGCCCGGAAGGTCGCGGTGTCACCTTCCGCCTCAATCAGCACGTTTGCCAAGATCGGAATGGTATTGCGCCGCTCCACAACCGATTGTGCCTGCGCCACGGCGCGCAGCAGCGTCGCCCGTTCAATGCTGATTTTCATTGCCCTACCCTCTGCAAAGCCGGAGGCGCACCCTAGCCCGGGGATGCGCGTACTCCAAGCCCGTTTTCGCGATTTGTTCAACGGTTGTCAAAGGACGTCAAGGCAAAGGGGCGATCCAAAGACCGCCCCGCTGTAAACCTGTTGTGCCAAGGACTCAGAGTCGCCCGATTTTACGCCTCAAGCGCGCGGCGCAGCATCTCGATATCTTCCTCGATCTGCCCGTCCTGCTGGCGCAGCTCCTCGATGCGGCGCACGCCATGCATCACGGTCGTGTGGTCGCGCCCGCCAAAGCGGCGCCCGATTTCGGGCAAGGATCGCGAGGTCAACTGCTTGCACAGATACATCGCAACCTGACGCGGTCGCGCAAAGGTGCGTACACGTTTCGGGCCAACGATGTCCGACAGCCGAATGTTGTAGTGATCCGCCACCTTGCGCTGGATCTCGTCGATCGAGATCTTGCGCTCGGAGGCGCGCAAGACGTCCGCAAGGCTATCATGCACCAGATCCATGTTGATCGGCTTGCCCACCAGCGAAGCAAAGGCGAACAACCGGGTCAACGCCCCTTCGAGCACACGAACGTTGGTGCTGATCCGCTGAGCAAGAAACTCCAAAACGCCGTCGTCGATCTGCAGGCCTGGATAATGGGCGCGGTACATTTCGGCCTTGGTTTGCAGAATGCCCAAGCGCAATTCGTAATCTGTTGGGTGCAGATCAACGACTAGTCCAGACTGCAAACGCGAACGAATGCGGTTCTCAAGATCCTTGATTTCATCCGGGGCGCGGTCTGCTGAAATGATGATCTGTTTGTTCTGATCCACCAAGGCGTTGAACGTGTGAAAGAACTCTTCCTGAGTCGAATCCTTGCCAGCGATGAACTGGACGTCATCGACCATCAGCACATCAACACTGCGGAACATTTCCTTGAAGTCCATCATCCGGCGTTCACGCAGGGCCTGCACAAAGCGGTACATGAACTGTTCCGCGGACAGGTACAGTACGACAAGATTGGGATTGCGGGCGCGCAATTCCCAAGCGATCGCATGCATCAAGTGCGTTTTACCAAGCCCAACACCGCCATAAAGAAACAGCGGATTGAAGGTCACAGGTCCGCCTTCGGCCACGCGTTTCGCGGCGGCATGGGCCAGCTCGTTTGGCTTTCCCACGACAAAGCTGTCAAAGGTAAACCGGCTGTCCAAAGGCGCACCGGGCAATTCTTCGCGGGCCGGCTGAGGCGCGACCTCGGGCTTGCTCGCATGCGGTTCCGCTGCGGAATTTGCTGCATCGGCGACTTTGAAAGCAAGGCGCCTGACGCTCGGGTTCACCCCTGCAATCTGCGAGATCAGGAAATCTCCAAAATTCTGAGACACGTAATTCCCGAAAAAATTCGTCGGAGCATGAAATTGCGCGACACCCCCATCAAGGCCACAAAACTTGAGTGGTTTGATCCACGTCTTGTAATTGTTGTCACCTACCGTTTTACAAATATTACTCTGCAAAGCGCCCCATTGTTCGTCAGTCATCTGTCCCCGTTCCGTGTCTTCACTGCCATCGCCCGCACCGGACCCAAACCCGGCGGCGGTCACTTCACGTCGGACAAAACACGACCAGCCCATGCCATACGGGCATGAGATCAGCCTAGGGCCCAGATCTTACATTCTGGCAGCTCTGGCGGCAGCTAGAGCAAAGGCCAATACGACCCAAGTTTTGTCTTTGGACATGGCCGGGACTTTCCCGAAACTGTCACCTACCAACGTGGCGATGATCAGCATTCAGATACGAAACCGATTAATCTTCGACTCGAACCCTGCAACCTGTCCCCCCTGCGATGTGACTCGCTTGGTGAAATTAGCAAGCTTGCCGTCCTTCGGGCAACTGATCTTCGTATCTTGACTCGGCATTTGTGGAAAAGAATCTCTTTGGCTGTCAAATAGTTGCCAAATAGACAAACGGCGCCACATATAGTGGCGCCGCTCAAAAAGTAACACAAGATGGTGTGGGTATATCAGCCCAGAGCCTTCACACGTGCCGACAACCGCGACATTTTGCGGGATGCGGTGTTCTTGTGGAAAACTCCCTTGGTCACGCCGCGCATCAATTCCGGCTGAGCCGCGCGAAGAGCTGCCGTAGCGGCATCTTTGTCACCCGAGGCAATGGCCTCTTCGACATTGCGCAGGAAGGTGCGGATTCGCGAACGACGGGCTTTGTTGACTGCAAAACGCTTCTCGTTCTGACGAGCGCGTTTTTTTGCTTGGGGCGAATTTGCCATGATGATCTGTCCTGGTTTTTCGTGTCTGAATTTCGAGTGCGCAATGCCTACGAGACCCGAACGTACCTCGGACCGATTCTTGCCTAGCGGGCATCACACGCATGTATGACTGGCGTCTATACCGGCTTTCACCAGCTTTGCAAAGCCCTTAGCGACCAAAGCCAGCAGGAACTGGATCGAATCTGCATATTTTAGTATAAGGGGTCCCCGGTCGGGACGGATGTTTCCGACCAGAACGGAGAAATGGGAGGATCAAGATGCTTGATGCAATACGGGTCTCCGAATACGCCCACGCCCTTTACCGAGTGCGCGGCGGCAAGGCCGAAGCAGAGGCCGCCCAACGGCACCGCGCATGCAAGAAAGCCGGAAATCTGGAAGAGGCTGAGGTCTGGCGGCGTGTACAATCCGCGATCCGCAAATTGCGCGGCCCAAATCAGGGCTGACGCACCGCCGCGATATTAAAAACCCGGGCGATCAAGCCCGGGTCGTTTTGCCATGGTGGCCTATTGACTTACCGGTCGGTCTTACCGGTCCCGGAATTGCGCGCTCCGCTTTTCCGTGAAGGCAGCCATGCCTTCTTTTTGGTCCTCGGTCGAAAAGAGCGAGTGGAACAGGCGGCGCTCATAAAGCAGACCCTCGGAAAGCGTGGTCTCATAGGCGCGGTTCACAGCCTCTTTGACCGCGATGGTCGTCAGCATCGACTTTTCCGCGATCTTTTCTGCGGTGGCCCTTGCGTCTTCCATCAGTTGTTTGGCTGGGACGACACGGCTCACCAGCCCGGCGCGCTCGGCCTCTTCGGCATCCATGAAACGGCCAGTCAGGTTCATTTCCATCGCCTTGGATTTTCCGACATAGCGCGTCAGGCGCTGGGTGCCGCCAATGCCAGGGATCACACCGAGGTTGATCTCGGGCTGGCCAAACTTGGCCGAATCGGCCGCGATTATAAAGTCGCACATCATCGCCAGTTCACATCCGCCGCCAAGCGCATAGCCTGCAACCGCCGCGATGATGGGCTTTCGGGTCCGGCAGATCGTTTCGCCTTCACGGCCAAAGAAATCCGACAGGAACATGTCGACGTAACTTTTCTCAGACATCTCCTTGATGTCTGCACCGGCAGCAAAGGCCTTTGCCGAACCGGTCACAATGATGCAGCGCACCTTGTCGTTCTTGTCCGCGTCAACCAGCGCTTCGGCCAATTCACCCAAAAGGTGCGAGTTCAGGGCGTTCAGCGCGTCGGGGCGGTTCAGTTTGATTGTGCAAACGTGGTCTTCGACTTCGACGATGATCGTCTCATAGGCCATATTGCTCGGCTCCGGTCCATTTCCGTCAGGCGCTAACGCTTACCATCATCGCGCATCGGTTCAAGCTATCTTTGACAGGTGGGGCAGTAGAAAGATGATCGCCCGGACTGCACGATTCGGCGAATGTGGTCGCTGCAACCGGGGGTCTTGCAGGGCTCCCCCTCGCGGCCATAGACGTCAAAGCTGTGCTGAAAATATCCAAGTTCCCCATCAGCTTGCCGGAAATCTCGCAGGCTTGATCCGCCCGCTTCGATTGCCTCTGACAGCACCTCGCGGATGATGGGAACAAGCGCGGCAATGCGCCGCTCGGATATCCGAGTGACGCGGCGTGCTGGGTGAATTCGGCCACGGTAAAGCGTTTCGCAAACGTAGATATTGCCCAATCCGGCGACAATCTTCTGGTCCAAAAGTGCCGATTTGATCGGCATCCCGCGCCCTTTCAGCGCCGCAACCAGATGAGATTCGCTGAACACATTCCCTAAAGGCTCGGGCCCGATCGAAGCCAAAAGCGGATGCGCTTCGGCCGTGGTGGTTGCCAAAAGGTCCATCGCTCCAAAGCGGCGCGGGTCATTAAAGGTGATGCGTGCGCCGTTCTCCATATCCAGCACCACATGGTCATGTTTTTCCGCCGCGGGATGATCATGCACGAATTGGCCCAAGGGGTCGCCGGACACCAACATGCGTCCGGACATTCCCAGATGGATCAGCAAGCTTTCGCCCCGGTCGAGATCGGCAAGAATATACTTGGACCGCCGCCGAAGCCCCAAAACGCGCGCGCCAGTCAGCCGCTTGGCCATATCTGTCGGAAAAGGCCAGCGCAGATCAGGACGATTCACCTGCGCACGCGTGATCACCTGCCCCTCCATCGCGGGGGCAAGGCCGCGGCGGACGGTTTCAACCTCGGGGAGTTCGGGCATGCTACCTCTTGTTGATTTCAAGCGCCTTCAGAATGCAGTCCTTGAACATCTCGTGACCGGTTATCCATCGCAGGACATAGGCCGAGCGCCCATCCTCGAATTCGAGTCTGTAGGACTCGGAGCTATCCTGCTCTGCCCGGACAAGCTCGGCAAGATCATAGGTCTGGTGCCGGAAAAGCCAATCCAGTTTGTGCATTTCGTTGCCGTCCAGAACGATGCGCATCCGGTAATTGAGGGCGCACAGGTAGGCGCTGCCCGCAAGAAAGACGATCAGCGCAATCCAGTCCGAACCACTTCGCATTTCCCCCAACTGGAAGATCAGGACAACGATCCAGGCGATCAGCAAGGGTGGCAGGTACTTGACACCCCACGTCGCCTCGAACAGCGACAGGCCGCCGATCTGCTTCGGGCCCTTCTTGGTTCCCGCCTTATAGATTGTGCGTGCATCTCCAGCCTCTTCGGACAAGAAGATCTTGACCCCTTTTCGCATGTCTTTGAACCCGATTAACCTGCGAAACATGGCAAAGCGCATGAACGGCACAGCGAAAAACGCAAGGATGCAATACGACAGCAGCATGGTCATTTAGTAATCTTCTCCATCATTTGCGCGGATTTGACCGTTTGTCCTTTGACAGTCATGAGTTTAAGCACAAATACGACCGCAGGATGGCTGGATCGGACCCATTGCATGACTGAACCGGATGAAAAAACGACCCATTTCGGGTTTCAGGACGTCCCCGAGGGCGAAAAGGCCGGCCGCGTGCAGGGCGTATTCAACTCGGTTGCCTCGAAATACGACGTGATGAACGACGCCATGTCGCTCGGCATCCACCGGATTTGGAAAGATGCCATGATGGACTGGTTGGCTCCGCGCCCCGGTCAGCAATTGCTGGATGTCGCGGGTGGCACCGGCGACATTTCCTTTCGGTTTCTCAAGCGCGCAGGCCACGGCCATGCCACCGTTCTCGACCTGACCGAGCCGATGCTGGTCGAAGGCCGCAAACGCGCCGAAGCGGATGCCATGGCCGAACAGCTCGATTGGGTGGTTGGCGATGCGATGGCCCTGCCCTTTGCCGACAACAGCTTTGACGTTTACACGATTTCCTTTGGCATCCGGAATGTCACCCGCCCCCAAGAGGCTCTGAACGAAGCCTATCGCGTGCTCAGACCCGGCGGCCGCCTGATGGTGCTGGAATTCAGCCAGATCCCCAACGATCTGATGCAAAAGGCCTATGACCTGTATTCCTTCAACATCATTCCTCGGTTGGGCCAGATGATCGCCAACGACCGCGACAGCTATCAGTACCTTGTTGAATCAATACGCAAATTTCCCGATCAAGAAACCTTTTTGGGGATGGTGCGGGCGGCTGGTTTTGAAAACGCCAAATATCGCAACCTTACGATGGGCGTCGCCTGTTTGCATTCGGGTTGGAAGATTTAGGTGCGCGGCCCTCATAACATTTGGCGTCTGATCCAGACCGGCGCCACAATGGAACGCACCGGCGCCATGCGTGCCGTTCTGGATGCGATGGAAGCGCCAGCATCGCTCCGTATCGCCGCCCGCGTTCTTGGCTGGCCGTTCAAATGGCTGGGTGAAAAGGGCGATCCCGCGATGCCTGCACCTGTCCGTGCGCTGAACGCATTGGGCCCGGCCTACATCAAATTCGGCCAAATCCTTTCGACCCGACCGGACGTTGTTGGTGATGAGATGGCGCAAGAGCTGCGCATTCTTCAAGACAAACTGCCGCCTTTCTCGGTGGATCAGGCCAAAGCCGCCGTCGAAGCAGAACTTGGCCGTCCCATTGACGAAATCTTTTCCGAATTTTCGGATCCCGTCGCCGCCGCCTCCATCGCCCAGGTCCATAAGGCGCGCCTTGCCGAAACCGGAGAGATCGTCGCCGTCAAAATCCTGCGCCCGGGGATTGAGCGTAAGTTTCGGCGCGACATCGACGCCTTCTACTTCTCGGCGTCAGTGATCGAACTGCTGTCCCCAGCCTCTCGCCGTTTGCGCCCGACCGAGGTGATCGCCCACTTCGAAGGAGTCGTCATGGGCGAATTGGACCTGCGCCTTGAAAGCGCGGCCGCAAGTGAGTTCGCCGCCAACACGGGTGGGGACGAAGGCTTTCAACTGCCTGAAATCAAATGGCAACATTCTGGGCGCCGGGTGATGACACTGGGCTGGGCCGATGGCCTGCCCTTGGGCGACAATGACGCTTTGGATGCTGCCGGGCACGACCGCGTGCTCCTGTCCGAACGCGTTTTGCAACTGTTCCTGAACCACGCCCTGCGCGACGGTTTTTTTCACGCGGACATGCATCAGGGCAACCTGAAAGTCGCGGCAAATGGCGACATCATTGCCTATGACTTTGGCATCATGGGGCATATCGACGAATACACGCGCCGCGTCTATGCCGAGATCCTATATGGCTTCATCCGGCGCGACTATCAGCGTGTGGCCGAAGTGCATTTCGAGGCTGGATATGTTCCAGCTGACCGTGACGTCGATGAATTCGCACGCGCTCTGCGCGCCGTCGGCGAACCCATCTTCGGAATGGACGCCAGCGGAATCTCTATGGGAAAACTGCTGGCCTATCTGTTCGAGGTGACCGAACGGTTTGGCATGGAGACACGGACCGAGCTGATCCTGTTGCAACGCACCATGGTTGTGGTCGAGGGCGTTGCGCGGTCGCTCAACCCACATATGAACATCTGGAAGGTCGCCCAGCCGGTCGTTGAAGACTATATAAAACAGTCGATCGGGCCGCGTGCAATTGCGCGTGATCTGGGCCAGACCCTGCGCGTCATATCACGCTTTGGTCCGCGCCTCCCCGGTCTGGTTGAGGCTGCCCTTATCCGCCAATCAAAAGAGCCGGCGAAGCGCCCCGAATCCCGTTGGCCATCCCGGTTGCTTTTTCTAGCGCTTGGATTGGCAATCGGAGTCGCTGGCGTGATGCTTTGGCAATTTATCTGACGGCCAGCCCTGTTTGCCATCCGGATCAAATCGTGGGCGTCCGCAGCCCCGTCACCATTGACGATGGAAGCTCGGTCCCGTCGGACAGCCTTACCAAAACGTCCGAGCCATCCGCCCGCACTTCGACAATGCGGTTGTAGCTCAATGGTGTAGACGTTTCCAAAAGGGTTTCGCCCTCATACTGTTCGATCTGGAAGCTGTAGACATCAACTGGCAGCAATGCGCCGTCTTCATCCGTGCCGGTCCAGACGATATCCTCAGGCAGTTCATCCAAAGCAAAGGTTTGCACAACCTCGCCCGCCGAATTCCGGACCAACAATTCAGCGCGATCCGTGTTTTCGTTGTATTCAGGCCTGATCGATATCGGGCTGTCATTGAACCATACCGGCGCGCGAGCCAAAGCCTCCATCCCGATCCATTGTCCGGCTTGTTGCAACCCGTTGCCGCCCAACTGCGTGGCCATGTCCTTTAACAAATCGTTGGTCAGAACCTGCTGCTCGACCGACGAGAATGTCGCGAGCTGCGTTGCGTAGTCTGTCGAATCTACCGGGTTCAATGGATCCTGATTTTGGACCTGCACAGTCAACATGCGCAGGAAGGTTTCAAAATCCGAACTGAGTGCGGTTTTTGCCGCGTTTTCACCTTCACTGGAGGTTGTTGTGCGGTTTTGAATCCCCGCTGTCGATGTTGCCGAGCTGACTTCAACCATTCTGGTACCTCATATCCTGATATCCAACCCGCCAATCGGGGCGGTTGGACTATTTTTGTCGACGATTCCGGGACTTTGCCGCGCCTCTGCCGATGCGACTTTTGTGGCAACTGGGTTGCTGTCAGGCTCGCCGTCTTCGGAATTGTTCTGCGCCCGCTCATCGCCAAAGCTGAAACCAGAAGCCTCAAACCCGGCGTCTGCCAAGTCTCGCGCAAGTTGATCCACGTTTCGCCGGAGCAAATCTATCGTTTCAGGGCGATCAGCTTGAATATGTACGGTCATGCCGTGCTCGGCAGTGATCAAACGCATGCGAACCTTGCCCAATTCTTCCGGGTCGAGTCGGATATCGATCGTCCCTTCGGCCAAGCGCGGTAGTTTGTCCGAAACCTGCCGCATAACCGCTTCAGCGTGGGTCCGCGCGTTATTGAGGCCGCGATCACCGCCGTGGTTGAGAAGGCCCTGCATCCGGGGTTCACCGCCTGAGGTGACCGCAAAAAACTCGACCGGTTCGGGATCGAAAGAGGAGTCACTTGGCTCCATCAGCGACGGATTTGTAACCTGCGCAGCGGCCAGTCGCATTGCGGGTGGGTAAGCAAGTTGAGCCGGAGTAGGCGTACGCATTGGAACTGAAGTCGGGTGCATAGAAGTACGCGACTCCTCAATTCGCAGACCACGGTCAGTTTGCCTATTCCTATCCGGCAAGCTCGTTATTTCCGGTTGCGCAGATCGTTCGTTGCCTTTGAAGGGGTTGATTGAAGCCGGCTGTTCACGACCAATTGTCGGGGCGCTCAGAAAAGTGCTGGCTGCGTTCGGTTTTTCGATCGCTTTGTCAGAAGCTTGCGCAGGATCGGCATTTTCCGATAGCTCATTGTTCCGAGTTGCCATCCGAACCTCACCCCCGGACAAATGCCCGGTTTGGATCTCTTTCGGTTCTGCCGTAAACCCTGATTGCGCCCTGTCGCCAAGCGAAGGGGCCGCCGAAAACGTGGGCGTCGCTGCGACCCGGTCACGCCTTGGGCCAATCCCAATTTCTGAAGCCACGTCCTTGACCGAAGGATCAGAAGCAATCTCCACAGCGGCTTTGCCAAACATATCAAGTTTGGCGTTGGCCAGATCGCCAAGCTTGGGCGCCGAAGCGGGCATCTTCGGATGGTCCAGCCCCAATTTGTTGTCGTTGGTCACCGATTGTCCAGGAGTGAATGACACTCGCACATCATGTTTTTCGGAGTTTTCGGACCCCAAAAAGATAGGAAAATCAACCGGCTTCAGCTTGCTTGATCCATGCGCGTTTGCCTCGGTTCCATGCTTGGCAATTGTTTGACCTGATAGGATATCTGATGGTCCATCCAATGTGCCAACCGAATCTCCGTTGAACCGCGGCGCTGATTCCGGCCCTGCGGTAATGGCCTCCGTGCGGTGCGACGGTTGTGGCTCAAGCGTTGAAGAAGTTGCGACTGTCAGAGGGTTGGGCGAGCCTTTGTGTTCCGCAATCACACTGCTTCTCTGATGTGTCCCAAACTGTGTGAGAAAAGCTTGCGGGCCGTCCGCTGCGCCATTGTCTGGAATGCTGAAATCTGAAGGCGGAGTCCGCGCCGTTGTGACTGCTCTTTCTGCATCACCAAGGATTTCCTGTTCTGCTTCCACCGTTCCACCGGACTGACCAACACGTACTCCTGTCTGGTTCGTCTGCGATATCCCAGGCACAAATTTTGCCCCCGGTTGGGCAATTTCTGTGTTGCCCGTGGTAACGATAGGCGCGGTTCCTTCTGAATGAGATGCAATTTTTTGCGACAAGGTTTGCTCGGAACCGGAAAAAACACTTTTGCTACCCGTAAACGCGATGGGGGCATCGCTGAGGGTTGGCGGTTCGGATCCACCCTCTGAGACTTCGGTCAGAAGCGCCTGCATGGCTTGACCAGCGGTCTTCTCCGAAAACCTAACCGGTGTGTCGATCATCGTTTGCCTATCGCCACTTGCCATTGAAGGGCGCGCATGATTCAGAGCTGTTCCGGTCGGAAACG
Source organism: Pacificoceanicola algae (assembly GCF_049341065.1). Taxonomy (NCBI): domain Bacteria; kingdom Pseudomonadati; phylum Pseudomonadota; class Alphaproteobacteria; order Rhodobacterales; family Roseobacteraceae; genus Pacificoceanicola; species Pacificoceanicola algae. The sequence goes on along the minus strand of NZ_JBMPIX010000004.1, from coordinate 297,889 downwards.
GAGGTTTCCTTCCCGTCTCCAATACAGGCCCCTGCGACGGGTCGGACCGATTGAACATGGTGCTGAGATCCGAATTTACGGCATTTTCCGGCACCTTGATTGGGGTCGCATCCCAGTCATGAGCGAAAGGCTGACTATCCGTAACACACCGCCCAACCGGGAGATCATTGGCCGAAGCGGTTGACGACCAAGGGTCTGTTGCTTCGTCTTGAAACAACTTTGGTCCATCAGGCGTGTTCAACGACTCCAGATCCGCCTCAGCCCCGTCGGCCGCCTCGTCTCTGAAACCATCCTCCGCCTCTTCGACCTGAACAGTGGCTTCCGCATTTTCCTCTTCAGTAGGCAAACCGCGGGAAGTCTCGTCTTTTTCGACGTCATGCTCGGCAAGATTTTCGAACACGGACGAAAAATCTGAACCTTGTCGCGCAGATTTCGTCATGTCTGCTGTTTCAGCCCTTGGGGCAAAACCAAATAGACCGGTCAGTTGTGTAAGCATTCGCTTGCCTCGGGATTTCTTCCGTCTCCGCTTTGTAGATCGAACATCCTTACCGGTTCTTTACCGCCTTCGCAGAAAACTGGTTCAAGTGAGTCGAATTGGAGATATCCGGATGGACATACCGTCAATTAATGGCAGTTCTGGTCAAATTCAGAACAAAGCCCTGGCTAAGGCCGCTCAGGAACTTGAAGCCAGCTTTCTTGCGGAAATGCTTGAATCCGCAGGCGTCGGCAAAACGCCCGGGGGATTCGGCGGCGGCGCAGGCGAGGACCAATTCTCGTCCTTTCTGGTTCAGGAACAAGCCCGAGCGATGGCGGCCAAAGGCGGAATCGGCCTGGCCGAAACACTTTATCAGTCAATGAAGGAGAAATTAGATGAACAATACTAATACCTTAGATCGCCTCAAGGAATTGATTGCAGCCGAGCGCAAAGCGCTTCTGGAAGGTGATTTCGAAAGAATCGCCGAACTCATGGAAGAAAAACAAGATTTGGCCTTTGGGCTTAGCGAGACGGCCACCAATGAGGAAGACGTTGCCCCGCTTCGCGATGGGCTGCGCCGGAATCAAGAACTTTTCGATCAGGCTCTGGCAGGTCTGCGCAACGTGGCGAACCGTCTGGGTCATTTGAACCGGCTGCGAAAATCTCTTGATACATATGACGAAAAAGGTCGCAGGACGACCCTTAATGGGCCGGAAGAAAAGAAGCTGGAGCACCGAGCGTGACCATTCGATTCAAATTCGCGGAAATAGCGAAAACGGAATTAGCGCAACGTTAGGATTCGAAACCCATGTTGGCGCTGCACTCGAAAGGGTGGCGCAGTCCCGCAAATCCTGGCTGCACACGTCAGAAAGACGTCAGAGATGCCTTAACCGGCAAATGAAACCGGCGCAAAAGCGCCATCAAAGCAAGGACAAAATGCATGTCTAGCATCCTGACGAACAACGGCGCCATGGTGGCGCTTCAGACCCTTAAGTCGATCAACTCGGGCTTGGCTCAAACCCAGTCGGAAATCTCGACTGGCAAGCGCGTGTCCAGCGCCAAGGACAACTCTGCCGTTTGGGCGATCTCCAAGGTGATGGAAGCCGACGTGAAAGGCTTCAAAGGCATCTCCGACAGTCTTAACCTTGGTCAGTCGACCGTTGCAGTTGCCCGCCAGGCCGCTGAAACGACCACCGAATTGCTGACCGACATCAAAGGCAAGATCGTCGCTGCACAGGAAGAGAACGTCGACCGGGAAAAGATCCAGACCGACATCAACGCCCTGCGCGATCAGATTGGCGCGGTTGTAGGTGCAGCCCAGTTCAACGGCTTGAACCTGCTGTCCAACACCGACAACACTGCCGGCTCGGGCAGCATCAATGTTCTGGCTTCTCTTGACCGTTCGGGCACCGGCGTAACCGCGTCCGACATCAATGTTGCCAAGCAAGACCTCGGCACCAGCGCGTCTTCTGCCGGTACTGTTTCGGTTAACGCTGGCTCGACCAACACCGTTGCCACCGGCGCGTCCGGCGTCATGGCAACTTTGCAGGAAGACACTGCTGGCGGCATCACCGCTGGTAACTCCTACGAAGTTCAGGCTGCCGGTTCGACCAAGTTGGGTTTCTCTGCGGACGTGGCCTATGTCGCCCGCGACGGTGACACCTTGGCAGACGTTGTGACGGGTATGGTCGATGCTCTGAACAAGCAGGCAGTAGAAGACGGAGTTGATGCCACCTTTGCTGCTGGTACCAACGCAGGCGAAATTTCGGTCACCAACAACACCGGCACCAACTTCGCCGCCTTTGCCGCAACTGACGTGCAGCAGTCTGCTTTGGATGGGTCGGAGAATGATGGCACAATCGGTGGCCGCCTGGCTGGGCTGAGCGACATCAACGTAACCACGCAGGACGGCGCGGATGCCGCGTTGGAGGAAATCGAAGGTCTGATCCAGATTTCGATCGACTCCGCAGCCAACTTTGGTTCGGCCCAGGGCCGTATCGAAACCCAAACCGACTTTATCACCGGTCTGACCGATGCTCTGAAGTCCGGCATCGGCACTCTTGTCGACGCCGATATGGAAGCGGCCTCGGCGCGTCTTCAGGCCCTTCAGGTCCAGCAGCAGCTGGGTGTTCAGGCTCTGTCGATCGCCAACCAGGCGCCGCAGCAGCTCCTGTCGCTGTTCCGTTAATGGCCATAGTCGGAGGCCGGAAAACCGGCCTCCGATCGCCATTCATACATAGTCGTCACAACCAGAAGGTTTTGCAGTGAACGCCCAATCCCTTGCCCAGCACGCCTATTCCCAGACTGCCCGGACAACAAAAACCGCCCGAGGCACTGAATATGAGCTGATCGCTCGCGTGACACATCGCATTAAGTCAGCCGCAGAAGCCGGGCCCTTGGCCTATCCAAGACTAGTCGAGGCACTTTCCGATAATCAACGTCTTTGGACAATGCTCGCCGTTGACGTTGCCGATGATGACAACGGCTTGCCACAAGACCTTCGGGCCCGCATTTTTTACTTGGCGGAATTTGTGCAGCAGCACACCACCAAGGTCTTGATGAAAAAAGAGCGGATCACGCCACTTCTGGAAATCAACGCTGCCATCCTGCGCGGATTGGGCAGCCGGAGGACACCCAAATGAGCGGTTTGGTTCTGAAACTTGGTCCGCGCGAGCGCGTTTTGATCAATGGAGCGGTGATTGAAAACGGTGATCGCCGAAGCCGACTATCCATCGTAACACCAAATGCCAATGTGCTGCGATTGCGAGATGCAATCCATCCTGATGAGGCCCAAACACCTGTACGCCGCCTTTGCTATACGGCGCAGCTCATCTTGACTGGTGACGCTGAACCAAGCGACGCGAAAAGGCAGTTACTACCGCGCATCGAAGAGCTGAGCCACATCTTGATCGACCCTGACAGCCGCAGGCTTTTGGCACAAGCCAGCAACGCATTGTTGACCGAGCAATTCTATCAATGTCTCAAGGCACTGCGCGCTCTTATCCCACGTGAGGACCGGCTTCTTGCCGCGTCGCAGCAATGAGCTTTCAACCCATCATTGTCGGCACCGGACTGGTCGGATGGCAGTTTCTAAAGGCCACACAGGACACGCAGCGCGCTGTCTTTGACAAATCTACGGATTTGGTGCGCGACACAGACTACTTCAAAAAGAACATCGGCAACGTCAAAACAGCAGAGGATCTGGTATCGGATCGCAGGTTACGACGCGTTGCCCTTGGGGCTTTTGGCCTACAGGATGATATCGACAACAAGTTCTTCATCCAGAAAATTCTGGAGGAAGGCGGAGCTGCTTCCGATAGCCTCGCCAACAAAATGTCAGATGATCGATACAAGGCACTGGCGTCAGCGTTTGCTTTTGATTCCCCGGTCGGAGCTCGTACTCAACTAAGCTTTTTCGGAGAGGAGATCGTTTCGAAATATCGCCAACAATCCTTCGAGGTCGCCGTTGGTGAACAAGATGATACCCTGCGCATCGCGCTGAACTTCCATAGAGCGCTACCAGAAATCGGCGGTTCTGGCAGTAGTGGGGACACCAATTGGTTTCGGGTTATGGGCACGACCGCGCTTCGCACCGTATTTGAAACCGCGCTTGGTTTACCGACCGGCTTTGGCCAACTAGATATTGATCAGCAACTGGAAGTGTTCCGCGACAAGGTTCAAAGCCGCTTCGGCGTTTCAGAAGTAAGCGAAGTCGCCGACCCGGAGATCATGGAAAAGGTCGTTCAGTCCTACTTGTTGCAAACTCAGGTTCAACAGTTTTCTCAATCAGGTTCTGGGATGGTTGCGCTTTCTTTACTTCAATCGATCCCGCGGACTTCAATTTTGGGTTAGGCGTGGCGCCAAGACTTTGAAACCGGGCTGTTTTTCTCAAGTTGACGAATAGTATTAGGTAAAATGCTTCCTTACGGTCCGATCGTTTACGAGGAATCTTTGGCCTTCGCAGCGAGGAAAAGACGGTCATGATCGTCGCCACGTTCCCGAACGCCCTCGAACCGGCGTCCAGTCTGGGCGTCAAAAAGCGGAGCTTGGTCGGCTGATCGGACGCACCAAGGGAAACAGAAACAGAATATTACATGCCATCTTCGACAGCAGGGGGTTCACTTTACCTGTACTTAACGGCAGCAAACCCCTCTCGGCGATGAAGGCATCGCCTGCCGGGCAGCGGCACAGCGTCGACATCAGAGTGCGGGTGCTTTACGACAGCCGGCCAGATGTCGACTGGATCCGGAACGCCCTTAAAGACAAGGAAATATGCGAATGTAACCCCGGTAGGAAACATCGAAAAGCGCCGGTAAAGTACGACAAGCGACACCAGAAACGCCGAAACTGCCCCTTCGTGACATAGCTATGCAATGCCCTGCCGGACAATGATCGAGATCATGTTTGGCAGGCGCAAGGATTGGCAACGGGTCGCCACGCGCGATTACCGGTGCCCGAAGGTCTTCCTCGCAGACATCGAATTCGCTGCGACCGTCATCTATTGGCCATGGGTCCTGAGCTAGGCAAGCAGCGTACAGGAAACGGTTTCCCTATCTTGCCGGAAAAGACGATCCGCGATTTGGCCCATTTGAACGAACACCGGCCGGACCGCCGGAATTTTGTGCGCGACGCCCCGGCTGCGCTGTTACGGATGAATTTGTTGTCGCTCCGGCACGGCGCAGCAACAGCTCCAGCTTATTGAAAGCATTGACGGGTCCCCCCGCAGATTCTTCGGCCAAAAAGCGATCCAGATCGTCCCATGCTCGAATCGCTTGATCCAATACGGGATCTTCGCCGTCTCGGTAAAGCCCGGCGCGAACCATAGTCTCGGATCGCGAATAGGCACCCAGCAATTGCCGAACCTTGGCTATCAGATCGTTCTCATGTGCGCTTGCCGCTTCGGGCAGGCTCCTTGAAACCGACCGCAGCAGATCGATGGCCGGGAATCTCCCGCGCTCGGCAATTTGACGATCCATGACCACATGTCCATCGAGAACGCCGCGCAGGATATCCGCAACGGGTTCATCCATGTCAGAGCCAGCCACGAGAACGCTGAACACGGCCGTAATATCTCCGCCATTCGCCAGACCGGGGCCGGCGCGTTCCGCAAGTCGCATGATCTGGTGCGCGACCGAGGGCGGATGGCCGCGCAAGGCAGGCAATTCCCCCGATGCGATGGCAACCTCCCGGTGAGCTTCGGCAAATCGCGTGATCGAGTCCGCAAGATAGAGAACATGCTTCCCCTGATCGCGGAAATGCTCGGCTATTGTCATTGCCGCTAGGGGGCACCGGCGCCGCTCCATCGGCGAACGATCAGATGTGGCGGCAACGACAACACTGCGCGCCATGCCTTCCGGACCGAGAACGTTGCGCACGAATTCCTGCACCTCGCGCCCGCGCTCTCCCACAAGGGCCAGAACCACGACATCGGCCTGCATTCCCTGCGCCAATTGCGAAAGCAGGCGCGATTTTCCAACGCCAGAGCCGGCAAACAGCCCGATTCTTTGCCCCTGAACGATTGGAAGCAGAGTGTCGAAGACGCATAGCCCGGTGTTCAACCGTGCGCCAAGACTGCGCCGCGCGGCGGCGGGCGGCGGGCTCGCCCGGAAGGGCCGGCGTTGTGGACCCGGGACCAACGGCGCTCCGTCCAAAGGGCGTCCATACGGGTCAATGACCCGGCCGATCCACGAATCGCAGGGCGCTAGAACCGGGGCGCCCATTACAGCCACCCGGTCGCCCTGAGAAACCCCCTCAGGGGCCTCGTCTGGAAGCATGGCCACCAATTCATCACGAATCCGAAGCACTTCCCCCTCTAGTACTCCGCCGGGATGAAACAGGCGCAAGCGGTCACCGATACAAGCCGTATGAGCCAGTCCGGTAACCCAGATCGTTGTACCATCAACGGATCGAACCCGACCAACGTTCCGCACCGGTTGCATTTGCGCGATTCGCGCTCTCAGCCCCGCAATGTCGTTATTGTCCATCGAACGCTCCGTTCAGTTTTCTGCAAACCGTTTCTAAAGGAATCGGAGTTAAGCCTTGATTTAAGCAATCGAGGGAGAAGCCCCGATGTTCCAGAATTTGGACGTCTTCAGAACGGCGATGGCGATGGCCAAGCACGCAGGCCATAAGCAAGCGATCAGCGCCCAGAATATCGCAAACGCCGATACCCCAGGGTATCGCGCAAAACAGCTGCCAGAGTTTCAAGAAACCCTGCGCGGGTCTCTGATAGGGCAGCGCGCGACTCGTGCAGGCCATCTTAACGGGCAGGCAGAGCGTTCGGTTGAAGTGCGCGAGCGCCGCGATGCGATGGACCCTAATGGCAACACGGTTTCCCTCGAACTCGAAATGCTAGAGGCCGTCGATGCCAAACGCGAGCACGACCGCGCCCTCGCCATTTACAGAAACAGCCTGTCCGTCATTCGGGCAAGTCTTGGCCGCAGCTAAAGGAGCTAAGGAATGAGTGCTTTTTCCGACGCGCTAAGTGTCACCGCCAGCGGACTAAAGGCGCAGGCCACGCGCCTGCGCCTGGTCTCAGAAAACATCGCAAACATGGATACTCCGGGTTATCACCGCAAGTCGGTTCCCTTTGAACTTGACCGAAGCGATACCGTTCTTTCGCGCGTTGAAACCGGCCGGGTCCGGCTTGATCGTTCCGAACTGGAGCAGATTTACGATCCCTCTCATCCGCTTGCCGATGCCACGGGCAATTACCGAGGGTCGAACGTCGATCTGGTGATCGAAATTGCCGACGCGCGCGAAGCGCAACGCAGTTACGAGGCCAACCTCAAGATGTTCGACCAGACCCGCCAAATGTCGTCCGGGCTGATGGAACTTCTCAGACGCTAAAATTCCGAAACTCGTGAAAGGAGACCAGAATGGACGTCCGATCGCTATATGCAGCACAAAAATACGCAGCCTCGCGCCCCGCAATGGAGCCCGACGCTATCAAAGACCCCAGCCTTCAGGGCAGCTTTGCCCAAGCCGCGCAGGATTTTGTCGGCACACTTCGCGAGGCCGAGCAGACCGCACAGGCCAGTATGTCCGGCGATGCCGACCCACATGCGCTGGTCGAGGCATTGGCGCAATCTGAACTGGCCGTCGAGACCGTTGTTGCAGTACGCAACAAGGTGGTCGAGGCCTATCAGGAAATCCTGCGGATGCCGGTCTGATCCCATGATGACAGAAGCCATCTTTTTCGACACGCTGCGGCAAGGTCTTTGGATCGCCACGGTCACCTCAATCCCGATTCTCAGTGCCGCGCTGATTGCGGGTGTTGGTGTCGGCTTGTTTCAGGCGCTGACCTCGATCCAGGAAATGACGCTGACCTTCGTGCCGAAACTCATGGCCATCATCGTCGTCTTCTGGATGTCGATGAGCTTTATGACACGCACTCTGGTCGAATTTTTTCAGGACCAGATTATTCCCATCATCACCGGAGGCTGACATGGAATCCGCAGGGTATGCCGCGCTTTCGCGCCTTTCGGGGCTGAAGCGGGAAATGCAGGTAATTGCAAACAATATCGCCAACGCGAACACCACCGGTTTTCGCCAGCAAGGGATCATCTTCTCGGAGTACATTCGAGAGGCTGATGCCGGGGCTTCGGTCGCAATGTCCGCCGCACGGGTGCGCAACACCTCTTTTGCGCAGGGCACGCTGGAGCAGACGAACGGCACCTTTGACATGGCGATCGAAGGCGATGGCTTTTTCCTGATCGCGACGCCAAACGGTCAGCGCCTGACGCGCGCCGGGTCCTTCACGCCCGACAATGCTGGCACGCTGGTCACGCCCGATGGTTATCAGGTTCTGGACAACGGCGGTGCGCCGGTCTTTGTGCCGCCCGACGCGACGGATCTTTCGATCGGGCGCGACGGCACGATCAGCACACAAGGCCGTCCGATCGGTCAGATAGGTGTCGTGCGCCCGCTGGAGCCGTCGCAGATGGTTCGGGAAGGCAGCGTCTTGTTCAAGGCCGACGCAGGCTTTGAGCCGACCGATGAACCGCGTGTGATGCAGGGTTTTGTCGAAGCATCTAACGTCAATCCGATCCTGCAGATTTCGCGGATGGTCGAGGTGCAGCGCGCCTACGAGTTGGGTCAAAGCTTTCTCGATAAAGAAGACGAACGCATCAGATCCGCCATCAAGGCATTCATCAAATAACAGGAGGCAGCCATGCGCGCCCTTCAAATCGCCGCCACGGGTATGAGCGCCCAGCAAACGCGGGTCGAGGTGATCTCGAACAACCTGTCGAACATGAGCACCACAGGCTATAACGCCCGCCGGGCGGAATTTGCCGACCTGCATTATCAGCAAGCCGCCCGCCCCGGCACGGTCAACGCTTCGGACGGCACGGTGCTGCCAACCGGCGTGCAACTTGGTCTGGGCGTGCGCCCGTCTTCGGTCTCGGTCATGCTGTCGCAAGGCGCCTTGGCAGCGACCGGCGGGGATCTGGATGTGGCGATCGAAGGTTCCGGTTACCTCGAGGTTACCCTGCCCTCAGGTCAGGCGGCTTATACTCGCGACGGGGCCCTGAAGCGCACCGGAGAAGGCCTGATCGTCAATTCCGAAGGCTATCCTGTGTCGCCCGAAATTACGATCCCAGACGATGCACGCAGCATTTCGATCAATCCAGATGGCGAGGTCTATGCCTATTTCACTGGCACCGCCGAGGCACAGCTTTTGGGCCAATTCACAATGGTCGGCTTCACCAACGCCAAGGGTCTTGAGGCCATCGGCTCGAACCTCTTTGTTGAAACCGAGGCCTCGGGCGCGGCGCTGCAAACCACGGCAGGTCTGGATGGCCTCGGAACACTTCGGCAGGGTTTCCTTGAAGAAAGCTCCGTCGATCCGGTCAAGGAAATCACCGATCTGATCGAGGCTCAGCGCGGCTATGAACTAAACTCCAAGGTCATTTCCGCCGCTGACCAGATGTTGGCCGCCACGAGCCAGATCCGCTGATGCGTGCGCTCGCAGTCATGATCGCCCTTATCGCGGGACCAGGTTTTGCCGATACGGTAATCGCCACCCGTACCATCCGGCCACAAGAGCTGATCTCGGCGGGCGATGTCCGCATAGATCCGGCCAATGTCGATGGGGCACATCAAAGCCTGGACGAAGTGATCGGGCAAGAAGCCCGCATCGCGCTTTATGCTGGCCGGGTGGTCATGCAGGGCTCGGTAGGAGAACCGGCCCTGATCGATCGCAACCAGATGGTCGAACTTATTTACGCACGCGGCGGTCTTCGAATCGCCGCCGAAGGACGCGCCCTTGCCCGGGGCGGCGTCGGCGAACGAATTCGCGTTATGAATACCGGCTCTCGGACGGTCCTTTTCGGGCTGATCGCCCCCGATGGCACTGTGCTGGTCACCAAATGAGGAAGAATATGCTGCGCCAATCCTGTCTTATCGCTTTGATTTTGCTCACCTCCGCCTGCGAGCGTGCCAAGCACATTGGTAAAGAGCCCGATTTCACGCCGACGACGCAAAGCCCCGAAAGGGTGGCGATGATCGCGCAGGGCATTCCGAATATTCCCTTGTCTCAGCAAAACACTGAGCGCGCTTCGCTTTGGAGTGGCGGACAGGGGTCGCTTTTGGGCGATCGTCGGGCCATCAAGCGCGGCGATATCCTGACCGTTGTGATTGATATCAAAGAGAAAGCCGCCATTTCAAACAGCACGGCCCGGTCGCGTTCGGGTTCGGAAAACCTGGGTATCCCGGACTTGTTTGGCATTCCGGAGCGGGTCAACCAAGGCATCACTGATGGTGCCAGCCTCGACAGCGCGGTATCGCTCAACAGTTCCAGTCAGTCCCGGGGTGATGGCAGTGTCAAACGCAGCGAACAACTGACGTTGCGGGTCGCTGCGACCATTGTCGATGTGCTGCCAAACGGCGTTCTGGCTATCGAAGGTTCTCAAGAGGTGCGCGTGAACTTTGAGCTGCGCGAACTTCTGGTGACCGGGTATGTACGGCCCGAGGACATCTCCCGGCAAAACGAAATCACCTACGACAAGATCGCCTCGGCCCGCATTTCCTATGGCGGTCGCGGTCAGATCAGCGACATGCAGCAACCCCGGATCGGCCAGCAGGTGCTGGACGCGGTCCTGCCTTTCTGAGGAATCAGCCATGCGCAAGCTATTGCCCATTTTACTGGCCCTGATCGGCACAGGCGCAGGCGTTGGCGCGGGGCTCTTCCTTATGCCGCCCGCAGCAGAGGAACATGCGGACGGCGCGGCCGTCGAATGCGCCCCGCCGCAGGACCACGCTGCCGAGGCCCATACCCCGGCCGAAGCCGAAGCCGAGCCCTCCACAAGAGAGTACGTCAAACTGAACAACCAGTTTGTCATTCCGGTGGTCGGCTCGGACAAGGTGACGGCTCTGGTGGTGGCTTCGCTCAGCGTTGAGGTCACCACCGGGTCCACCGAAACCGTCTATGCCAGAGAGCCAAAGCTGCGCGATGTCTTTCTGCAGGTGATGTTCGATCACGCCAATGTGGGCGGTTTCAAAGGCAATTTCACCACGGGCAACCGGATGGACGATCTTCGCAGTTCCTTGCTGGAGGCGGCCCGGCCCGTGCTTGGCGATATCGTCAGCGACGTGTTGATCACCGAAATCGCGCGGCAGGATTCCTAGTTATCGAAACCACCTGTCCCAGCCATCCAGATAATAGCCGACCAGAGCGTGGGACTGTATGTCGTTGACCTCGGCTGCGATCTCTTGGGTGTCGGTACCGAACACCTGCGCCTTTTGCCAAGTTTGCGCGGTCAGATACGACAAATCTTCGGGCAGATCAGGTGTCCGCGGCGCCAAGGGGGCGAAGCTGGCCATGACAAAACCCCAGTCGCCAAAACTGGGGACATAGACATGGTAGGGCAGGATCGACAGACCTTCGCCGGGGGCCAGCGGATTGCGGGTTTCCGTAAAGGTATGAGCGATCGACCAAAAAGCCTGGCGGGCAAACAATGGCGATCCGGCTTGGGTCACGATCAACCCGGTTGCGGAAAGCCGTTCGGCTACAAGGGTGTAGAATTGCCGCGAGTAGAGCTTGGACAGGGCGATGTTCTTTGGGTCGGGCAAATCCAGAATGATCACGTCAAATGTCTCATCCGAGTTTTCGATGAACTGCCAGCCGTCACGGTTGATGATCGTCACGCGCGGATCTGAGAAAGCGCCTTTGTTCAAAGCCGCCAATTCGGGGCGTTCCCGGAAAAGTTCAGTCACGCGCGGATCCAGATCGACCAGCGTCACATGTTCGACCCCGGCATGCCGCAGCACTTCGCGCGTTGCCATACCGTCACCGCCGCCAAGAATCAGGATGTTTGCAACGCGCGGCGCCAGCCCCAGCGCCGGATGCACCAGCATTTCGTGATACCGGTATTCATCCATCGAATCGAACTGGATCGAATAGTCGAGGAAAAGCCGCGTACGGCCCCGAAACTGGGTCACGGTGATCTGCTGATAGGGCGTGGTCTCCGACAGGATGACGTCATCCTCGAACAACTGCGTTTCGGCCACCGAGACCAAGCGTTCGGCCCCGATCAGTGCAGCGACCGAACAAAGCAACGCCACCGCCCAGGCCGCCCATTGCGTGCGGCTTGCGAATTCGCGGAACAGGTACAGCGACAGGCCAGCAACCAAAAGATTGAGGCAGCCAAAGACAAGGCTCGCGGACATCAGGCCAAGGTGCGGGATAATCAGCAGCGGAAACGCCAGCGAGGCTGCCAGTGCGCCCACATAGTCAACGGTCAGAACGTTTTCAAACCTGAAATCCGGCACGCCGATGCTTTTCAATACTCGGGCGATCAACGGAATTTCCATCCCGGACAATACGCCGACCGCGATCAGCATGGCATATAGCGGCATCGCGACTTCGCCAAGCCATGCGTAGGCAAAGAACAAGGCTGGCGCCATGAAGCCGCCAACAACGCCCAGCGCGATCTGTGCCCATGAAAAGCCACGGATCGCCTCTTCGATGTATCGCGACAGCCACGCCCCCAGCCCCATCGAGCTGAGGAAAACGCCAATCACGATGCTGAACTGCCTAACGGAGTCGCCCAGAAGATAGCTCGAAACGGTGGCCGCGATCAGCTCATAGATCAGGCCGGCCACCGCGATCAGGAATGTCGCCGCCAGCAGCCAAACTTCGCGCAGACGCGGCGAAGGCGTCTCGCTCACGACAGGATCACGGCCGCAATGATGATGGAAAGCGCAACGAAAACCGAGCCTATCAGGATGGCGAGCGAGATGTTCTGGTCCTCCTCGATCTCCTTGATGACCGAGAAGGGGGTCATGACGTTGATGATCCACCAGAAGATGGACATCAAGATCACCCCGAGAAAGGTGTAAAAGATGGTGCTGACAACTTCGGTCAGTTGAATTGCTGAAAACAGATCCATTAGGGTTCCCCTGTTATTTTACTCTGCCGACGACGCCGCCCACGCGCCCACCCGAGGCCACCCGAACCGACTGGTCCAGATCAAGGCTTTCACCACCTGCACCGTAGTAGGACACGTAGGAAGTGCCCCCTATGGCAGCGGTCGAAATGACAATAAAGGCCACGCGGAAAAGGTTCATCTCAATCGTCGCTCCAATCGCTGTGCCGCCATCGACGCATCCGGTGATAATGTCCACGTCCGAAAGACAATGCCGCCACAGCTGCAAAGCCGGCGCCAAGCACATACATCCAGAATCCCGAGGACATCCCCTGCCGGGCCGAAATCGTTACGCCCGAGGCTTTGCGGATATTGCTGCTGCCCCAAGTGCCCGCCTCGGGCTGATCAACGGTCAATGTGTAGGTGCCCGGCTCGGACGGGCGGAAATACAGCGAGGTCGACCTGCTGCCTTCGCTCCAGTTTTCCGAGCCTTCACGCCCGTAATAATACTCGACGGTCCGTCCCGCTTCGAACATTGGTTCGTCTTCGGGGTCGGTCAGCTCCATCTCGTAATAGGCCCAGGCGTTCGCGACATCGCTTTGCAGCTTGATCCCAGCAAGCTTCGTGGTGTCGGTGATGTCAAACGTCACGGATCGCGGCAAGGATCGCGTTGTCAAAGTCGTCGGCGCGAGTATCTGAAACCCGGGCAAAAAGCTGAAGGTAAGCGCAATGATGAAACTTGCGGCCGCAGCAAGCCCGCTGGCATAGGCAATGAAGCCCGAATTCTCGCCCGCCTTATACGGCTGAAGCGCGTGCACGCCCTGACGTTTCAAATCACCGGGTTTGAGCCCGAACGCCTTGAGCGTCTCTGCCTGCGGCAGATAGGTCGAGCGATAAATCTCACGTTCGGTCCCTGTCTGGGAAAAGTCCAGCATGGCGGTTGGCGACATTGCCGAAACCGTGGTCGTCGTATCGCCCACACTCGGAGACCAGGTAAATTCGCCCTCGGCAAAAGTCAGGCGGCTTTTCGTCGTTTGCAGGTATTTGAAGGTCTCGGAACCGTACCACACAAAGGGGATGTTTTCGGCGGTCTCGACCCAGTTCTCACTGATCCAAAGCGATTGAGGAGCGCCGCGCAACCGGCGGGAAAAGATCAGATGCCCATCTTCGACCGTCAGCCAGGCATAGCCATGGGTGGGTGAAAAAATCTGATGCTCAACCCAGGTCCATGTCTTGCTACCCCAATCTTCACGGTGGCCGAGCGTGCCGATAACCGTCCACTCAACGCCGCGTATCTTGCCCGTCTGCCCCAGCGAAAAGGGCGTATCGGGCCGGGGCATGTCGGAAAACTTGCGCAATGCGCGATAGTCGTGACGAGCGTCCATCTCTGTTCCGCAATAAGAACAGATGTGCGTGGTAACACGGCCCCCGCCCAGAATATCAAGTCCCGCGCCGCAAGCCGTGCAGTTGATCGATTCAAGACTGGCGGCTCGGGTCATGGGTCGACCTCGACCTTGATCTCAAAGGGATCGTGCCAGAAGCCCAGAAACCAGGCGCGGCCATCCTCCCAAAATTCGCCGGACATCAGTGCGCCACTCTCGGATTGCGCGTTGATAAAGCGGTACGTCTCGCCGACCGCAAGCTGTTCACCGAACGAGCCCCTCAACGCGATGCATTCCGCCTTGTCGTGTTCGACCACCCGCCATGTCTCATCGCGATGCTTGAAGGCCGTTCCGACCGGACTACCGGACTGAAGCGGCGGCCAAAACGACTCCTTCATCGGGTATTGCAGAATGATGTCGCCCTCATCGACCGAAACCCAGACGCTGCGCTGTTCCTCATCAAGGCCCCAGAATTCATCCCACCAGCCACGACCATAAGAAAACCGGGCGTGCCCCATGATCTGTACCGTGGCTTCACCCAGTCGAACCGTGTCGCCAAGATCAAAAAGCTTGGGTCCATCGTGCATTTCACCCGCTTTTCCGGCGGCACGCAGACGCGCACCATCCAGATAAAGTGTCGTGCTGCAGGACGGGCAGGTGACCATTGTCACATAAGAAATCTGCGCCGGAACCGCGTCACCGCAATTGGGACAAGTCAAATCGGACATAGGGCAAAATGCGCCGATTGTTTTGACGATTGCAACGGCAAATCACGCGTTGGGCGACCAGCATTTTCCAATGTCACCCCTTGGCCGCAAGTCGCAGAAAACCGCCGCATCCCAAGGGACTGCGGCGGCGAGACCAGTTTATGCGGCGATCTGATCGTCTAGCGGGATTTTGAAATTCAGAAGGCTGTCCCAAGTGTCTTCGCGGCCCGCATGCGGCATGTCCACCTTCTCGGCCCTTAACCGGAACCGATCCACCATCCGGCGCAAATTCACAGCATCGTTGCGCATGTTGTTTGACGCCGCCGTAGTTTCCCCAACCATCGCCGCATTTTGTTGGGTCACACCATCCAGTTGGGTTACGCCTGAATTAATCTCAGCGAGACCGACGGCCTGCTCTTTGGCGCTGGCGGCAATGTTTTGCACCTGCTCAGTCACCCGGCCAACCCGCTCGACAATCTGGGACAATGAGCGCCCCGTCTGATTGACCAGAGATACGCCTGACTCGACCTGATCGGCCGCAGTCAGGATCAGGCCCTTGATCTCATTGGCGGCATCCGACGTGCGCTGGGCAAGGGCCAATACCTCGGAGGCGACAACGGCAAAGCCGCGTCCCGCATTTCCAGCCCGGGCTGCCTCAACCCCCGCGTTCAGGGCCAGAAGGTTGGTCTGAAAGGCAATGTCATCGATAAAGGAAAGGATCTGGACGATCTGATCGCTGGATTCCTTGATCGACTGCATTGCTCCAACCGCCTCTCCAACCACTTGGCTGCTGCGATCCACCTCGTTCCTTGCTTCGGCAACTTCGCTATTCGCGGCGTCGGCTGCCTCGGCCGAGGACCGAACGCTTGCAGTCATCTGATCAAGCGCGGCTGCGGCCTGTTCCAGAGTCGCAGCCTGGTTTTCGGTTCGTTGCGACATATCGGTGATGGAATTCGTAATCCCATCCGCCCCAAGATGAACCTTATCCGCATTACCGATCAAACTGCTCACGATGGCATTCAGAGAATCCACAGTTTCGTTGAAATCACGTCGCAACGGTTCGTAATCCGCCATGAAGACGTCTTCCAAGCGGCAGGTCAGGTCCCCCTGCGCCAGAAGGCGAATTCCGTGGCTGAACTGCTCCATCACGTCGGCCTGTTCGGCACGCTCCAACTCGCGGCGGGTGCTTTCCTTTTCGGCGATTTGAAGATTGCCGCGCAAGATGTCGACGTTGACCGCAATCCGGCCCAATTCATCCTTGCGCGTAGTATGCGGAACACTCGCGTCATATTGCTGTTGCGACAGCAATTCGATTGCATTTGACAGATCTTTCAACGGGTGAGCGATCCGGCGCACCGAGATATAAGTCATCAGGACGGACAGACCGAGACCGATCGCCAAGGCCGCTGTGATCAGGGTCGCGACCTGATCGGCACGTTCTTGCGCTGTTGTGACCGAAGCCTGCATGTCAGCCAGAGCCTGTTCCTGCTCTTTGGTGACCGCGTCGATGAAGGTAGCCAACTGACCACGCAGGCGCGCAAGCGTGGTCGTCTTGGCCGCAACGCGGATTTTGTAGGTCTTTTCAGCAAGGGTCAGAAGATCATCCAAAGCGCGCTCCATGCGTGGCACGCGGCGCGCGGTCATCCGTACAAATTGCGACTGGGCAGTCTTTGGATTCGAGGCAAGCTTTTCAGATACATAGGTTATGGTATCCGCTTCGGCCTTTGCATAGGCATCCATAGCTTCTTTAAGGCCGGGGTGTTTGGGTTTGAAACTCTGCGACCACGCATAGAAAGTCGTCTGGGTCGGATCGACCAGAACGCCCTCAAAGACACCAAAACTGGTGGCTTCGCTTACTGACTTCAGATAGTCGCCGTTTTCCAGTTTGATCCGCCGCAGAACCTCAGCAATCGACAACTCTTCGTCTCCGATGTTGAAAACCAGCTCCGAAGAACGGCGATGATCATCAAGCGCCTTGGTGGCAGAGCTTTCAAGAGCTGGATAAAGTGCGGCAATCGAACTCCCTTCGGCGACATGATCCTTGACGTCACTCAGCGCCTCCTTGACCTGCGCTTCCTCCTCGGCATCGAAGGATTTGCGATCGAGATAGGCTACCAGAAGCGTTTCGAAGTGGAGGCTGTGAGCTTCAAGTTCTGTCGAATCCGCCACTTTCGGCAGGGCATCTCTTGCCGTTCCGCCGACGGTTCCCGCGATGTTTCGAACCCCCATCAATCCGATTCCTCCGACAATCGCGGCGGCCACAAGAATCGCGCCAAAAAACGCGAATAGCTGAACGGTGATAGAGTGTGTCAGTTTCATGGGGGCAGGACCTATTCACTAATTAGTTCAAATGACCGATGTGCTCGACCACTTCCGAAAGCTCATCTTTCACCTGGACCAGATAGCTTTTCTTCCCCGTGGCCTGATATTCACGCAAAGCGATAATCGCGGTAGCGGGATGAACGATTGCGTCCATGTGGCTGATTTGGGCGCCGAAATGGTCAAGAGCATCCATGGCTAGGCCAATCTCTTCCAGCGCTTCCCCGTCGTGCCAGGCAGCTTCGATTTCGTCCAAGGTCATTTGCTGCATGGCGTCGGCTTGATCCGCCACGAAATTCATCAAGGTCGCGTCCGCGGGCGAGTCGACTGCGAAAGCCCGCGCGCCCTGGACGCCCATGGCAATCAGCTGCTGTTGCAGATCAATCATTCGGACGACATCGACATCATTTGAACTGATGCCGGAAATCGTTTCCGCCACCAGTGTTTTGTACCGCCCCGCATCAAGCGCATGGGCCGTATGGGCGGACATCGCGAGCACGAGAACCATTACCGACGATTTTAGTTTCATTTATCGATCTCTCTTTTTCTTTGATCGATAAAGACCTACTTCCCGGTGGATTTAGAAACCGTGAATACGTTTCGAAAAATCGGAAAATTCGTTTCATTTCTTTTCGAAATCAGCCGCCCGGCAGCTTCATGGCCCGGGCAAAAGACACTCAAACATCTGATATCAAAGATATTTTAAGTTCCCGACGTGAACCCTTGGAAGCATGTCCAAAGCGCGGGTCACGACTGTTCTGGCTTGTCGGCCCTCCCAACCGGCGGGCAACAATGCTTCCGCCAAGGGCGGTTGCCGCAGCACAAGCCGACGCCAATGGTGCAGTATGACGAGCCGCAGAACCAGTCGCATTTCCGGCGCTTCGGGAAGGTGGTCCACGGCGTGCAGTGTCTGTTTGGTCAGCATCGCAAACTCGGCCCGAAGATCCTTTGGCGCCAATACCTCGGCCACCCAATCCGGGATCTCGGCGGGGCCAAGCGGAACAGTCAGGAGCCTTTCGTCCAGTACGCCTTTGCTTTCGGCGATCAAGGCGCAGCGCGCCGAAAGCTGGGTCGCGGGTTTCGGAAGGATCCGCAGCAACGGTTGCGCCAGATCCGGTGGCGCGACAACCAGCGTGACGTCGCCAGCGTCCGGTGGAACACCACCGTAAATCAAGGGGCGCACGGCTTCGGTCTCTTGTCTGGCTTGCGCGGACAGATAGTGAAACGACTCGCGCCCTTCGCGGCGACTTTCGATCCATCCGTCTTTCTTCAGCCGGTGGACAGCAACCCGCAGCGCCTGTTCGGATATTCCCATTTTACCAACCAGCGAAGCAAGGCTCTGCCCACTGATACAATCCGGGGGATCCCGCAGAAGGTCGCCCATGATCGTTGCGATCACCGACCATGTTCGCAACGGACCACAGTCTGCAAAGGGGGCGATTTCACGCGCAATTTCAGAGGATTGACCCGGCATACGCTCAGACTAGACGTCCGCCGGGCCAGTCTCAATAGGCGTTCATGGTCAAAAGCTCGTATTCCGCGACCTTCTCATCGTCCTGATTGAGCAGCGTTACATGCCAACGCACCTCGCCATAATCGCTATTGCGCGGCGTCTTGGTCTTGACCGTCAGTCGCACATGGATCGCGTCACCGGCACTGACAGGTTTCATGAAGCGAAGATTGTCCAACCCTGTATTGGCCAGAACCGGGCCTTCGTTCGGTTCGACAAACAGGCCAGCGGCGAAGGACAGCAACAGATACCCATGCGCCACGCGACCCGGAAAGAAAGGGTTTCGCTTGGCGGCGTCGTCATCCATGTGGGCGTAAAACGTATCCCCGGTAAAGCGGGCGAAGGTTTCGATGTCGTCGAGCGTGACGGTGCGCGCATGTGTAATGATCGTCTCGCCAATCACCAGATCGCCGAACGTGCGGGTAAACGGATGGGCGCCGCCGTCCCTTTGTTCGGCCCCCGGCATCCAGGTCCCGCCAATCGCCGTCAGCATCTCGGGCGAGCCCTGAATGGCGGTGCGCTGCATGTAGTGTTTGACGCCGCGTACGCCGCCCATTTCTTCGCCGCCGCCGGCGCGACCGGGGCCGCCATGGATCATGTGCGGCATCGGCGCGCCATGGCCGGTGCTTTCCTTCATCGAGGTCCGGTCGTTGATGTAAATCCGCCCGTGAAAGGCGGCCGCGCCCAAAGTAACCTGCCTTGCAACATGTGGATCATGCGTGATGACCGAGGTTACAAGCGATCCTCCGCCGCGATTGGCCAGCGCAATGGCATGGTCCAGATCACGATAAGGCAGCAACGTGCTGACCGGGCCAAATGCCTCGGTATCGTGAACGCGCTGGGCCTTGTCCGGATCAGCACAGAGCAGCAGCATCGGGGGCAGGAAAGCGCCATTGGCATCCCCGTTCAGGCCAAAGTCATCCGGGTTGCCAAAGACGCGCTCAACCTCGGCGCCGATCTTTGCAACCTTGTCCAGAACGTCAGCTTTTTGCGCATTTGAGACCAGCGCGCCCATGCGCGTCGCCTCGTCCCTCGGATCGCCAATCACGGTCTTCGCCAGTCGCGCGGACAGCGCCTCACTGACGGCCTCTATTCGGCCTTCGGGTACCAAGATTCGCCGGATCGCAGTGCATTTCTGCCCGGCTTTAGTTGTCATCTCGCGATGCACTTCCTTGATGAACAGATCAAACTCGGGCGATCCGGGTTCGGCATCCGGACCTAGGATAGAGGCGTTCAGGCTGTCCTGTTCAGCCACGAACCGCGTCGCATTCTCCGTCAGCTTCGGGTTGCTGCGCAGTTTGAAAGCAGTGGCCGCCGAGCCGGTAAAGCTGACAGCGTCCTGACAAGTCAACCGGTCAAGTAGATCGCCGACTCCGCCCGCGATCATCTGAAGCGCCCCCTCGGGCAGAATGCCACTGCCCGCCATGATCCTGACGGCAAGTTCGGTCACATAACAGGTGTCCGTCGCGGGTTTGACGATGGCAGGCACACCCGCCAACAGTGTCGGCGCCAGCTTTTCCAGCATCCCCCAAAGCGGGAAGTTGAATGCATTGATATGGACTGCCGCGCCCTGCAAAGGCGTGCAGATGTGCTGACCCATAAAGGCCCCGGTCTTGCCCAATTGTTCAGGCTGACCGTCAAGATAGACCTGTGCATCAGGCATTTCGCGCCGCCCCTTGGAGGCGAAAACAAACATCGTCCCGATACCGCCGTCGATGTCAAAACCATGATCCGCGCGGGTCGCCCCGGTCTGAAAGCTAAGCTCGTAAAGGGCATCCTTGTGTTTGTTCAGCTCAAGCGCCAGTGCCTTGAGCATCCGCGCCCTGTCGTGGAACGTCAGCGCCCGCAGTGCCGGGCCACCAACGCCGCGCGCATGGTCAAGGATGTCCTGCATGTCCAGCGCCGCATTGCCTGCTTGCGCGATCACCCGTCCGTCAATCGCACTGGCGATCTGCCGCGCCCCATCCCCCGGCGCGATCCAGTTGCCCGCCACAAAACTCTGCACGTTCTGAATGGTCATCGGCCTCTCCCCCAAAAAGTTTGTTATTTATTGACCAACCGTTCGGTTTATGCAAGGTCATAGCTGAGGGAGGAGCGTGGCATGAGCGAAAGTATTCTGATTGATGACCATGGCGACTGGGTCGAAGTTACCCTGAATCGGCCGGACCGCCTGAATAGTTTCAACGACGAAATGCATGGCGCCCTACGCAGCGCGCTGAAGTACGCGCGCGATTCTGGCAAGCGATGTGTCTTGCTGACAGGGGCCGGGCGTGGGTTTTGCGCCGGACAGGATCTGGGCGACCGTGACCCGTCAAAGATGGATGGCCCGCCCGATCTGTCCAAGACCGTGCGCACCTTCTATGCCCCGCTGGTCCGATTGATCCGCAGCCTTGATTTCCCCGTCATCTGTGCTGTCAACGGCGTTGCCGCTGGCGCCGGAGCAAACCTGAGCCTTGCTTGCGACATCGTTCTGGCCGCTCAAAGCGCCAAGTTCATCCAGTCGTTTTCCAAAGTCGGGTTGATCCCCGATACCGGCGGCTCGTGGCACCTGCCGCGCCTGCTGGGCGAAGCCCGTGCCAAGGGGCTGGCCTTTACCGCAGAGCCCCTGCCCGCCCAGAAAGCCGAAGACTGGGGGCTGATCTGGAAAGCCCTGCCAGACGAGGAACTGATGCCGGAAGCCCGCGCAATGGCCGCCCGTTTCGCCGCTGGTCCAACGCTGGGATACGCTCTGACCAAACAGGCTATTCAGGCCTCGGCCACTGATACGCTGCATGACCATTTGGAGATGGAGGCAGATTTCATGAAGCGCTGTGGCGAAAGCGCGGATTATGCCGAAGGCGTCAGCGCCTTTCTGCAGAAACGTTCGCCAAAATTTCAGGGAAATTGACCATGACGCCCAAGGAACGTGCCGAAAAATCTGCAGCGGCCATGTGGGAAGGCGACAAAGCCTCGCAATGGTTGGGCTGCCGGATCGTCGAGGTGGACGAAGGCCGCGCCGTGTTGACGCTGACGGTTGAGGATCACCATTGCAACGGCCACGGCATCTGTCATGGCGGATTTACCTTTACGCTGGCTGATAGCGCTTTTGCCTTTGCCTGCAACAGCCGCAACCAAGTGACGGTCGCCCAGCACAACCTGATCAGCTACCTCGCGCCGGGGAAACAGGGCGACATCCTGACCGCCACCGCCCGCGAAGTCAGCCTGCAAGGGCGCAGCGGCATCTACGACATCACCGTGACCAACCAGACCGGCAAGGTCATGGCTGAATTCCGCGGCTTTTCACGCACCATCAACGGCCAGCTGTTCGAAGAATAGCGACTTCGGGGAGGAGAAAGACCATGAAAGACCTGACACCCAAGAAATCCGACCTCGACCCGATCGAGATCGCCTCGCGCGATGAAATCAGTGCGCTGCAATTGGACCGCCTGAAATGGTCGCTGCGTCACGCCTATGACAACGTGCCGATGTACAAACAGCGCTTTGATGCCGCGGGCGTGCATCCGGACGACCTGCACAGCCTGGCCGATCTGGCCAAGTTCCCCTTCACCTACAAGACCGACCTGCGCGACAACTACCCTTTTGGCATGTTCGCCGTGCCGCAAAACCAGATCTCGCGGGTGCATGCCTCGTCCGGGACGACGGGCAAGCCGACTGTGGTTGGATATACGGCGAATGACATCAACAACTGGGCCGATCTCGTCGCGCGTTCCATGCGCGCCTCGGGCACGCGGCCCGGGGACATTGTGCATATCGCTTATGGTTACGGTCTGTTCACCGGCGGCCTTGGCGCGCACTACGGGGCAGAGCGGCTTGGCTGCACTGTCGTCCCGATTTCCGGCGGCATGACCGAACGGCAGGTCACGCTGATCAACGATTTCAAACCGACGACCATCATGGTCACGCCATCGTATCTTCTGAACATCCTTGAAGGGTTTCACAAAGCCGGGCTCGATCCGCGCGAAAGCAGCCTTCAGGTCGGCATCTTCGGCGCCGAACCTTGGACCGATGCCATGCGCACCGAGGTTGAAGAAGCCTTTGATATGCACGCCGTCGACATTTACGGCCTGTCGGAAATCATGGGCCCCGGTGTCGCCAATGAATGCGTGGAAACCAAGGACGGCCCCGTCATCTGGGAGGATCACTTCTACCCCGAGGTTATCGATCCGGAAACCGGCGAGGTCCTGCCCGATGGCGAAATGGGTGAGCTGGTCTTTACCACCCTCACCAAAGAGGGCCTGCCCATGGTCCGCTATCGTACCCGCGATCTGACCCGGCTTTTGCCCGGCACTGCCCGCAGCATGCGGCGGATGGAAAAGATCACCGGGCGCAGCGATGACATGATCATTCTGCGCGGCGTCAACGTCTTCCCCTCGCAGATCGAAGAGCAGGTCATGGCTACGGGCGGGATTGCCGCGCACTACCAGATCGAACTGTTCAAGTCCGGTCGCATGGACGCGATGCGGGTCTTTGTCGAAGCCGAGGTGACAGCCGCCGACGATGCCTCACGCAATGCGGCGGCACGGATGCTGTCCAAGCGGATCAAGGATGTGGTTGGGGTTTCGACGGAAATCGTTGTCGGCGATCCCGGCGCTGTCGAGCGGTCCCAGGGCAAGGCGCGGCGCGTTGTCGACAACCGCAGCAAGGACTGACCTGTGGCACGGACAATTGCAAAGGACCACGACGAAAAACGCCGCCAGATTTTGAAGTCCGCGGCCAAGGTGTTCGCCAAGGAGGGGTTTGATCGCGCCTCGATGGCGCTGCTTGCCCGCGAATGCGGGATATCCAAGGCGAACATTTACCACTATTACGAAAGCAAGGATGCGATCCTTTTCGACATCCTTGACACCTATCTGGCAGGGCTGCGGACACGGATCTGCGATTTGCCCCTCTCGGGGTTAACCCCCGAGAACCGCCTGCGCCGCGTGATCAGCGAAGTTCTG
The DNA here is from genome assembly GCF_049341065.1 of Pacificoceanicola algae. NCBI lineage: Bacteria > Pseudomonadati > Pseudomonadota > Alphaproteobacteria > Rhodobacterales > Roseobacteraceae > Pacificoceanicola > Pacificoceanicola algae. Next base: position 274,188 of record NZ_JBMPIX010000004.1, on the reverse strand, counting down.
ATGGCCTATCAGGGGCAGGACCACGAACATCAGGTTCAAGTGAACGGACTCGGCGCCCTACCCGAAGATCAGCAGGCGCTGTTGCGTCGCTATCAACGCGATTTGGTGCAGTTTGTCGGCAAGGTCATTGCCGACTGCGCCCCGGGCTTGCGCGATGACAAAGCCAAAATGCGTGCCGTGACCATGTCGGTTTTTGGCATGCTCAATTGGTATTACATGTGGAATTCCGGCGCGGGCAAAAGCGCCCGCGAGGAATATGCCGGGTTGGTCTGCGACCTTACGTTGAACGGGCTGCGCGGGCTTTAAGGGCGCTTCAAACCCAGCGCATTCAATGCCTGTTCTGCTTTGGCTTCCCATTGCGCGCGTTGATCGGCATTGGTGCTGTGGCGCAGGCCCATGGCAAGCAGGCTATCGGCTTTATTCGACGTGACCGACCCAAAGCTGGCCGCAACGCGAGGCCACCAATAGGCGACAGAGGCTTGCAGGCTTTCCCCTTGCCCTTCCTCGGTCAGGCGCGCCAAGCCATGAGCGGCCAGTTCGGCATGGCGGGCTTCGATCGGGGCGATTGCGCGAAAGGCCTCGGCCAGTGGCTGGTATGAGACACGGCACAGGTCTTGCATCTGGACACCCACGGCAAGACCCATCAGCAGGTTCATCACCACGGCGTCGCCCCAACCGTCCAGCGGATAGTTAAAGACCGCAAGCCGCATGTCATGCTCACCGCGGGCAGCACCGATGTCGGCGGAACGCTCAAGACGCGCATTCCACGGGTGACTGTTGGCATATCGGGCGGTGTCTGCGCCAAATTCCCCCATCAAGGTCAGCACCTTTTCCGCGTTCGCCGCCTTTTCGAGAACGATCTTCGCCGCAGAAATCCGTTCGCGGATCCCCGGCGCGGTGTTGATGACATCTGCAAACCCGGCTGATCCCGCCAGTTCGGAATCGACAAAGCTTGCCATGATCTTGAGCAGCTCTGCACGGTAACGCGGCGGGACATTGGCGGGGCTGGACAAAACACCGCCTTGCGCGAGGTAGTCCTTGATCGACATATCTTCCATAGCGGTCCCCTATTGGTCGTAATCCACGACAACGCGATCCGTCACCGGGTAGGACTGGCACGACAGGACATAGCCCTTTTCGACCTCGTAATCCTCCAGCGCGTGGTTTGTCATCATCTCGACTTCTCCTTCGATCACCCGGCAACGACAAGTCGAACATACCCCGGCCTTGCAGGCATAGGGCGCGTCCATGGCGTTCTCGAGCGCGGCATCTAGGATCGAAGTATCCTTGCCCAGCGTCACCGTCTGGGTCGCCCCGTCAAGCGTGATTTGCGCCGTGGTCTGGTTCGCTGTGGTGCCCGCCTCAGCCGCGACGACCTTGCGTGCCAACCGCCCGGGCTGGGCCGACGCGAAAAGCTCGAACTTGATCTGCGCATCGCTTAGTCCGGCGGTCCGCAGGGCGCTGGCAATGCCCAGCATCATCGGCTCGGGGCCGCAGATGAATGCGGTGTCGACGCTTTCGATATCGACCCACCCGGACCGGAACAGCTGCGCGCATTTCTCTTCGCTCACCAGACCGGTAAACAACTCGATCTCTTGCGCGTCGCTTTCCAGAACGTGGATCACGTTGAACCGGCCCATATGCTGGTTCTTCAGATCTTCCAGCTCTTCGCGGAACATGATCGTGTTCACGGCCTTGTTGGCATAGACCAAGGTAAAGGCGGACTGGGGTTCGCGTGTCAGCACCGTCTTGATGATCGACAACACCGGTGTGATCCCAGAACCGCCTGCAAACCCCAGATAGTGCCGGGCCTTGTCCGCGCTCAGTGGAGTGTGAAAGTTGCCCATCGGCGGCATCGCTTCCAGCGTATCGCCGACCTTCAGCTCGGTGTTGGCGAACGTCGAAAAGGCACCGCCCTCGACCCGCTTGATCCCCACTTGCAAAACCCCGTCGTCCAAGCCGGCGCAGATCGAATAGGACCGGCGCAATTCTTCGCCGTCGAAATTGTGACGGAAGGTCAGATACTGGCCTTGGGTAAAGGCAAAGGCATCCCGGTCCGAAGGACGCAGTGTCAAAACCACCGCATCGCGGATCGTTTTACGGATGTCGGTCACTTCGAGGGGATGAAAGCGGGCCATAGCAACCTCGTCAGATGCATTTGAAATAGTCGAAGGGTTCAAGACAGTCGGTGCAGCGCCACTGCGCCTTGCAAGGCGTCGACCCGAACTGGCTGAGCTTTTCCAGATTGTCGCCGCCGCAGCGGGGGCAGCGCTTGGGGCCACCCGCAGGTTGAGGCGGGGCAATGCCGTAAGCTTCCAGCTTGGCGCGGCCTTTCTCGGACAGCCAATCGGTGGTCCAAGCCGGCGAGAGTTGCCGTTCAAGCTTGATCTTCTCGATGCCGTGATCGCGCAGAGCGGTCTCGATATCGAGATTGATGATGCTGGTCGCCGGACACCCCGAGTAGGTGGGCGTGACAGTGACATTCAAGGTGTCATCCTGCCATGCCACATCCCGAATGATCCCCAGATCAACAAGGCTGATCGCCGGAATTTCCGGGTCAGGCACGGCGTCGAGCCATTCCCAAACCTGATTGATCTCGGGGCGCATCGTCGTCACCACTTGGCGCCCGGATAGGCCCGTTGCAACCATTGCATGGTGCACAGGATATGGCCCAGATGTTCGGTGTGCATCTGCCCGTTGCGTCCGCCTTTGTGGTGGAAATCACCTTCGGGGATCGTCAGGGTCGCCTCGCTCATGGTGCTTGAGATCAAGGCATCATACTCAGACCGCAGCGCGCCGGGTTCCGGGGCGATCCCGGCCTCGAACATCGCCTGATCCGTTTTGTCGCCTGCAAACATCTCACCCACATAGGGCCAAAGCCGGTCAATGGCGGCCTGCATACGGGCGTGGCTTTCCGGCGTTCCATCACCCAACCCGACAACCGTTCCGGCCGAGCGTTCAAGGTGATAGGCCACCTCTTTGCTGGCCTTCTCGGCGATCTCACGGATGGTTTGGTCCGACGAGTCCTGCAAATGCCGAAGCATGATCACTTGCCAAGCGTCGAACAGGAATTGCCGCATCAAGGTCTGGCCAAAATCGCCATTCGGCAGTTCGACCATCAGAATGTTCCGAAAATCCCAAGCATCGCGCAAAAACGCCAGATCGTCGGCGCTGCGTCCTTTGCCCTCGACCTCGGCCGCATAGCCCAGCCACAGTTGGGTCTGTCCGATCAGGTCCAGCGCGGTATTGGCCAGCGCGATATCTTCCTCAAGCACCGGCGCATGACCGCACCATTCGGACACCCGATGCCCGAGGATAAGGGTATTGTCCCCCATCCGGCACAGGAATTCGAACAAAGCAGTCTTGTCGATCACCTCGGCCATCACATGTGCCCCACTTCGTCGGGAATGTCGAAAAAGGTCGGGTGGCGGTAGACCTTGGATTCCGACGGCTCGTAAAGCGGACCCTTGTCCGAAGGCGACGAAGCCGCGATATGCACAGCCTCGACCACCCAAATCGACACACCTTCGTTGCGGCGCGTATAGACGTCGCGCGCATTGCGGATCGCGGTCTCGGCGTCGGGCGCGTGTAGGCTGCCGACGTGGCGGTGGCTCATCCCGTGCTGACCACGGATGAAAATCTCCCAGAGGGGCCATTCCTTGGACATTTCGTTTCCCCTTACTCAGCCGCGACTTTGGCGGCGCGTTTCTTTTCTGCATGAGCAAGCAACCCGTCGCGAACCCAGGCACCATCGTCCCAGGCCTTGTTGCGGTCTTCCATGCGTTCATGGTTGCAAGGGCCATTGCCCTTGAGCACGTTGAAAAATTCAGTCCAGTCAGGCTCTGAGAAATCCCAGCCGTTCTTTTCCTCGTTCCATTTCAGGTTGTCGTCCGGGATGGTCAGGCCAAGGTATTTTGCCTGCGGCACGGTCTGGTCGACAAACTTCTGGCGCAGCCCGTCGTTGCTATCGATCTTGATCTTCCACGCCATGCTTTGCGCCGAATGTACGCTTTCGGCATCGGACGGACCGAACATCATCAGGGACGGATACCAAAAGCGGTTCAGCGCATCCTGCGCCATGCGTTTCTGCGCCTCGGTGCCCTGCGCCATCTTCATCATGATGTCGTAGCCCTGCCGCTGGTGGAAGGATTCCTCCTTGCAGATGCGGATCATCGCGCGGCTGTACGGCCCAAAGGATGTACGCTGCAGCGGCACCTGATTCATGATCGCCGCGCCATCAACCAGCCAACCGACCGCGCCAATATCGGCCCAGGTCAGCGTCGGGTAGTTGAAGATCGAGCTGTATTTCATTCGCCCGTCCAGCAGCATTTCGGTCAGCTCATCACGAGAGACCCCCAATGTTTCCGCGGCGCAATACAGGTACAGACCATGGCCCGCTTCATCCTGCACCTTGGCCAGCAGGATCGCCTTGCGCTCGAGCGTCGGGGCGCGGGTGATCCAATTGCCTTCGGGCAGTTGGCCGACGATTTCGGAGTGCGCGTGCTGACCAATCTGGCGGATCAGCGTTTTGCGATAACCGACCGGCATCCAATCCTTCGGTTCGATCCGTTCACCGGCGTCGATGCGCGCCTGAAAGGCGGCCAGCTTTTCGGGATCGTCGTTCGTTGCTTCGGACTTAACCATCTGAGCATACATGGAAGTGCCTCCTTATACCCGTTCAAGGATCAGGGCAGCGCCCTGTCCAACACCGACGCACATGGTGCACAGCGCATAGCGCCCGCCCGTACGTCGCAATTGATAGGCCGCCGTCAAAACCAGCCGCGCACCCGACATGCCCAAGGGGTGGCCCAAAGCAATGGCCCCTCCGTTCGGGTTCACATGCGGTGCATCGTCCGCGACGCCCAATTCGCGCAGCGTGGCCAGCCCTTGACTGGCGAATGCCTCGTTCAACTCTATCACATCCATCTGCTCGATGCTTAGACCCGTTCGTGCCAGCACTTTGCGCGTGGCGGGCACCGGGCCAATACCCATGACGCGCGGAGCAACACCCGCTGTGGCCATGCCGACAACACGGGCCATCGGTGTCAGACCGTTTGCCTTGGCGGCCGCCTCGTTCGCCAAAAGGATCGCCGCCGCGCCATCGTTGACACCGCTGGCATTGCCTGCCGTCACCGACAGGTCTGGCCCGTTCACGCCGCGCAACTTGGACAGTTTGGCTGCATCGGTGCCGGGGCGCGGATGTTCATCCGTGTCTACGACCACCGGATCGCCCTTGCGCTGCTGGACCGAGACCGGGGTGATCTCATCGCCAAAGATACCTGCCTCATGTGCCGCAGCCCAGCGCGCCTGAGAGCGCGCGGCAAAGGCATCCTGATCCTCGCGCGATATGCCGTAATCCGCAGCAACGTTGTCCGCCGTCTGGGGCATCGAGTCGGTGCCGTACATCTTCTGCATCTTCGGGTTCACAAACCGCCATCCGATGGTGGTGTCGTAGACCGCGTTGGCGCGAGCAAAGGCGCTGGTCGCCTTGGGCATCACAAAAGGCGCGCGGGACATCGATTCCACACCGCCAGCAATGACCATGTCATAGTCACCCGCTTTGATCCCGCGCGACGCCATCCCCACCGCGTCCATCCCGCTGGCGCAAAGGCGGTTGATCGTGGTTCCCGGAACTTCGATCGGCAGCCCCGCCAACAACGCGGCCATGCGCGCAACGTTGCGGTTATCCTCACCCGCCTGATTGGCGCTGCCATAGATGACATCGTCCAGACTGGCCCAGTCAACATTGGGGTTCCGCTCTTTCAAAGCCGCAATCGGTAGCGCCGCCAGATCGTCGGCACGGACCGAGGACAGGGCGCCGCCGTAGCGGCCAATGGGTGTGCGTGTGGCATCGCAGATGAATGCATCTGTGGTCATAGTCGCGCGTCTCCTCATGCCGGCATTCGCCGACCGCAAGGTCGGTTTATGCTCAATGTCGATTCGGATCAAGAAAAACGTTACCGAATTTTCAGTGATCTCGAATTTTAGTAACGTTACGCTCGCGGTGACCTATTTCTCAAAAGCCCCGTAGTAGTCGCGATACCAGGCAACAAAGCGCGCCACGCCGTCTTGCACCGTGGTGCCGGGACGCGCGCCCGTCAATCTTTGCAACAACGTCGCATCCGCCCAAGTCGCGGGAACATCGCCGGGCTGAATGGGCATCAGGTTGCGCTTGGCCTCAAGGCCAGTGGCGGCTTCGATCGCTTCGATGAATTCGGTCAACTGGATCGCCTGCGAGTTCCCGATATTCACAACCCGGTAAGGCGCAACCGGAGACAGGCTGTCGCCCTCGGGCACGGCGCCTTCGGGTCGTTGCGGGATGGCGGCCATCAAGCGGCAGATTCCCTCGACCAGATCGTCGATATAGGTGAAATCGCGCTTCATCTTTCCGTGGTTGTAGACGTCAATCGGCTCACCGGCGAGGATCGCCTTGGTAAACTTGAACAGCGCCATGTCGGGGCGCCCCCAAGGGCCGTAAACGGTAAAGAACCGGAACATCGTGACGGGCAAATTGAACAGGTGGGCATAGGAATGCGCCATGTTCTCGGTTGATTTCTTGGTCGCCGCGTAAAAGGACATCTGATGATCCGCCCGGTCCGTTTCGCGATAGGGCATTTGGGTGTTGGCGCCATAAGCCGATGAGGTCGACGCCAGCAGCATGTGGATCGGAGGGTGCGCGCGCGCGGCTTCGAGGATTTCAAACGTGCCGACGATGTTGGATTCAAGGTAAGACCGCGGGTTCTCGATCGAATAGCGAACCCCAGCCTGTGCGGCGAGATGGATCAAAAAATCCGGCTTGTGCATCTCGAAAAGACGCATCATTAGTCCGGGCGTTTCGACCTGTCCAATCACTTCAGTGAACTCGGGGTTGGGCGTCAGCTGGGCATGCCGATCCTCTTTCAGGCGGACGTCGTAGTAGTCCGTCATGGCATCCAGACCAACCACACGATACCCCTGTTCCAACAGGCGTTGCGAGGTGTGGTAGCCAATAAAGCCGGCCGAGCCGGTCACCAAAACGGTCTGCATATTGTTCCCCTTACACGCCCGCAGATACGCGGCAATTGCGTGATTCCTACCGGGTTTTCAGACCAACAGCCAGTCTCAGGCGCTCATATAGGTCAGCTTGTCTGGTTCAATCAGCGCCGCCGTCAGACGCCCAGTCGCATAGGCACCAGTGTCCAATGGAATGCGTCCGTTTTCGGCCTTGGCTTCGCGGGTGATGACATGGCCATGAGCCACCCAGATCCCATCCCTTCGCACTTCTTCGAAAAACGTCGAGCGCCCCCAGATCAGCGATTTTTCGTCTTGCCCGGCAATCGGAAGCTGCGGGTCCGCGCCCGCGTGGGTCACTGCAACATTGCCGGTTTGCCAATGCAAGGGAAGGGACCTGAGCCAATTCTCGATCTCATCACCAATCTGGTCTTTCAAACGGTCTCGCAAGTCTTGCCATTCTGCTTCCCCGGCAGATTCAGCCACGGCCGGCAGCCGATAACTTGCCAAGGTCTGCAGCCCGCCATTGCGCAGCCAGCGGACACCATATTTGGTCGGGTTATCGAGAAACTCCAAAAGCATCCGCTCGTGATTTCCCATCAGGCAAACCATCATCCCGCCCGAGCCGGTTTGCATCGCGTGCAGCCGCTTCAGGACCTGAGCGCTTTCTTCGCCGCGATCGACGTAGTCGCCGACACAGACCAACCGAGCTGTTGGATGTGCTTCCTGAGCAAACCGCTCAAACAGCTTTTCCAGCAGACTGTCGCAGCCGTGAATGTCGCCAACCGCATAGAATGGCACGTCCGGCGCGAGCGGGGCGTCAAACTTGGGCAGGGCAACAGGAGCGGACCGGAACAATCTCATGGTTTGGAACTATGCGCTTTGCCCCCAATCGCCAAGAGGGCGCGCAAACTATGATCCGCGATCTTCCGCCATAGCTTGCCGCAACCGGCCAAGTGCTTCGAGCGTTTCCGTCTGAGCCAACTGGCGTTTTTCCCGCGACTTGCGCTTTTCCTCGGCGTCCAGCCGCTCGGCCGCATTGAACCGAGCCTGCGCCGTTCGCGCATGGGCAAGGCTGTCCGCCTCTTTCGCGCGCGCCATCGCCATATGTTGCAAGATCGTGGCCCGTTTGCGCACCAACCACGTCTGCCACAGCGTATCCGCCCCGGACAATCGGCGTGCGCCCAGTGATCCAGCATCATCCTGAACCGCCTGCCGGAAGGCATCGATCTGGGCCAGTTCTTCTTTCAGCTTCCGGCTTTCGGCCAGGTTCTGGCGATGCTTGTCCAGCGCCCTCTCCTGCAAAAGATCCGTCACTTGAATGAGGTCGTCAAAGTTTTGCGCCATCACCATCCCCTCTTGCGGGCTTTGACACGCATCGCCTCGGCAAAGCGGATGGCGGCGGCCACTGGTTTGTAATGTTCCGGAGAAATCTCATTGCCAATTTCCGTGGTTGCATAGAGCGCGCGCGCAGTTGGTGGGTCAGAATGAATCGGCACCTTGTTTTCCTGCGCAATCTCCCGAATTTTCAGAGCAATTTCATCCACCCCCTTGGCCACGCATTCCGGCGCGGCCCCGGGCATACGGCTCCATTTCAGCGCAACGGCAAAATGCGTCGGGTTCACAATCACCACATCGGCGTCAGGCACAGCGCCCATCATTTGCGCCAGTGCAATCTCTTGCGCCCGCCCCCTCCGCGCCTGTTTGAAGTGCGGATCGCCCTCTGATTCCTTGAATTCATCGCGCAATTCTTTCAGCGTCATGCGGTTCTTGCGAAGGTGCTCGGCCCGCTGCCAGAAAAAGTCGAGGCCGCCAATGGTCAGGGCGATCAATACAACCAGCGTCAGGAACTGCATCATCAGGTCGGTCATCATGACGACCCCCTCGCCAGCCGAGGCGTAAATGCTACCAACGATTTGTCCGAGTTTTCCCTTCAGGAACAAACCCAGACAGATCGAATAGACCGTGAGTTTTACAAAGCTCTTGAAGAACTCGAACAACCCGCGCCGACCGAATTTGTTCTTTGCGTTGGCAATCGGATTCAGCCTTTGCCCCTTGGGTATCAGCTTGGAAGGCGTGAAGATTATGCCACGCGAGGCGAGCAGCGTCAGCAGGACCATGATACCCGGCACGGTCATGATCGGCAGAGTCGGCACCAGCGTCGCCGACATTACTTCGCCCGCGATTTCCTGCGCGCCATCGCGAAAGAACAACGACTCGAGCCTGTCCGGCTGCTCGATCAGCGGCAGCAGAGCATTGGCAAACTCGCGCAATACCGGCCCGCCCAGCACCAAACCGCATAGAAGAAGCCCAAGGTAGGACATCCCCGTGGACAGATCCGGGGCACGCGGGATTTCACCCTTTTTTCGCGCTTCCTCAAGCTTTCGTGGGGAAGCTTCGTGGCTCTTTTCTGCGCTGTCGTCTTCATCCGACATACGTCACCTGAACGGGTTCGCGAGGAACCCTTCAAGGGCTTCCAGCCAGACAGTCAGGATGATCGGCGCACACAAAAGCAGCATGGCGATCGACCCAAGAGTGATCACCGGCGCGCCGACGAAGGCCACCATCAACTGTGGCATCGCCTTGTTGATGACGCCAAGCGTGAGGTTGTACAAAACCGAAAGGATTACAAACGGCGCGGCAAGACTGAACCCCAGCGCAAAACTTTGACCAATGCGTTCGCGTCCGGCATCGGCCACCGCCGCCGGGTCAGGAAACATGAGAGGCGGCAGGATGTCGTAGGATAACACCAGATATGCGGCAGCTTTCACATGAAAGCCTGTCGCCATCAGCAATGCCAGCGCCGATATGGTCAGGATGTGACCCACCGCAGGCAAAGGATCCATGCCCTGAGACCCAAAGATCTGCGCCAAAGACGTCGACTGCGCCGCAATGGATCCGGCCGTTTGGATGGCCAGAACAAAGAGCCGCAACATGATGCCCAAAAACAGCCCGGACAGCGTTTCGGTGACGGCGGCCGCGACAAGACTGCCCATGCCCGGCTCAGGCAGGTCTATGCGCGGAAGGACCGCGGGCGCCACGACGGAAGTCAAGACAAGAGCGAGAACCAGTTTGACACGGACTGACAGCATCTGTTCACCCAGCGCAGGCAAGACAGACATGGCCGCGCCGACGCGCAAAAACACGATCAAGCCGCCCCAAAGCGCCGAGGTCGTCAGCGTCACCGCATCCTCGAGCCCGGGAATCACGCGGCGACCACGCCAATAAGCGCTGGCCGCGCCTCAAGACCGATTTCTTCGAAGGACATGACAGGGCTGGTCATCCCCTTGGCAGCCATTACTGTTCGCAAAAACCGGCGCCGCCGCGATGAGGTGACAATCGCGGGCGAGACGCCTCGGTTACCCGCCTCACCAATCTGTTCAGCCAGACCCTCGGTCAGCGCTTCGAAGCGGTCGGGCGGAAGGGCGACATCCAACGCGCCTTGCACGCCTTCGATCTGGTAGGAAAGGAATGTCTCTTCCCATTCGGGAGCGAGCTGAATCAAGGGTATCGTTCCATCCTTGCGTCGCAAACCGGCGACAAGCTGGAAGCCCAGACGCTGCCGGACATGTTCGCAGATCGCCTCGGGCTGGGTCTGCTGGCCGCGCATCTCGGCAATCGCCTCAAGGATCAGCGGCAGGTTACGGATCGAAACCTGTTCATCCAGCAATAGGCGCAACACATGATGCAGTGTGTCGATCTGTACCTTGTCCGGGATCAATTCGTCGATCAGCTTGCGGTTCGCTTCGGCCCGTGCGGGATTGGTCAGCGAAACCATTTCATCCAGCAAGCGGCGGAGAGCTTTAAGTGTCAGCAAGCGACCAAAGTTGCGGCGGACAACCTCCAGAAGATGGGTGGCCAGAACCTCGGTCGGGGTGACGATGGTGGCTCCGGTGATGGCGGCCCGCTCCTGATCCTCGGGGCGAATCCAGCGGGCGGGCGCGCCATAAACCGGCTCGGTCACATCATGCCCCGCAGGAAGCGATGCACGGTCTTCGGGCATCAAGGCAAGCACAAGATCTGCGTTCAATTCGCCACGGGCCATCTCAACCCCGTGAATTTTTATGACGTAGGTGCCCGTGGTCAGTTCAGGTGCATCCGTCAACCGCATTTCCGGCAGGATCAGCCCATAATTTGAGGCAACGTGGGTCCTCATGTTGGCAATCCGGATGTCCAGCCCCGTCGCCGGATCAAGCACCATATTGACGAGATCAGGCGCAAATTCGACATGGATATCGTCCAGGTCCAAAACATCGCCCATTGGCCGCTGGGTCGGCGCCTGCTCTTCGGCTTGCGCGTCTTGCGCGGGCTCCTCCGGTTCGGGACGATTTGCGACCCACCAAGCCGCACCACACAGAATGATCGAACCGAGAATGAAGGGAATAAAAGGCAAGCCGGGAACAAGGGCAAAGAGACCCATGAGTATGCCGACAGTCAAAAGCGCCGAAGGATGACGACCTAGCTGGCTTAGGATGGCAACGTCCGTGGCCCCAGTCGCTCCGCCGCGCGCCAACAGCAAACCCGCGGCAATAGAGATGATAACCGCCGGAATCTGAGTGACCAGCCCATCGCCAACCGTCAGGATCGCGTATGTTTCCACCGCATTCGAAAAGCTCATATCATGCACGAAAACGCCCATGGCGATGCCCATGATGAAATTGAGCCCGGTGATCAGAAGGCCGGCAACCGCATCCCCTTTCACAAATTTGGACGCACCGTCCAGTGATCCGAAGAAGGTCGTTTCCTGCTGCTCTCGATCACGGCGCGCCTTTGCTTCGGCGTGGTCAATCGCACCTGCGGCCATGTCCGCGTCAATCGCCAACTGCTTGCCCGGCATGCCGTCCAACGCAAAACGGGCCGAAACTTCGGCCATTCGTGCTGCGCCTTTGGTGATGACCGTAAAGTTGACGATCATCAGAACGCCGAAAACCACCAGGCCAAGGAAGACGCTGCCGCCCATGACGAAGCTGGCAAACCCTTCGATCACGTCGCCTGCAGCTGAAGTGCCCGTATGCCCGTTACCGATAATCAGTTTGGTCGAGCTGACGTTCAGTGAAAGGCGCAGCATCAAAGACGTCAGCAGGATCGTCGGAAAGGCCGAGAAATCAAGCGGTCGTTCAATGAACAAGGTCACTGTGAAGATCAAAATCGCGATCCCGAAGGAGGCCGCGAGACCAACATCCAAAACCCAGGACGGCATTGGCAAAATCATCATGACGATGATCGCCATAAGCGCCAATGCCAAGAGAATGGTCGGCTTGAAAAATGCCGAAATGCTCATGTTCAATGGCCTGCTCCTACCTTGAGTTCGGGAATCTTCCTGAAGCAATGCGGTGAACCAAGAGTTGGCTGCCATTGTATACCAACGGCTGCGATCATCGCACTTTTGACGGGGCGCACGCAGCTGGGAGATCCCGCCATCAAATGGTCTTTGCGAGCCACCGGGCGGGAGTTGATCAGAATATCCGTGGATGCCATTTCTTGGCCTCTTGGGTCACTTACCAGGCGTGTTCACGCGCCCTTCAAGTGCTAATCAGAAGAGATTTATTTTTGGTAAGTTTATCTCAATTGCCGGCGCCAATACGTGTGGCTTCCAACAATGCGCGGATCGTTTCGCGGGTTTGTGCGCTCTCGCCAGTCAAGCCCTCGGCATAACCCAAGCTCGGCGCCTCTGGCGCGGGCGCAGTAGCCTCGGTCAAGCGGGCCGCTTGAGCGAGCGGGTTTTCCCCTTCTTGCGCGACGCGCTCCCAATCGCCTGACAACCACGCGGCATTCAGAGCATCATCAGATTGCCCCATCTCTTCATAAATGTTTCTGGCGTAGTCAAAGTCGCCCATCTGACGCCGGGCTTCCGCACGCAACTCGGAAATCTTTTCGCCTCTCAAGCCAACAAGAACAATTTCAGCCTCTTCGGGACGGGACAGAGCCAACAACGCCCGCGCTCGCGCAAGCCGAAATTCGTGTGCGCCCGGTTTTTCCGGGGTGGTGTCGAGCCGATCCAACGCGGCCTCGGCCATATCCAGATCCAGCAAACGCTGAATGATCGCCAAGTCCAAGCTAGGATTTCCGAGGTCTTCGGAATGCAGCATGCCGCCCATTGCAAACTTCAGGAATTCAACATCTTCCGCCTGCGCGGTCAGTGCCTTGAACACTTCAATCGTAGTGTCCCGGACCATCTCGGCGGGGATCCCCACCGAATCCTGCAGCGCTTCGTAGCCCTCTGGAAACTGCCGGTTCAAAAGCCTGGATCTTATGTGGGCCTGCCAAAGTTCCGGGCCCTGTTCGCTGTCCCTCAGCTCAGACGCGTATGCAGCCGTCAAGGCAACAACCTCACCAGACACTGACTGGTCTTTCGCACGCGCAATGTCGACGGCTGTGGTAATGGCGCTGGGCGCAGCGGCCCCGGGAAGAGCTTGGATAGACTTGAGCGTCGTGTCGGCTTTTTCAATATTTCCTTCACGCAACTCAAGCTGCGCCTCATTCAGGGCAAGGCTGGCCGTCGCTCCCCCGTGGAGTCGCTCCAGCCGCCTGAGAACGTCGCGGGCAAGGTCAGACTTTCCGGCAAGCGAAAGGCGGTTTGCCAATTGCGGCCCCAGAAATTCACGCAGATGGACAGGAAGTGCTTCGAGACCACGCAGAATTGCCTGACTGTTGTAATGCGTGTCCTCGGGTTTGACACCGCCACTGAGCGCCGCCCAAAAGGCAGCGTTTGTATCACAGTTGGCTTGCTTCAAGAACCAGCCGGTCGGCTCCTTTTCCCCATCGACCATATAGCTGATGGCCTGCAGCATGGGATCTGGATGTTCCGGGGTCGCGCTTAGCACCGCGCGCGCTTCGGCACCAAAGCCGAAGTGTAGAAGTGCGCGTACATAATCTTGAAGCGCCCGGTCATTAACTTTGTCAAACTCGCCAAAAAGCTGCGACCTGTCTCTGGCAAGGACTTCCAGGATGCTGTCAGCTTGGCCCCACTCAGCGATTCTGAGCTTTTTGTCGGAAGTACATTGAATGCCGCCGATGGATATGACCCCTTTTTTAGCGGAGTCTGGATTGATCTCAGCCAACTGCTCAAAAAGATCGGCGGAGTGGGCTTCGGCGTCAGAACCGTTGTCTTCCAAGCCTTGCTCCTCGGGATGAAGTGTTATGTGACGCGGATCCGGCGCCGCTTGAACAGCGGGATCCAAAAGTCCTTGCGTTGCTGCCCTCGCCAGATCCTCGGCAATTGAGTCGCCGACTTCGTAAGGATCCGTCGTTTTAGGTTGATTGCTTACCTTTTCAATTTGCTGGTTTTCTGGACGCAGGATTGAGACGCTCGGCAAAAGTGGTTCTGGCTGTTTCGAAGGTCCAACGCCGGGAATCCCTGCGACACGCACTTTCGATAACTCGCGTGCCAGCGAGATATCCTGAGCAGTGTATGGAAGATTTGCTTCGGTGGTGATCGGTTTTTCTGGTTCCGGTTGGGCAGTAACCACGTCGGCATCCGCACCGCGGAAGTCCAAGACAATCATTCTGTTGCGGAGAACGAAACTCTCTGCGGCGCAATTACAGTTCAGCAGGATGTCCAGTGCTGACTGCCCATTCACGGGCTCAAAGCCAGAGATGCGGCTGTTATCGATTTTCTGAAAGACACGACTTGTATCAAATTTTAATCCATCGCGCCGAAGAACGAGGCGCATCTGGTTTGCGCCCGCTTCTTGCTCAAGCTCCCATTGCGTCCCAACCGGCACATTGAAAACCAAGCGTGTAAAATCACCATGCTCGCCAGCCCGCACAGTGACCTGCTGGGCGAAAACGATCACCGGCAAAAAAGCGGTCAGGATTGCCAGAGCGAACGACCTCATGCCGCATCCTGCTTGACGGATTTCAGCGCCTCTTCCAAGTCGATGAAGCTGGGGCGGAAATGAGAGGGCGCGTTTTGACGGCCAACCTCAATGCAGATATTGGTCGCATGATTGTGCAGGTTCGCGACCAGAACCTCGCGGATCAACTGATAGAAGTGCATATCCTCATCAACAACAGCCTTGACCTTGGTCGCGAACGGAGCCGCCAGCCCGTAAGCCAAAAACACCCCCAGGAACGTACCGACAAGTGCACCACCAATCAGTTTGCCCAGCACTTCTGGTGGTTGGTCGATTGAGGCCATCGTTTTGATAACACCCAAAACAGCAGCAACAATGCCCAAAGCTGGCAAAGCATCCGCCATCGACTGCAACGCGTGGCTCGAATGCAGCGCGTGATGTTGCAATCCTTCAATCCTTTTATCCAGAACCTCCTCGACCTGATGCGGATCGTCGTAGTTCATCGAAACTGACCGCATTGTGTCGCAGATCAATTCAAGGGCGTTTTTGTCGCCAAGGATCTTTGGATATTTTTGAAATATCGTCGATTCCGAAGGGGTTTCAACATGTTCTTCGATTGCAACCGGGCTGCTGCGGGCAAGGCGAATCAATTCGAAAAGCAGGCAAAGGAGGTCCCGGTAGTCCTCTGGCTTCCATTTAGCGCCTTTGAAGACCTTCCCAACATCCTTCAATGTATGCTTGACCGCCCCACCGTCATTGCTGATCAGAAACGCGCCGGCTGCGGCACCACCGATCATCATGAATTCAAATGGCAGTGCCTTTAGGATGATGGCCAGCTTGCCACCCGCCAGCAGATATCCACCAAAAACCATGATGAACATAACGGCGATACCGATAATTCCCAGCATTCCCGGACTCCCGATCCAAAACTAACAATGAAGATGACAGCCAGCCGTTAAGAACCTCTCACCAGCGGCGCAAAATCCGCTACATCACGACGAATTCAGCGTGCAGCGCACCTGCTGCCTTGATGCTTTTCAGAATGTCGATCATGTCGCGAGGGCTGACACCAAGCGCATTCAGGCCAGCAATAACTTCGGACAATGACGTACCTTCAGGCACCTCGGCCAGTCCAATTCCCGGCTCTTCCACGATGCCCGCTGCGCTGCGGGGCACAACGACGGTCTGACCTTCGGCAAACGGATTTGGCTGCACCGCAAGCGGAGCCTCTTCTATGCGCAGCGTCAGGTTGCCCTGGGAAACCGCGACGCGGGAAATCCTGACGTCTGATCCCATGACAATCGTCCCAGAGCGTTGATCGACAACGACCCGTGCGCGGCGTTCAGGCTCAACTGACAGATTCTCAATGGCAACAACTGCGCGTGCGGGCGAGGCTGCGCCTGTTTGTTGCAAATTTACGGTGATCGTTCCCGCGTCCAGCATCGTTGCGGCACGACGGCCAATGGACCGGTTTATGACCTCTTCGATCCTTGCGGCGGTCGTGAAATCCGGTTCACGCAGAGCAAGTCGCAGATTGGAAAGCTGGGTAAAATCGAAAGACACTTCGCGCTCGACCCGGGCACCGGATGGGATGACCCCGGCGGTGGGAACCCCTTGAACGACCTTGGCGGCATCGCCTTCGGCCGCCACGCCACCTGCAATGACGGTCCCCTGCGCTACGGCATATATCTGTCCGTCAGCAGCGTTCAGCGGGGTCATGATCAAAGTACCGCCAAGCAGGCTTTTGGCATCGCCAATGGCTGAAACCGTTATATCAATCTGATTTCCTACCCGCGAAAATGCGGGCAACCGGCCGGTCACAATGACCGCGGCAACATTCCTTGGGCGGAACTGTTCGCCGGTCACGTTCACACCCAGTCGCTCCAGGATATTCGACATGATTTCTTCGGTGAATGGCGAATTGCGCAGACCGTCGCCCGTTCCGTTCAAACCGACGACGAGGCCATATCCTACCAGATCGTTGGAGCGCACGCCGTCCACCTCGACCAGATCCTTGATCCGGACGGATTGCGCCTGAACCATATTGGCCGTGACCAGTAGCGCGAGAAATAGCGCGAAAAATCTGCCCATCAAAGATACTCCGCCAGCGAAAGTCGCTGCGAGCGTGCGGTAATCGCGTATAGGCTTTCCAACTGCCCGCGAATGGCTTCGTACCTGGCGGCAGTCTCGTATTGGTCCGTTCCGACCAGATCAAGCTTGGCCAGACTGGTCGCCGTGCGTTCTGCAGAGTTTCGGGTCTGCGTTTCTTCGATCCGCCCCTCAAGAGCTCCCAAACCGGCGCGCAATTCGACCAGTGGCTTTTGTGCGCCCAGAAGATCCCGCCCGGCTTTGGCCAAAAGCTTGCCTTGCAGCGCCTCGTCAAATCCGAGGCTCGCGTCGGAGGCCAGGGCAGCCATGGCGATTGGTTTCATCAGTTCTCGAAACACCGGATCGGTTGCGCGGATATCAACGCTGGCAGTCTCGTTTTCACTTAGACGCAAGGGCGCGAGACCGTTGGCAGACCCTTCGTAAATCGTCGTCTCATATGTCCCACCAGCGTCGAAAAAGACATCAAGCGCGGCCTCGATACCGGCAAGATCGGTCTGCCCCGCAACTGCGGTCCTGAGTTCGGTCATCATGTCGTCAATTCCCGCAACGGCAGCCCGATCCGTTGCCGTTCCGGAGAAAAGAAAACGCCCGGCGACCGAGCGGTTCATACCGCTCAGCATCTGGCCCAACGTACTTTTTGCATCCTCGGACATGGTGGAAAGCAGTTCGCCGGATGGTGTCAAATCCGCCGCAATCAGGGTCTGCGACAACGTCTGGGTGCGGCTTTGCATTTCATCCAAAGTGGTCTGCATGGTACCGGTCAGATAGGCTGCTTCGGTCGTGTTAATCCTGTAAGCATCCAGTTTCGACAGCGAGCGATCAATCGCCAGCAAGCCGGTCAGATCTCCGCCCAGATGTTTCCCAGCGTCCTTGGTCATGCCGGTCGAAACTTCGACCGCCAATTTGTCCATCTCGTCGCGCAGACGCACCTGATTGGTGCGCAGTACCAGCGAGCGGGCCAGATTTCCTACAGAATCCATTCTTGTCCTCCTCAGATGCTCATCAGACGCTCAAGCAATTGATCGACCGTCGACATCACCTTTGCGTTGGCGGTGTAAAGTTGTTCGATCTGCATGAGTCGTTGCAATTCCTGGTCGGTATCGACCCCTTTAGAGAGCTCAAGTTCTTTGAGCCCGGTATTTTGCGATATTGTGAAGGCGCGTTCGTTCTCAGCCCGGACCCGGGTGCCCACCACATCCGAAGCAAAGCCCGAAACCTGATTGATGAAGCTGCGCGGGACCGAATCCAAAGACGTGGAACCGGGAAGAACTGGCTCTTCCAGAGCGGCCGAGATTGCAGTCAGAAGTGAGGCATCGCCAACCTCTCCCTGCGTTGCTGCGCCTAGACCGTCGCGCAGTCGCCACGCTTCTCCGCTGCCGGGGGCGACGAGAGAATTGATTTCAAGACGTCCGGCGATTCCAGCCTCGTTCAGAGGATCAAAAGCGATCCCGGCGTCGGTAAACAGACCGGGATCAGTTGCACCAAGAGTTATGTCCGGTCCTCCGGGCCCGAGACGCTCGATCAGGTCGCGGGCAATACCGTCAAGTTGCGACTGGCGCTCAACCGTTGCAACATCGCGCAACTCGAACTGTGCGCCCAGACTACCGCCCGCGAACATCCCCGCGTCGGTTGAATTTACGTCCAGCCCATTCAGGGTAAGACCGTTGAGTTGTCCCCCCGCCAGGGTCATGCCCGCCCCGATCGACAGGGTCGGCTCGAACCCGACCTCCATCGGACGGCCATCCAATAGAACGGCACCGCCGCGGGTGAACAGGGCGATCTCACCTCGATCCCGTGCCACCACGCGAAGCGGAACGATTTCAGAAATACCGTCGATCAGGCGTTGGCGCTCATCCAGCAACGTCGATACATCGCCACCGGTGCTATTGGCCTTGATCACATCGTCATTGATTTCATCCAATCGCGCGACGGTTTCATTCAAGGTCTGTACATGCCGCGCGATCGTAGCGTCGGCACTTTGGCGCGCGACCTGAACTTCGTCGGACAGCGTGTTGATGGTTTTCGCCAGATCATTTGCCGTCGTCGAGATATTTTCAAGCCGCTGAGTCGACGCCGGATTCGAAGCGGCGTTTATCAATGCGTTTTCAAGGGCCGTGACGCGATCCGTCAGCGAACCGGGCGTTCCCGTTTCGCCGACCAGATCCTCCATTCGGCTTGCAAAGGCGTACATGTCCCCGGCAGCGCCCATACTTGCGTCGGACAACCGGCGGTCAGCCATCAGAACCGGGTCGGAATGGCGGATCACGCCGTTGATAACCACCCCGCCATGACTTCCCACGGCTCCAGCAGAAACCGCCAATTCCCGTCGCCCATAGCTTTCGGTTGTCGCGTTTGAAATATTCGTCGACACCAAAGCCGCAGCGCGGGAATTGGCCTTGAGGCCGCTGAACGCGTTGTAAAGTGCACCAGTAAGCGACATGTCGCAGCCTCCTTAAAAGGCTGACGGAAAACCGTCAGCGCTTGATGTTTGTGGTTTCCTGAAGCATCTCGTCGACGGTCTGGATAACCTTGGCATTCGACGAATACGCACGTTGAGTCTGGATCATGTCGGTCAGCTCGCTTGCCACATCAGTGGTGCTTTCTTCCCGCGCATAAGAGACGACATCGCCAGTCGGGCCGTCACCTGCATCCCAAAGGAAGAAACTGCCGCTTTCCGGGGAAGGCATGTAGACTTGGTTATCCAGTGCCACCATGCCGTTCGGATTGGGAACGTCGACCAACGGGACCTGATAGATGGTCTGCGTAATCCCGGTATCGAAGAAGGCATAAACAAAGCCGTTCTCGTCAATTTCAACCGAGGTCATGTTCCCCGCCGGAGAGCCGTCCTTGCCAATGTTCAAAGGAGCAAAGGAGTCCGAGCGCTGGGTTAGTCCGCCATTCGATCCAGGTGTCCCAACAGTGATTTCGATCGGGCCGCCGGCGACGTTCACAATGAAAGAGCCTGTCGTCGAATCGTAAGCACCGCCTGAAATATCGGTTACGGTACCCAAGGTCCCGCCATCGGCCTGCGTGTCATTGAACGTGACCGTGTATTCGCCAATTACGGCCCCTGCACTCGCCGAATCGGTAATGGTAACCGTCCATTCGTTGGATGAACCCGCCGCAGGGATGGTCGGGCTAAAGGTTACGGTCAGATTTTCGGACCGGCCGAAGTTATCAAAATACTCCACCGGCAGAGTAAGGTCGTCACCCGATGCTCCAGCGTAGGTTTCTGTCGCCGGAAGGTTCACACCCAGCGTGACCGAGGTCGTGGGTTCGCTCAGGTATTGATTGAGAGCGATCTGCACAGGTTCCAAAGATGCCGAGGTGTCCCGCGCGTTGGTTGGAATGGTGCCGTCCGCATTGGCTGGCCAGCCCAGGAGCATAAGGCCCGATTCGCTGCGCAGATAGCCATCCGCATCAACGCGGAACGATCCTGTCGTCGTCAGGAACATCTGGGGGTCACCGTTGCCAGCCAGAACCTCGGCCGACTGTGCAACCGGCAGGAAGCCCCGTCCGCGCACCGCAAGATCCGTTGCGTTCGTAGTGGCGACTAGGGCGCCCGATTCGTCAATCAGCCGTTGCGTGGTCGTGCGCACGCCGCCTGCTGTATATGTACCGCCATTGGATCCGATCACCATGGACTGGAAATCGGTTTCCACGCGTTTGTAGCCATTGGTTGCTGAGTTCGCGATGTTATCTGAGATGGTCCCAAGCCGCGTAGCATTCGCCGCGAGGCCCGCCACACCGGCATTGAGGGAGGAGGAGATCGTCATGACACGCCTTTCTGCTGTCTCGGTAATATTCCGAGGACAACAGATAAGGGCGTTGGTTTAACGCGACGCTAACAGCTAAAATACAACTCACTCTTGGTCTATTCTAGTTGTCTCCTCAGAAAGACCACTTCGATACGACTGTTTCGGAGATCCATGGTATTGGCCTCTCGCGGTTCGCGATCCGCATGTGACGTCACACGCTGGACACGTTGTTCAGGAAGATTCGCCTTGAAGAGCAATTCCCGAAACGCTGTCGCACGCATTCCAGACACATCCCAGGAAGGGTTCTTTGCCAGCACGACAGGATAGGCCGCCGTATGACCCTCGATCGCGATGGGATTGGTCACGATCTGCGCCGCGCGCACCAGCACGATCGCCAGATCACGCAGCAACTGGGTCGGCTCGGCCTCACCTTTGAACAGCGGCGCCTCTTGAGTTTCAAAAAGTTCTACCACCAGCCCTTCGTCTGTGACCTCGGTAAAGATGTGCTTCATCAGCTCGTCAGCGACCATACTTTCGCCGCCACGCCCCATCAGCATGTCTTCGGCCTGTTCAAAAACCTCTGTCTGGGTATCCTGATCAGAGCTTTCGCCCTTGGAAAAACTGCCCTTTTCGCGGTTGTCCGCCATTGGTCTCAGGCTGGTCGAGCCGGTTCCCATCCGTGGCAGAACATTCTCGGCAAAAACCGAGTCGCCGCCCAAGGGACCATCTCCGCCGCCCGAAACACGGGCCAGCGCCACAGTTGGACTGAAATAATCCGCGATACCTTTGCGTTGTTTTTCAGTTGTCGCGTTCAACAGCCACATCAACAAAAAGAACGCCATCATAGCGGTCACGAAGTCGGCATAAGCCACCTTCCACGCACCGCCATGGTGCCCGTCGCCGCTGACGACTTTCTTTCGTTTGATAATGACTGGCGCAACCTTGTTGTCGCCACTCATATCACCACCTTTTTCTCACCACTGACCGGTATATCCGGCAGGGTTTACCAGCGACTTAACGATTAAAAATGTTCCGTTAATGCGCAGGGCGGTTTACGACCGTTGGCAAAGCCGTGCCGATTTTCCCACAGAGTGCCCGCGCGTAAGCCCGATCAATGGACAGGGCGCGTCAAAATGACTAGCACAGGATAAACCACAGAACCTTCTGAAAGGGGCCGGGCATGCCGGAACACTTCTCGGCAATGACGCGATATAGGAAAAGCCTGCGCGGGTTGACCCTCGTGACGGCGTTCGGACTGACGTCGGCAGCCGCATTTGCGCAAGAAGCGCCCTATGTTCCCAGCCATAACCTGTACGGGGTGCCGGGCCTGATCGACATGCCCACCGCCGAAGTGGATCCAGATGCGACGATCGCAGCGACGATGGGCCAGCTTGGTGACAGCCGCCGCACCACCTTGTCGTTCCAGATCACTCCGCGCCTTTCCGGAACCTTCCGCTATTCCGGTATCGACAACTTTAACCATCCAGACAGTCAGAACGGCGTGTACTACGACCGCAGTTTCGATCTGCGCTATCAACTGCTGACCGAAGGCAAAATCCGCCCCTCTGTTGTTGTCGGGTTTCAGGACTTGATCGGCACCGGACTTTACGGGGGCGAGTACATCGTCGCGACAAAGACCTTGGCGCCTGGCCTGAGGCTCACCGGCGGTGTAGGATGGGGACGGCTTGGCAGCTACAACTCGTTCGCCACAACCGGCACGCGGCCAAACGTCGTTCTGGGCGCGGGCGGTGTTCCGACATACGACCGGTGGTTCCGCGGGCCCGTGGCCGGATTTGGCGGCGTCAGCTATGCCCCGAACGCCAATTGGAATTTCTCGGTCGAATACTCCTCGGACAACTACAATCTGGAATCGACCCGCGGACAGATGTCAAAAACCAGCCCGTGGAATTTTGGCATCGACTACCGGTTCCGCAGCGGCTCTCAGTTGTCGCTATATCATGCCAATGGCAACGAGATCGGCGCGCAGTTTACTTTGGTCCTGAATCCCAAGACCTTTGGCGTGGCTGGCGGCATCGAACAGGCCTCTTATCCCATCAAGGTACGGCCTGCCGGATCGGCAAGCGATCTTGGCTGGGTTGGAAACCAGAGTGTCATCACCTCGGCCAACAAAGAGCTGCGCTCGCTGGCCGCCAAGGATGGTCTCTTGGTCGAAGGCCTGAGACTTGAAGCCAACCGCGCGACCGTGCGCCTCGTGAACCCCAGATACGGCGCACCTTCGCAGGCCATTGGCCGCACTGCGCGCTCCATGAGCCGCACGCTGCCCGCCTCGGTCGAAGAGTTCGTTATCATCCCAGTGATGAACGGGATGGCAATGTCAGCTGTGACCATCCGCCGTTCCGATCTGGAGCGTCTTGAGCATGAGAATGCCGACGAAATTTTGGCACGCACCTCGATCACGGATGCCTACGGCAGGTTGCCGGATTTGGATCCGGGTCTGTATCCCAAGTTCCGCTGGTCGTTTGGTCCCTATGCCTCGGTCGCCCTGTTTGACCCCAGCAACCCCGTCGGCCTGCAAGGCGGCCTGCGTGCCAGCGCCGATTGGCAGATTACCCCGAACATCGTCGTATCGGGCGCTGTGAAGAAAGAGCTCGGTAACAATCGCAACAACAAAATCCGGCGGGACGAATCCAACCTGCCGCGGGTGCGTACGGATCGCGGGCTTTACACCCTGAACGGAGACCCGGCCGTCGAGTTCCTGCAAGTGGCAGCCTACGGGCGTCCCGGTCGCAATCTTTATAGCCGTCTGACGGTTGGTTATCTCGAATCCATGTACGCCGGTGCCTCGGGTGAAATCCTTTGGAAGCCCGTCAACAGCCGCCTCGCCTTCGGAGCCGAGCTGAACTACGTGCTGCGCCGTGATTACGATCAGCTTTTTGGCGTTCAAAGCATGACCACCACGGACCCAGTCACCGGTATCAAACGTGATATTCCAAATGTGAACGGCCATGTCTCGGCCTATTACAGCTTTGGAAACGGCTTCCACGGACAAGTCGACGTTGGCCGCTACCTCGCGGGCGATTACGGCGCAACGGTGTCGATCGACCGCGAATTTGCCAATGGCTGGACCATTGGTGCTTATGCCACAAAGACAAACGCCTCGTTCGAAGACTTTGGCGAAGGGTCTTTCGACAAGGGGTTGCGCTTTACCATTCCGATCGCCTCCTTCCTCGGAACACCCTCGCGCAAGAAAGACACGATCACACTGCAATCCCTGTCTCGTGACGGGGGGGCGCGTCTGAACGTGCAGGGTCGCCTTTACGATCAGGTGCGGGACTATCATGAACCCGATGTGGTTCGCTCCTGGGGGAGATTCTGGCGATGAAAATGACCACGACGTTTCGGCTTGGCCTCGCCTTGGTCGCGGGCCTCGCCCTGACCGCTTGCGGCACCGAAAAAAGCCCGATTTTGGAACTGGTCAAGGACCTGCCGTCGACCTTTTCAGGCAAAAAGGACGACGGAGCCGCCGGTGGCGTGACACCTCAGCAGATCTCCGGAATGCTGGCCGCCACAGACGCCCCAATTGAGTTCTTTCAGTTCGAGGCTCGCAAGGCGCAATTCATGATGCTCGAGATTGAGCGCAATGGCCCTTACCAAAGCTATGGCAGCTCGACCCGACAAGGCATTGTGTTGCGGCGCGGCATGATCACCGCAACGCGCGGTTTTGGCGGCGACCTGATGAACGTTGAAGAGGACGCGCTGTATCGGTTGGTACAGGCGCGCCGAGCAGGGTCTGCCCCCTACCAGCAGCGATTCTTGACCCAGGAAGATGTGACCGAGACCAAGTCGTACAATTGCGACGTTACTACCGGTGCGCGCCAGCAGGTTACTGCGGGTGAAATCTACAGCAGCGGGACAGTCGTGACCGCGCTGTGCCGGGGTGAAGGCGTGAAATTTACCAATGCTTACATCGTCGACAACGCCGGCAACATTCTGTCCGGTCGGCAGTGGATTGGTTTTGGAATTGGCTACGTCATCAACCAGGCCCTGCGTCGCTAAGCCCGCCTAGTGCGGATCGACGCTGCGGAAGACAGTCGCAAACATAACGCGAAAATCGGAGCAGATATTGCGCCGAGGCTCATATAGCTTGTCTATCTGAGCCTTTCGCGGAATGCAGCGGCGGCAGTAAACGTCTTCGGTTTCCTGCGCGGTTTTGCAGGCAGCAAGCAATTTCTCTTCGTGTTTGTGAAACACCACCGAGGCAAGTCCGGTGATCCCGGGCCGCGACGTGAGCACCTCTCGGTAGATCCTGGGATACATCTCGACATAGCGGCGAAGCGGCGGGCGCGGTCCGACAAGGCTGACATCGCCGCGCAATAGATTGAAAAGCTGTGGAAGTTCATCCAGCCGTTTGCGGCGCAGCAAAGCACCGGTTTCGGTGATCCGGTTGACCTTGTCCCCGCCGGACACACCGCGATCTCCGTCATCGTGCCGCATCGTGCGAAATTTCCACAAAAGGAAGGCGGTGTCCGGCGTCTTCATTCTCTCGGCCTTATAAAGGATCGGGCGCCCTTCTTTCACCAAAAGCAGCACCGTTACCCAAAGGATCAGCGGCATCAGAACCGTGCCAAGGACAAAGGCGCTCAGAATGTCGATCAGGCGGCGAAAAGGGGTCATGGCCACACTCCCGTCGCTCGGGCGCTGTCCACCAGATAAGTCGCCTCCGCACTGTGTTTGTTGAAGGTGTAGACCGTTTGCAAGCGCCCGCAGTCCAATTGCACCTTTGGCAAGGCCGTTTCCGGAGCAGGCACCCAGTCGATCGTTGACCCCGCCGCGAGCGCGATCTGGTCCATGCCGGTCGCAACAGGGGCACTCAGGTTCACCGGTCCGGTAATGTCCGAGCGCAGCAGCGAGACAATCGCCCCGGCCAGATCCTGTGGCGCGATATAGCTTCGGGCCGGTGCGGAGCCGTCGCTGAACCGATCCAGACGGATACGATCCCCCTTGGCGAGATTCAGGAAAATGCTGTCCGCCCCTGCCACATTGCCGATGCGCATCAAGACGCTTTCCGGCCCAGTGGGATTTTCAGCGTGCCAATGCGCGACTGCCGCTTCCATATCCAACTTGGCCTTTCCGTAGGGCGTCGGCGGGATTTGGCTTGCCTCCTCGTCCAGCGGATCAGGGCCGGGCTGATAGATCGCCGCGCTGGAGGCATGCAGCACCTTGGTTGCCCCCAAATCGCGCGCCAACTCCTGTGCGGCGATGGCTAAGGCTGTGTTTTCTTCCAATGCGGCGTCCGATCCGGGCTTCACACCCCACATCGCGACAACAGCGTCGATTTTCGGCAAACCATCGGTCTGCGCGCCGGGATGCCATTGCAGCGCGAACGCGTCATCAGCCCGCCCCCTGAAAACCGGCGTAACCTCAGTATCTTGGGGCGGGTTTTTCTGCCAGACTGCACGCAACATGCGTCCGAGCATACCGCTGGCTCCAAGCAGCAGGATTCTGCGCGACTGACGGTTAGAAACCACGGTTTTTCTCATTCTACTTCCAATCCAGCGTCAGACTATCTATCAACGTTACAAGCGGTTACTAGCAATAAAAACCGGTCGGTGATGTCGGGGGACGACGTGAAGGCAAGACGCAAATTTGTCACATTATTCGCTGCGATGCTGGCATTATCTGCCTGTAGCCTGCCTCGTGGCGCGGCGCTTCAATCTGAGGTGCTCTCTGAGAAAAACTCCGAGACCCCGACCTTTCAGGTCGTTTCGGTTTCGCGCGAGAACATTCCAGGTATCGCCAATTGGCCCTCATCTGGTCCGCACGGGCACTATCATTGGCCGAACGCTTCCGACGGGTCAGGCTCTTCGGTCATTCGCACCGGCGATCGGATCGACGTGACGATCTGGGACAGTCAGGAAAATTCCCTGCTGACCAACCCAGGTCAGAGGTTTACCGAGATCAGAGGCGTAGAGGTGGACGGCAATGGCTCGATCTTTCTGCCCTATGTCAACAAGGTCGGCATTCGCGGCCTGACATCGGCAGGCGCACGGTCCAAGATTCAAAGTCGGCTCGAGCCCATTGTGCCCTCGGCGCAGGTGCAGGTTAGCCTGCAGCAGGGTCGTGACAATTCCGTCGATGTGGTCGGCGGAGTCGCCAAACCTGGCGCTTACCCGATGCCTTCGCGGAACTACAAAATCCTCAACGTTTTGTCTGACGCAGGCGGCATCCCAAGTAATATGCGCAATCCACAGGTCCGCCTGCTGCGCGGCTCCAAGACCTACGAAATTTCGGCGGACGAACTTTTCGCGAACGGGTCGAAAAATGCGCTGCTGCAACCCCGCGACACCGTAATAATCGAGCCTGATGAACGCGCCTTTACCGCACTTGGTGCCTCGGGTCAGGAGAACCTGATCTATTTCCCCAAGGATCGGGTCACTGCCCTTGAAGCGCTATCGCTCATGGGCGGTCTGTCTGATTTCCGCGCAGATCCCAAAGGGGTTTTGGTTCTTCGGGAATACAAGGCCGAGCACTTGGCCCCCGACGGGACCGGTCCAAATTTGCAGCAAGTCGTGTTTACCTTTGATCTGACCAGCGCCGATGGCTTGTTTGCAGCGCGCAAATTCCAGATCCATCCGGACGACACGGTTCTGGCAACCGAATCCCCGGTCAACGCGATCCAGACGGTCTTTGGCTTGGTTGGATCGGCCTTTGGCCTGACAGCCCGCGCGAGCGCACTGGGTAACTGATCTTGGCCATTCCCAAAAGAAAAGGCGCGCCCAAGGGCGCGCCTTTGTCGTTCAGGTCAATGCCTTTGGCTTAATTAGCCGCGGGGCCGACCGATACGAGATAGGCATAAACGTCTTCCATGCCCTTTCTCAGGCGGAAGGACATTTTCGAACGAGCGCTTTTATTGTCCAGATATTCGGCCAGGAATTTCTTGGGGTCCTGAACGTACTCGACAAAATTCTCTTCATCCCAGACCAGTCCTGCCTCACCGGCAGCGACCAGATCGGCGCCATAGCTAAAGCCTTCGTAGGTGCCCGCAGTACGGCCAATAACCCCATAAAGGTTCGGGCCGGTCCGACCGCCTTTGACAATTGAATTGCCCTCTGCATCTTCGATCATGTGGCAAGACTTGCACTTGCCGAATTCTTTGGCGCCAGCCTCGGCATCTCCTGTTCCAGCATGGCTGTCGGCAAATGCGCCGGTGGCCAGTGTGGCGGCCGCAATGGTAGTGATGATCTTCAGTTTCATTCTCGGTCTCCCGTTACAGGTATTTGCGTCAGTACCTAATGCAAAGCGTGCAGAGTCAACAAGCGTTTCAGCGCAAACACATCTTATTTTTACGATGTATGTCACAAAATGCCGCGCTTGACCTCCTCACTCGGATAGAGGAGGAAGCCGGAATGCCCGCAAAAGCCACAATCGCACCTGATATGCATACGAAGATCCCCGCCTGGATCAACGGCACCTTGGTGCCGGTCGACAAGCTTGAGGCGCATTTGCGCGGGTTACGTCACAAAGCCGTGTCCGTCTTTGTCCTGCTCCAAGGGCAAGTTTTGATCCAACGCCGCGCCATGGGAAAATACCACACGCCGGGCCTTTGGGCGAACACCTGCTGCACCCATCCGCACTGGGAGGAAGATCCCTTGATCTGCGCCCAGCGCCGTTTAGAGCAGGAACTGGGGATTACAGGCCTATCGCCACAATTCCGTGAACAGGTAGAGTATAGAGCCGATGTCGGCGGCGGCATGATTGAGCACGAAGTCGTCGATATTTTTGTGGCTGAGGCAACGGCGGAAATGCCGCTGGTTCCGAACCCCGAAGAAGTGATGGAAACCGCTTGGCTCGATCTCACGGCGCTGCGCGCCGAGGTCGATAAACGCCCGCAGGATTTTACCCCTTGGCTGAAGATCTATCTGAACGATCATGCCAAGCGCATTTTCGGATAGGGCCTAACCCTCTTCCAGCCTGACCCGCAGTTCCCGGAGCACAGGCAATGCTGCGCGCACCCGATCTTCACCCAGCTCACCCACCATCTCGGTGATGAGAGGTGTAATGGCCGCAAGCGCGGCATCCCGCGCGGCCTTCCCCGCCGGTGATATTGAGACCAGCTTGCGCCGCGCATCATCCCAATCGGGACGGATGTGCACATAGCCCGACAATTCGAGCTTACCCAAAGTGTTGGTCATGGCCCCACGCGTCACATGAAACGACCGTGCCAGTTGCGCCGGGGTGCGCTCTCCACCCCGTCCAAGATGGTTGAGCACCGAGAAATGAGAAATTTCCATCTTGTTCGGCAAGACCTTGGTCAGCCGGGCGCGCAGCAACTGATCCGCTGTCAAAAGCTCGCTGAACAGGGATATGGCAAGGGCGCTGGCATCGTTCATAATGGCCCCTCTAAGCTGCGGTCATGGGTCAATGACGGGATCTTGCGGCGGGCCTCTTTGACCTTGGAAAGATCCAGATCCACGACAAAGACCCCTGTTTCGATCCCGGCATCCAACAGCACCTCGCCCCAAGGGGCAATGACCATACTGTGCCCATAGGTTGTACGGGCCCGCCCGCTGCGCGCTGAATGCGTGCCGGATTGCGCCGGAGCCAGCACAAAGCAGCCGGTTTCAATCGCGCGCGCTTGCAGCAAAGTCTGCCAATGCGCAGGACCGGTGCCTGGCGAAAACGCCGAGGGAACCGTCAGGATATCGGCCCCGGCCTGCGCCAAAGCGCGATACAGATAGGCAAAGCGAACGTCATAGCAGATGCTCAGCCCCAGCCTGGCCCAAGGTGTATCGACCACCACGGCGCGCGATCCAGGAGCATAGCCGCTGGATTCACGATAAGTTTCCGTTTCCGAGACCTGCACATCGAACATGTGCATCTTGTCATAACGCGCCACAACCGCGCCCCGATCGTCAATCAAGAGCGAGCGATTAACAAACCGCGTCTCGGGCGGTTCGGCCTTAAGCGCCATCGATCCCGCCAGAACCCAAAGACCCAAGGCCCGCGCAGTCTCGGTCAGCCCGGCCAAAAAAGGATCATCCGCCTCCAGCTTCAGCACGTCGGCCTGATGCGCACGATCCATCGACACGCAATTGGTGACCTCGGGCATCAACGCCAACTGAGCGCCTTGCTTAGCCGCTTCGCGCAGCAACCCCTGCACAGTGACAAGGTTCTCCGCCGGATCATCCGACGAACAGGTTTGCAGCAGCGCGACACGCATCAGCCTTGCAACAAGGCGTCCAGTTTGCCCGCCCGTTCCAGCGCATACAATTCGTCACAGCCGCCCACATGAGTTTTCCCGACGAAAATCTGCGGCACAGTGTACCCGCCATTCGCACGGTCCATCATCTCGGACCGGCGGTTCGGTTCTTTCAGGACATCGATTTCAGAGAATTCGACGCCCTTCTGGGTCAAAAGCCGCTTGGCCGCATGGCAATATCCGCACAGGGGTGAGGAATAGATTTCAACGTCTTGCATAGTGCGATCCCGTATTTCTGTTCTAAGGATACTTAGGCATCTTTTACCACTCGCGCCAGTACACTGACGAAAACCTCTGTTGCGCCCGACGCAAGGCAGGCCTCGGATGCGGCGGCCAATGTTGCCCCGGAGGTCATTACGTCGTCGACAATCAGAACGCTGCGATCCTTGATCAATTCTTCGCGCAGGGGTGACACATCCAGCCGCCCGGCCAAGGTCTGAAAACGTTCTTCGCGCGACTTCCCTTCCAACGAAGGCGTCGCCTGACGCCGCTCCAACAGGTCTGGACACCAATCCAGGCCCAGCTCTGCGGCCAAGGCCTCGGCCAGCAAGGCAGACTGGTTGTAGCGCCGCGACAAATGGCGCTGCAAATGCAGCGGCACCGGGACAATCAATGTATCGCTTTGCACAACGGGCCGGGTCAGCCGCGCCATCCAACGTGCGGCAGGGCGCGCAATGTCGTGCCGGTCCCCGTGTTTGAGCGCCAGAACCATCCGTCGCCCGCGATCCCTATAAACCAAAGCTGCGCGCCCTTTGACCCAAGGCCGAGCGGTTGCAAGGCAATCGTCACAATGTTCGGCACGGTCGGAACTCCCCGGCAGCGGTGTGCCGCACAGATCACAGGTCAGACCCGCGATAAACGGCGTATCCCGCCAGCATGCTCCGCACAGGCCAAAGTCCGTTTCAACCAAACCACCGCAAGACAGGCACCTTGGCGGATAGACCAATTGCACAAGCGTTTGCATCCGCTGCGCCCAGCTCATATCTCATGCCTCATGACACAACCGCCCCTTCTTACCGATCGTCAGGCCCTTGACCGCCATCGCGCCCGTACCGCGGCAAACCCTGCACTGTTTCTGCACGAAACCGCCCGCGATGAAGCGCAGGATCGCTTGGCGATGGTTAACAGGACATTTACGAGTGCCGCTGTCGTGACGCCCTTTCCGCACGTGTGGCAGAAGATTCTGCCCGATGCACATATGATCCCGGATGAGGACACCCTCGACCTGAAAGAGGGCGCTCATGATCTGGTGATCCATGCGCTGGCGCTGCATTGGGCAAATGATCCGGTCGGTCAGATCATCCAAAGCAGGCGCGCGCTGCGCCCGGACGGGCTGTTTTTGTGTTTCACGTTTGGCGGTGAAACACTGCACGAGCTGCGCGCCGCACTTGGTCAGGCCGAGATCGAGGTAACAGGCGGACTGTCGCCGCGTGTCTTGCCGATGGGTGAAATCCGCGATCTGGGTGGATTGCTGCAACGCTCCGGCCTTGCCCTTCCCGTGGCTGACACGATGCCGCTGACGGCCAGCTATCAATCGGCGCTGCACCTGATGCGGGATCTACGCGCCATGGGCGAAACCAATGCCCTGTCAAGGCGGTTGCGCAAGCCGACAAGGCGGGCTGTCCTGTTGCGCGCCGCCGAACTGTACTCGGAAAGTTTCGCGCAAGACGATGGCCGCATCCCCGCGACCTTCGAGATCATCACCTTGACGGGCTGGGCTCCTGACGCAAACCAACCCAAGCCCCTCCGGCCCGGCTCTGCGGCCCATAGTCTCGCCGAGGCATTGGGAACCAGGGAAAACCCGCTCAAAGATTGACCTATCGAAATAAGACGATACTTACCTCGAAACGTTTTTCACCACAGGACGAAATTGATGCTGGACGCCACCAAAGCCGCTGTCAGACCCGAGCACGCCCCTGCCGACCACCCAGCGATCAAACCGGCCAAGATCGGTGTCCTTCTGGCCAACCTAGGAACTCCGGACGATTGCACATACTGGCCCATGCGTCGGTATCTGAACGAGTTTCTCTCGGACAAGCGCGTGATCGACATCGCCTCGTGGAAGTGGCAACCGCTTCTGCAGCTGATCATCCTGACCAAACGCCCCTTCACCAGCGGCGCGAACTACAAGTCGATCTGGAACCACGACAAGGGCGAAAGCCCCCTGATGACGATCACCAAGGACCAGACCGCCAAGATGAAAGCCGCCATGCAGGCTCGCTATGGCGATCAGGTCATGGTCGATTTCTGTATGCGCTACGGTAATCCGTCGACCAAATCCAAGGTGCGCGCCATGGTCGAGGCTGGGTGTCAGAAAATTCTCTTCGTCCCGCTTTATCCGCAACAGGCAGGCGCGACTTCGGCCACCGCCAATGACGAATTCTTCCGGGCGCTGATGGAAGAGAAATGGCAACCGGCAGTCCGCACCATACCGCCCTACTTTGACCATCCGCTATATATCGCCGCCTTGGCCCAGTCGGTTGAGAAGGCCTATGCTGAACTGGAAACCAAGCCTGACATGCTGGTCTGCTCCTACCACGGTATGCCCAAGCGCTACTTGCTTGAAGGCGACCCATATCATTGCCAGTGCCAGAAGAACACGCGCCTGCTCAAGGATCGTCTGGGCTGGGACAACACCCAGATCTGCACCACCTTCCAGTCTGTTTTTGGCCGTGAAGAATGGCTCAAGCCTTACACGGTGGACCATGTCGCCGATCTGGCCAGACAGGGGAAAAAGCGCATCGCGGTGATCGCGCCCGCCTTTGCGGCCGATTGCATCGAAACGCTGGAAGAGATCAACGAAGAGATCAAGGAAAGCTTTGAACACGCCGGCGGAGAGGAGTTTACCTATATCCCCTGCCTCAACGACGATGACGCCCATATCAAAGCGCTTTCCGCTTTGGTCGAGGCTAACCTCAAGGGCTGGATCGACTGATCAGCCACCAGAGGCGCAGAAAAAAGGCGGGGTTCAACCCCGCCTTTTTCATGTCCGTCGGAGGAGCGGATTACATGCCCGCCTCGGCCTCGATCTGTTTTCGGCTCTTGCGGGCGCGCTCGGTCGCACTTTTGAGCTGACCGCAGGCGGCCATGATGTCCTCGCCGCGCGGGGTACGGATCGGGCTGGCATACCCGGCTTTGTAAATAATGTCGGCGAATTTCTCGATCCGCTCCCATTCTGAACGCTCATAAGGCGCGCCGGGCCATTCGTTGAAGGGAATCAGGTTGATCTTGGCCGGGATGCCTTTGATCAACTGAACCAGTCGCCGCGCGTCCGCATCCGTGTCGTTCACATCCTTCAGCATGACATACTCAAAGGTGATGCGTTCGCTATTGGACAAGCGGGGGTACTCCCGCAAGGTGTCCAGCAGTTCCCGGATGTTCCAGCGCTTGTTGATCGGGACCAGCTTGTCGCGCACTTCGTCCGTGGTGGCGTGGAACGAGACCGCCATCAAGCAACCAATCTCCTCAGCGCATTTGGCAATCTCGGGCACCACGCCCGACGTGCTCAGCGTGATCCGGCGCCGCGACAGGGAGATCCCTTCGCCGTCCATGGCGATATTCATCGCGTCGCGCACATTGTCAAAGTTGTACAGTGGCTCGCCCATGCCCATTAGAACGACGTTCGACAACAGCCGCGGCCCGGTTTCACCCGTTCCGACGCCCGGCTCTGGCCATTCGCCAAGATCGTCCCGCGCCATCATGACCTGGCCGACAATCTCCCCCGCCGTCAGGTTGCGGACGAGTTTTTGCGTGCCGGTATGGCAGAACGAACAAGTCAACGTGCAGCCAACCTGAGACGAGATGCACAGCGTACCGCGGTCAGATTCGGGGATATAGACTACCTCGACCTCGTGACCTCCAGCGATGCGCACAAGATATTTGCGCGTCCCGTCGGCGCTGACCTGCCGTGACACCACCTCGGGAATCTCGACGACAAAGGCCTCGGCCAACAGCGCGCGATAATCCTTGGACAGATTCGTCATGGCGGCAAAATCACGAACACCCCAGTGATAAATCCACTGCCAAACCTGACCGGCCCGCATCTTGACCTGTTTTTCCGGCGTTCCCGCCCGCAACAGCGCAGCCTTCAACCCCTCACGGGTCAGACCCACAAGGTTCACCTTACCGCCCTCCGGCAACTTGCGGGGGATCGTCACGACATCCTGAGTGATAGGTGCATCCGCAGCCATTGATCACATCCTTCGAAAACCAAGCCCGTCCCATACAGGATTCGGCCCAAAACACAAAGGGCCGATCAAAAACCGGCCCTTGCTTCATCTTGTCTTAAATACCCAAAAAATTCGGCCTTGGGTGACAGGGCCAACGCCCCGGTCCTTTACTGTGAACAGCGCTTTTCGGCGTCTTCCACGGCAGCGGTAAACCCAAGTAGCGAAAAGGTGTCTTCGGTCCTTGTGCCACGCGCCGAGACCGCAGTCATGACGGCATTCGCGCCGCGCTTCATCGCGGTGATCATCTTGGCATCATCCTGAGTCGTTGCCGGCCAGGCCCATTCGCCCTCGGTGTACATCTCAAAGTCAGAGTCGCCGACTTTGACGCTCACGGTCGAGCCATTGGCAAAGGGATAGCCGCCGGTAAAGGCAACCTGGCCCTTGACCCCCGCGCCGGGGCGGAAGAACACCATCAACAGGATCTCGCCTCGCGTGACGGCAACAACACGCCCGTCTTTTGTGTTGACGCTTTCCTTGTAGGTGGTGACCGCCCAGCATTCACGCGGGTCATTGCCCTCGAAAACGGACCAGTCGGTCATTGCGTCAACGCGGTTGGTGCTTTCCTGCTGCGCCACGGCAACGCTCGCCGTAAGTGCCATCGCAGTCGCGGCAATCACGCGCACAAAGCTTGAAATCATCTGTGCAGCCTCCAGCTGTCCTTGCCTCAGTATTCCTCGGTGCGCCATGGGCCTATATCCGCCCGCTGACAGGGCACAACCTTTTCTTCTCGACGGCGGGACAATAGCCTGAAATAGCTGAAAAACGAAAGCCCTCTTGGCAGAATATCGCTCAGATGTGAGAAGCCCCATGACTGCACCAGAATTACTTGTCGAAACGTTCCGTGGACCGTTCCTTGAAAACGCCCATTTGGGGCATGCTGTCATCAGTGACAGCAAGGGGATAGTACGGGCTTGGGGTGACCCAAAAGCCGTTGTTTTGCCGCGCAGCTCATCAAAAATGATTCAGGCTCTGCCTTTGGTTGCTTCTGGTGCGGCGGAGCGATTCCGGTTGACAGAACGCCAAGTGGCATTGGCTTGCGCGTCTCATCAAGGGGCGCGTGATCACGTTTCCGCAGTCTCGAAATGGTTAAGCGACCTTGGACTGTCCGAGTCCGATCTGCGCTGTGGGCCGCAACCCACCCGCGACAAGAAACTGAAATTGCAGATGATTCGCGATGGCGAAGCGCCCTGTCAGCTGCATAATAACTGCTCGGGGAAACACGCCGGATTTCTGACGCTTGGCAAACATTTGGGCGCTGGTCCGGAATATGTTGATCCCGATCACCCCGTGCAAACGGCCGGTCTTGATGCCTTTGAGACGGTCACTGACCTGAAGAGCCCGGGCTTTGGAATCGACGGCTGTTCCGCCCCCAACTACGCCACCACGGTCGAAGCCATGTCACGCGCAATGGCTTGGTTTGCCACCGCTCACACCCGCGATGACGGGCTTAGCCGCGCTGGAGCGCGCCTGGCTGCCGCGATGTACAGTTATCCCGAAATGGTGGCAGGCGAAGGGCGCGCCTGTACGGTTTTGATGCGGGCGGCCAATCAACCGCTGGCGCTGAAAACCGGTGCCGACGGCTATTTCACGGCTATTCTACCTGAAATGGGCTTGGGTATTGCTCTCAAGATCGCTGATGGCACCACGGTTGCTTCAGAAAGTGCTGTGGCGGCGATTTTGGTCAAACTCGGGGTGCTTTCCGCCGATGACCCGGATGTTCAAAGCTTTTTGTGCCCCGAAATCCGCAATAGACGTGGCATTTTGGCGGGGCACGTCCGCCCGTCAAATGATCTGCTTTCGTAAACGGGTAACACACATAGTTTCGGGGTATGACAAATGAAAAAGGCGCTACCGTCGCAGCGCCTTTTCCAATTCGTTCCGCAGTTAACAGTATTAGTTGTTGTGAACAGCGGCCGCGATGATTGCAACAAGCAGCAGCGGGATCAGGATGCCGGCCGAGGAAGAGCTTTGAGCAGCTTCTTCAACAACGACTACGGGCTCCATTACAACGTCGTCTTTGGCGTAGGAACCAGCCATAGCGGACGAAGCGGCGGCAGCAAATGCAACAGCGAGTGCGATTTTTTTCATGTTCTTCTCCAGATGTTCGCCTGCCATGCCCATTGAGGAACGCACGACAGGCACCCAAGACTTACCTCGTATAATTGACTAAGCAGCATTTTTGGGCAATTGCAATTGCATCTTGCCAAGCCTGAATTGCAGTTAGACGAACTGTCGTCAAATTAGCAACACCTGTGTGCCCACCTCAGTCATGCTGAAAAGCTGCGCGATATGCTCGTTATATAGGCCGATACAACCATTGGATGAACGTCGGCCGATCTTGCGCGTGTCATGGGTGCCGTGAATGCGGTAATATTGCCAGCTCAGATAAAGCGCGTGGGAGCCAAGCGGGTTATCCGGCCCGGGACCAACGTATTCCGGCCACTCCGGGTTTCTCTTGCGCATCGACGGTGTCGGGCGCCATTCAGGACCCTCTACCTTGCGAACCACTTCGGTCCGGCCGCGTCGCGTAAGGTCTTCTGTCAGCGGAACGGACGAAGGATACAGATGGTAGTTGCCGTTATCTTCCCAGAAATGCAGCGCGCGACTGCTGATATCCACCAGAATCGCGCCCTTGGTCAGATTCGAGAAGTAAGGCTGCCAGTCGAGCGTGCGAAAGCTGCTGATGTTCCGCCGCACAACACTTGTGACCTCTCGCTCAATCTCGGTCGTACCTTCGTTTACGTTCTGGGCCAAAGCAGGGGCCCCGATCATCGTCGCACTTGCCGCCAGAAAGTTCCGGCGGCTTAAGCCGTTGCCGTTGTTGATAGCCATGTTCTCGGGCTCCTTTCGGACGATTGTTCTGTAAGCAGTTATATTATGACCCGAAAGCCTCAGTCGCAATTCAAACGAGCGTGTTTCCGCAGGCTCACGCCTATGTGGGTTTGATTGGCAACGTTGTGCAGGATAAGGCATAGGTTAACAGAATGATACCAAGAGCTGCTAACATGAACCGCCGTACGTTTATTATTCTTTCCTCCGCGGCAGCTCTGGCTGCCTGCGCCGAGACGTCAACCCAAGCCACTTTGGCGCCAGACGGCAAGCCGCTGCCCAAAGTTTATCGAATAGGCGCTGGCGATGCTGGCCGTATTGAGTTCCGGGTACTGGATTCCGTCAACGCCCTGCGTCAAGCGGCTGGCGCCCCGGCTTTGCAGCTCAACGCCAAACTGAATGCGGCCGCTGCCACGCACTCGCGGGACATGGCCGTGCAGAACCGCCCATGGCATTTTGGCTCCGATGGATCGTCCCCGATCGACCGGGCCAATCGCGTTGGGTACACTGGCCGGATCGTTGGCGAAAACATTTCGGAAACCTACGAGACCGAGCTTGAAACCCTCGCCGCGTGGATGGAAGAGGATGCGACCCGCAGGGTGATCCTTGATGCCTCTGCCCGCGAACTTGGTTTTGCCTGGTATCAGGAAAAGAACGGCAAGATCTGGTGGACCATGCTGACAGGTGCGCCCGGGCTTTCCGCAATACCGGGCGCGGCGGCAGCCAGCTGACGCTGCATCAAGGGGTGATTCGAATCGGCGTGCCGTCCCTGACCATCGCATAGATGTCCTGCATTTCTGAGTTGGACACGGCAATACAGCCCGCTGTCCAGTCTTGACCGCCGTCGCGATACTTGCGCGGGCGTCCATGAATGAAGATATCGCCACCCGGGCTTTTGCCTAGTGCCTGTGCCTCGACAATGTCTTGTTCGTTGGGGTAGGAAATGCCGATGCTCAGATGAAATTCGCTGTTTGGATTACGCCTGTCGATGTAATAATCGCCCTCTGGCGTCCGGCCATCCCCGGTGTGTTTCTTGTCACCGCCGGGCGCAAAACCAAGCCCAACCCGGTACTGCTTAAGCACCTGACCGTTGTGCAGAAGATACATCCTCCGCTCACCCTTTTGCACCAGAACGTGAGTCACCTCCGGCCCGTTATATGTCTTGAACTTGCTGCTGCATGCACCAAGGCCGAGCACGACGCTTAACATCGCACAAATCTTTAAAAACCGCATCGATCTTGCCCTTACAGGTTTTTTCCAGAAGCATACCCCATTTGGGCGAATCTCGGAAGATCACCTTTTCGTTAATCGACCAGTGTAAGACCCGCGACGATCTCGACGTGCGTTGACCATCTGAACTGATCAACCGCCTGCACGAAATCCAGACGATAGCCCGCATTGATGAGCACTGCGCAGTCGCGGGCAAAGGTCACCGGATTGCAGGACACATGTGCAACCTTAGGCACCCGAGCGCGGGCGATCTCAACCATCTGCGCTTCGGCCCCGGCGCGCGGGGGGTCAATCACCACCCCGTCCAAGCGGTCCAACTCGTCCAGCATCAACGGATTGCGGAACAGATCACGGGCCTCGTGTGTCACCAGTTTCAGCCCTTCGGCATTTCGCCATCCTTGATCCAAGGCCTCTATCATCGCCCGATCGCCCTCGACCGCGTGCACGCGGGCATCCTGTGCCAACGGCAGCGCAAAGGTGCCACATCCGGCAAACAAGTCGGCGATTTTGGCGTGCTTGCCCATTGCGCCCAGCGCCTCACGAACACCGTTCAGAAGGGCGTTTTCGCCCTCCTGAGTTGCCTGAAGAAACGCGCCCGGGGGCGGAGTTACATCGGCATTGCCAAAACGCTGAACCGGAGAGCGGCGATTCAGAACCTCACCGTCCCAGGCGATGCGGGCCAAATCATGCTCACGCGCCAGATCTGCCAACTCGCCGCGCAAAGCCGCGTCCATCTCTTTCCCGCCGGTAACCGAGACGTCCAGCCCTGTCATGCTTTCAGTCACCAGAACCGACAACTCGCCTTTACGGCTGGCACCAAGCACCGCCAACGCCTCGACCATCGGCAGTGATCCGGCAAGCGTGGGCGTCACCAACTGGCAATTCGGTACACCCACAATCACGTCCGATGATTTTTGATGGAACCCCGCCAAAGCGCCCTTTTTCGTCCGCCGGGCCGAAAAGGACGCACGCCGGCGAGATTGCGGTTTTGAGGTGATACAGGGTCTGATTTCAGTGCCAAGATCATGCGCGGCAAGCGCCCGGGCCACGACCTGCGTTTTCCAATCCGCGACAAAGGCTTCGCTGGCATGTTGCAATTGGCAACCGCCGCAGCCCTTGGCATGGGGGCACGGCGGCTTTACCCGTTCCGGCACCGGCGTGACAATCTTGGGCGCCAGCATGACATCGCCAATCACGTCACCCGTAACTTCTTCGCCCGGCAAGGCGCCGGGAACAAAAATCGGCCCATGGGCGATCCCGTCGCCTTTGTGGCCCAGTCGCTGAATTTTAACCGTGGTCATGTGCAGGCTCTTGCCCGGAAAGCGCGCCCTCGTCCAGAGCCGCGATCATTCAGCCGCCTCTTGCCCTTCGTCCGAGCCCAGGAACCCGCCCGACTGCCGGTTCCAATAGCGCGCATAAAGGCCGCCCTTATCGAGCAATTCATCATGCGTGCCTTCTTCGGCAATCCGCCCTGCATCCAGAACGATGATCCGGTCCATGCTGGAAATGGTCGACAGGCGGTGCGCAATGGCAAGCACCGTCTTTCCCTCCATCACACGGGTCAACGCGTCCTGAATGCTGGCCTCAACCTCGGAGTCCAAAGCCGAGGTTGCCTCGTCCAGCACAAGAATGGGGGCATCCTTCAAGATGGCGCGCGCAAGGGCGATGCGTTGGCGTTGACCGCCCGACAACTTGACTCCACGCTCCCCAAGGTGCGCGCCATAGCCTTCCCGGCCGGCATG
This sequence comes from Pacificoceanicola algae, assembly GCF_049341065.1. Taxonomy (NCBI): domain Bacteria; kingdom Pseudomonadati; phylum Pseudomonadota; class Alphaproteobacteria; order Rhodobacterales; family Roseobacteraceae; genus Pacificoceanicola; species Pacificoceanicola algae. The sequence goes on along the minus strand of NZ_JBMPIX010000004.1, from coordinate 234,285 downwards.
ATCCCGCAACCCAAGGATAAAGTCATGCGCCTCGGCCTTACGCGCAGCCTCGAACACCTCATCGTCGCTGGCATCGGGTCGACCATAGCGGATGTTGTCCATGGCCGAGCGGTTGAACATCGCCGTCTCCTGAGTGACCATGCCGATCTTGTGGCGCAGGCTGTCCTGTGTGACCAAGGCTATATCCTGCCCGTCAATCAAAACGCGCCCTTTTTCGGTGTCATAGAGACGCATCAGAATTGCTACGAGGGTCGATTTGCCCGCGCCAGAGGCACCGACAACGCCCAGCTTTTCACCCGGTTCCACATGCAGGCTGATGTGTTCGACCCCGCCTGTCTTGCGGCCATAGGCAAAAGCCACGTCCTGAAACTCGATCCGGCCATCCCGAACTGCCAAGGTGCTTGCATCCGTCTTGTCCACCAGGTCATGCGGCGGGGTAAGGGTGCGCATGCCGTCCTCAACCTCACCAACATTGGCGTAAAGCCCCATCAGCGTGAACGAGACCCAGCCGGTCATTTGCGCCAGGCGCAGGGAGACCGCGCCCGTCGCGGCGATATCACCCGCCGTGACAAGGCCAAGACTCCAATACCAAAGCGCCCCGCCCACCAGCAGAACCGGCAAAAGTCCCGCCAAGGCCATCAGCCAGAACCGGAACGCAACGGAGACCCGCCCAAACTCGATAAAGCGGTCGCGATAGGTGGCCATCGCGTCCAGCGCGGCACTGTCTTCGTAATCCGCGTGCGCGAACAGCTTGACCGTCTTGATGTTGGTCACGGTATCCACGAGTTGCCCGGTCACCATAGCCCGAGCGGCCGCGCGTGCTTTGGATCTGACCCGAACGCGCGGCATGAAGTGCCGGATCAAAAACCCATAGGCCACCATCCAGACCACCAGCCCTAATGCAATGCGCCAATTGACCGTGCCCAGCATAAGGACCGCACCAACGACCGAAGCGATGGCGAAAAGAACGGTGTGCAGAACCTCAGTCACGACGTCATTCAGCGCGCGAGCGGTCTGCATCTCTTTTTGCGAAATGCGCCCGGCGAAATCATTGTCGAAAAAGCTGACCGATTGCCCGATCGTGTACCGGTGGATGCGCGACAGTATCAGACTGAGGATATTGGGCTGCGTCACCTGCGTTTGCAGATAGGCATTCAGGCCAAAGATCACCGGGCGCAGAATCAAGAAGAACCCCAAAGAGAACAGTAAAAGCCCCTTGCTCGAGCTGAAAACAGTCTCTGCTTCGGACGATAGCGCGGCATCCACAACCCAACCAAGGATCACTGCCGCCGCGACTTCGACCACTCCGCCGATGACCGAAAGCACCCCAGCCAAGGCAAGCGGCGGCCATGTTCCCCGCAGCGCCCAAAGGCAAAAGCGCCCAAGCGTGCGAGGGGGCGGGCCATCAGCCTGTGCAAAAGGATCTATCCAGTCAGTTGGTGTCATTCCGCGGCCTCAGTCTCAGCGTCGATGTCTGGGTCAAGAAATCCGCCGCTTTGGCGGGCCCAGAACTTGGCATATAGCCCGCCCCGCGCCAAAAGCGCGTCGTGGCTGCCCTCTTCGACAATCCGGCCCTGATCCATGACCAGAATGCGGTCCATTTGCGCAATGGTCGAGAGCCGGTGCGCGATCGCGATCACGGTTTTTCCCTGCATCATACCATACAGAGTATCCTGAATGGCGGCTTCAACCTCGGAATCGAGGGCGCTGGTGGCTTCGTCCAGCAGCAGGATAGGCGCGTCTTTCAGCATGACCCGCGCAAGGGTGATCCGTTGCCGCTGTCCGCCCGAAAGCTTGACTCCCCGTTCGCCCACATGGGCATCATACCCGCGCCGCCCCTGCGGATCCTCGAGATCAAGGATAAAGTCATGCGCCTGCGCCTGTTTGGCCGCCAGTTGGATCTGGTCATCGCTGGCATCCGGACGGCCAAACAAAAGATTCTGGCGCACGGAACGGTGTAACAAGGCGCTGTCCTGCTGAACCATCCCGATCTGTTGACGCAAGCTGTCCTGAGTCACTTCGGCGATATCCTGACCGTCAATCAGAATGCGCCCCTGTTCGACGTCATAAAACCGGAGCAACAGCTTGCCGAGAGTCGACTTTCCGGCCCCGGAGCGCCCGACAAGCCCGACTTTCTCACCGGCTGCGATGGTCAAGGAGATATCGTCCAATCCGCCAGAAGCGCGTCCATAGTGGTGAGATAGAGACTGTATTTCGATCTTGCCTTCACTCAGCTGCAAGGGCTTGGCCCCGGGCGTATCGACCAGAGTGATCGGCTGGGCAATGGTCTCCATCCCCTCTTGGACAATCCCCAACTCGCGGAACAGGCTGGTCGTGGCCCACATGATCCAGCCGGTCATCCCGTTCAGCCGCAGAACCAAGGCCGATGCCGAAGCAACCACCCCAGCCGACGCACTGCCTTGCGACCAAAGCGCAATCGCCCAGCCCACCACGCCAACAATCAAAAGACCGTTCAAGGTCACCAACGCCACATCCATGATGGTATAGAGCCGCATTTCGCGGAAAAACGTCTGGCGCGCATGTTCTATCGCCTCTCGGGCATAGCTCATCTCATGGTCATGATGTGCGAACATCTTAATCGCATGCACATTGGTATAGGCGTCCACCACCCGCCCTGTGATCTGCGAGCGCGCGTCGCTGGATGCTTTGGACGCAGGGCTGACACGCAAAACCGTCCAACGGATCAGCAAGCCGTAAAGGACAATCCATATCGCGAGCGGGATGATCAGCCTCGGGTCGGCATCACCCAACAACACCAAAGCGCCAATGACATAGGCCAGCGAAAAGGTGATCGCGTCAAAGATCTGAAACGTCACTTCGCCCACGGCCGGGGGCGTCTGCATGATCCGGTTGGCGATGCGTCCGGCAAAATCATTTTCGAACCAGCCGACAGACTGGCGCAAAACGTGCGAATGCGCTCGAAAACGGATCAATGTCCCGAGGTTGGGCAAGATCGTGTTGTTCAACAGCGCCACGTCCAGCACCTGCAGGATGGGCCGCAAAAACAAGATAAATGCAGCCAAAGCAACCAACGCTGTACCGTGCATCTGCCAAACCTGAGCGGGGTCACCAGATAGAATATCTACAACCCAGCCCATAGCCCAGATCAGGCCAATTTCGATCGTTGCCGTAATGACCGAAAGGATCGTGGCCCAGACAAAGATACCCCGGAACAACTTCGTGTACTGCAAGATAAAGGGAATGACGCGGCGCGGCGGCGTGTCATCCATCGTGTAGTCGGAATAGGGATTAACCAGGTTTTCGAAAAAACGGAACATATCGGAGGCCCTGAAGAGCAATTGGAACTTGATGAAAGCGGGGCAAGAACGGCCCCCACGTGCAGGACAGCTCAGGCTGGGCTGGGTAGTATCCTGTCACAAATCATCAATTGCCCTCCGATAGGTCTATTTGCTTTAGCGCAAAACCGCTTTTCTGTCACCCCTTGTCGAGCGAGGCAAGCAAGGCTTGTTTGTCCAAGGCAAAACCTGACGCAATCCAAAGGCTTTGAAGCCTGCGCAAAGCTTCACCAAGGTCCGCCCCTTGATGGGCGGGCATCAGATCTTGGGCGGTCACGGGAAACTGCGCCTTTGCGCCTTGATCAATCTGCTCCAAAGCTTCCGCGTTCACCGGCATTTCCAAACTGGCGGCGCGCAGTACGCAGATATCGGTGGCCATCTCCGCCCCCTCGCGCCAGGCAATTTCGGCCAGTCCGGCATCGGTGGATATCAGTCTCTGATACTGTGCAAATTGCCTTTGGTCATGTTTTGAAAGACGTAGCGCGTTGCCGTCGAAATAGCCCATCACAGCCATTCTGCGCAGCGGATCTGGCGCAAGGCCCAGCGCCGTTTCGTGAAACAACAGCGGCCCCAAAGGTTTCGTGGCTGCGCCCGGCATCACATGGCCCAACACCCCGGTTTTCTCCATCACGGCGACGGCCATGAGCGGGTCGGGCGCAGAGAACAGCTTGCGAAGCTCAACGCCCACCCGTTCACGTGATAATTGATCCAAACCGTCAATATTTGAAGCAATCGCGGCAAGCGCTTCGGGATCGAACCCCTCAGCGGGATCACCGTACCAAGCTGAAAACCGAAAGAACCGAAGGATGCGAAGATAATCCTCGCGGATCCGCGTTTCGGCATCTTGAATAAAGCGCAGCTTGCGGGCTTCCAGATCTGGCAAACCTCCCAGCGGATCGACAATTTCGCCGCGCCGGTCAGCATAAATCGCGTTCATGGTAAAATCCCGGCGCACCGCATCTTCGTGGATGTTGTCAGCAAAGCGCACTACCGCACGGCGGCCATCGGTCTCAACATCGGCGCGATACGTTGTGACCTCATAACCGTCGCCATCGGCAACAACCGTGACGGTGCCGTGATCAATGCCCGTGGGAACCGCGCGAAGACCGGCGCTTTGCGCCAGCTCCATTACAGTTTCCGGGCGCGCCGAGGTCGAAATATCCACATCCGAAACCGGGACCCCAAGCAGTGCATTGCGCACACAGCCACCAACGGCATAGACCTCAAACCCGGCGTCCTCCAGCATGGCCATGACCTGCTGGGTCCCCTTCGCCTCAAGCCATGCGCCGCGCAGTCCGCTCACGATGCGACCCGATCCGCCAAAACCCGCAGCATTCGAGCCGTCGCGCCCCAGATGTAATACGGGCCGAGCGGGACAGTGAAATAGTGCCGCCGCTGGCCGCGCCAACGCCGCGACTGGATGGAATAGCGCGCAGGATCCGTGACATGGGCAAATGGCGCGGAAAAAATCTCGTCCACCTCGCCCGGTTCAGGGATCTGCTGAAAATCGTCTCGGATCAGGCCCAAAACCGGCGTGACCAGAAACCCCGTCACTGTTTCATGGGTCGGGAGCGTGCCCAATACTTCAACGCTTTGCGGGGGAAGACCCACCTCTTCTTTGGCCTCGCGCAAAGCGGCCGCGATAACATCGGCGTCCCCTTCATCCTGCTTGCCGCCCGGAAAGGCAATCTGCCCTGGGTGATGCTTCAACCGCGACGAGCGTTTCGTCAGGATCAATTCCAACCCGTCTGCACCTTCTTGAAACGCGCACAGCACGCCGGCAGGCCGCAGCTTTCGGCCTTCCGGTAGGTGCACATCGGGGTTCAGATCGAAATCGGATGTGCTCACGTTGGTCCTGCGAAGCGCTCCTCGCAGGGCTTTGATCTGATCAGCCGTCGCCATTATCGGCCTCAAAGCCCACTGTTGCGGGGTCCAAGACGTAATGCGCCCCACAAAATTGGCAGTCAGCCGTAACCTTGCCATCCTCGGTGGTCATCTTTTCAATGTCCTTGGCCGAATAGATCGACAGACTTTGACGCACGCGGTCCTCGGAACAGGTACAACCAAAGCGGATTGATTGGGCGTCGTACACCCTGGGCTGTTCCTCGTGAAACAGACGCAACAGCAATTCGGTCGGGGAAACGATGGGGCCGATCAGCTCCAGCTCTTCAACTGTGTTCACATGCATATTCACGCGGTTCCAGTTTTCCTTGCTGTCCTCACTGGCTACCAGATCCTTGGCCTCAAGCAGGCCCTCTTCGCCGGACCCACCGCCCGTGGCGAAAGGCGACGCCTTGGGCATGTGCTGCAACATGATCCCGCCCGCGCGCCAATGTTCATCCACCCCGGGGGCGGAAGACCGCCCAAAGGACAAAGCAAAGGTCGTCGGCAACTGTTCGGACTGTGCGAAGTAGGACGACGCGCAATCCGCAAGACAGGTTCCGGCAATAGGTGTGATGCCCTGATAGGGCTGCATCCCGCTACCTTGATCGATCAGAATGGCAAAATAACCAGCGCCAAGCTGCTGGAATGCGGGCGCGTCGGTGATCCGGTCCGCGTCATAACTTGCATAAGCCCGAATCCGCGCTGATTGCCCTTCGGCTTCGGGGCCGTAGTAATCGGTGGCAATCATGCGTACAGGCCCGTTGGTCTGAACCTGCAGCGACAGCTTCCAACGCAGCTTGATGGTCTGGCCGATCAGCGCTGTCAAAAGCGCCATCTCGGCGACCAAAGCCTCGACCGGGGCAGGGTAATTGTGCTGTTTGAGCACACCGCTGAGCACGCCATCAAGACGCGCGATGCGGCCGCGCATGTCAGAGCGGTCAAGCTGGAAAGGCAGGACTGTGTCGTCCCAAGCAATTTTAGTGCCGATGGTCATGGGGTTTCCTTATCTGCCGAGCGCTGGCATACCGCAGCCATATAGGGGCGATCAAGGCAGGCGCAAAGGGTAGATGGCATGATCCGCAGATATGGACCGCCTCCAGACACCGTACAGCGGTACAAATTGCGCCCGGGCGCATATGCGATTCTTCCACGAGGAAATGAGCTTTTGCTCACCCATCAAGACGCGCCCGAACCTGAATTCCAATTGCCGGGCGGCGGAGTTGATCCCGGAGAACACCCGTTGACCGCGCTGCACCGCGAAGTATTTGAAGAAACCGGCTGGCGGATCTCCAGCCCTCGGAGGCTGGGGGCGTTTCGGCGATTTACCTATATGCCAGAGTACGAGCTTTGGGCTGAAAAGCTTTGCGTCATATATGTCGCCCGGCCTGTCCGTCCGCTTGGGCCGCCCAGTGATGCCGGGCATCAAGCAGTCTGGATGGCGCCGGAGCTTGCGGCGCGCCATTTGGGCAACTCCGGCGACCGGGATTTTGTAACCCAGCACTTTTTGCGATGATCTGGCGCTAAGCGCCTGCTTCCTGCACAGCGTCAAACTCAAGCAAGGCCGCCGAAACATCGTCGCCCAGAGTTTCCGCGTTCTTCATATCCGCTGTCAGCCGCCAGAACATGTCCTCCAGCAACTCAGGGCCAATCCCGCCCGCTTCCACGCTTTTTCGGAAGATCAGGGCAAGTCCGTCTTCGTCCAGCATCTGGCCATCTTTCATCACGGCCTCGGTAAACCCATCCGAATATAGCAGCAGACGATCACCGCGATGCATGGTGAATTCCACCTGATCATAGCTGACCTCATCCACCAGCCCAATCGGAAGGCCGCCATCCCCCAGAAATTCAACTTTTCCATTTGCCCGCAATAGGATCGGCGGCGGGTGTCCCGCTTGGATCAGGCGCATGGCGCCTGTCTTCATGTCGCCCGCGACAAAGGCCATTGTCAGGTATTCTTCGACCCCGGGGTCAGCGGCCAGACGTTCGTTCAGCATACGCCCCGTCTCGGCCGGTTCGCGCATCGCATAGTATTGATCGAACCGCTTTTCGAGCGCGATATTCTGATCCGGAAAGGCGCTGGACATATACCCCGCGACCCGCGCCGTCACCATCGCAGAGGTGATTCCGTGCCCGGAAACATCGATACTGTACAGGCCCAAACGGTCGAACCCGGGTGAGAACATGCCAACCAGATCGCCACCGACATGCCCACAGGGTTGCAGCAGCAAACTGACCCGAGAGGTTCCGATCACACGCATCCGTTCAGGAACCAGCGCCTGCTGGATTTTACGGGCCTGCTTCAGATCGTTGTTGATAGCCTCATGAATCGTTTTCAGTTCGGCAAAGGCTTCGGTCACCTGACGGTTCTTTTCGGACAACTGTCGCTCCATCGAAACAACGCGCGCGCCAGCGTTGATACGGGCGCGTAGCTCGTGTGCGTTCACGGGTTTGGTCAGGAAATCATCAGCGCCAGCGTCCAGACCCTGCGCAACCTCGCCCTTCTCGCTTTTTGAGGTAAGCAAGATGAAATAGCCGTAGGTTTCCTTGGGGAGATCGCGAAACCGTCTGCAAAATTCCAGTCCGTCCATTTCGGGCATTACCCAGTCGGACAAAATAAGGTCGGGTGGGGTCTTGGCGCAAATCTCCAAAGCCTCGGGCCCCGACTCGGCTTGCAAAACCTCGAAGCCCCATCGCGACAACATCGCGCTGACGATCTTCAACTGAAGACGGCTGTCATCCACCAGCAAGACGCGCCTCACGGCATCTGGTTCGATTTGCAATTCGTCAGCTGCATTTGGCTGCACGTCGACTCCCTGCCATGATGGCGGCTCAAGATTTCGACATCAAATACGGGATGAGTCCTTAACAGTGCCTGAAGTCTAAAATCCAAAACAATATGAAGAACAGGGAAACCCGTTGTTCACTAATGGCCCATACCCTGCGGGCATAAGTGGAGAAACGACATGATTGATTGGCAACGCGTCGGCGAGCTGCGTGAAGAGATCGGACCAGAGGACTTCGATGAGGTGGTTGAGCTTTTCTTGTCCGAAGTTCTTGGCGCCATTGACCTGTTGGAAAGCGCTGCCGGCAACCCAATTGTGACCGAAGAGCAGATGCATTTCCTGAAGGGGGCCGCCCTCAACCTTGGGTTCGCAGCGTTTTCCGATCTCTGCCAAAAGGGCGAAAAAGCAGCCGCTGCCGGCGATGCCGAGGCGATCCCGTTTGGCGCGGTGCGCAAAACCTTTGAGACGAGCAAGACGCAGTTCCTCGAGGAATTACCTTTGAAATTCGCCGCCTAAATCCTGCGGTGCAAATCGTTCAGAGTTTCTGGCGCGCCATCCTTGAAGGTCTCACGCCGCAACCGCCGCATGCCATCAATCCAACGATCCATATCCTCGGCGCGACGGCGAAAATACAGGCCCGCTTCTTCATGCGGCAAGATCAGGAAGCGGTCCTCCTCCAACCCCGTGACAATGGCCTGCGCAACATCGTCGGCCGTCAAAACGCGATCATGTGGACGATCTTTGGGTGCGTCAGCATTGTATCCCAAAAGCGGCGTCGCAACATATAGCGGACAAACCACGCTGGCATGAATACCCTGATCGCCATGTTCGATCGCAAGTGACTGTGCAAGACTGACAGCCGCGTGTTTCGTTGCAGAATACGGAGCATCGCCGATCTGGCTCAAAAGCCCCGCAGCCGAAGCAACATTGACCAGCCAGCCTTCGCCTCGCGAAATCATCTGCGGCAGCAAGAGTCGGCTGGCCCGAAGATGCGCCATAACATGCACGTCCCAGCTGTCTTGCCATTGATCATCCGGCGAGGATGTTGGGCCAAGCATCGAGCCGCGCGCAAAACCAGCGTTTGAACACAACATGTCGATATCGCCCAGCCCCGCGCTTGCTTGTTCAATCAGGCGGGCGATCTGATCTGCCTTCCGAACATCGCAGGCAACGGCAATCCCGCCGACCTCAGTTGCGACGTTTTGTGCTGAAATAGGGTCTAAATCGCTGACGCAGACGCGCACGCCGCGCGAGGCAAGCGCCCGCGCAATGGCGCGGCCGATCCCCTGCCCGGCGCCGGTGATGATCGCGCTGCGCCCCTCGAACCTCATATCACGAAATTCGCCAGAACTTCGTCGTCAGTGATGTCGTTGTAGACATAGCCTTCGGCATCAAGCCGTTCGAAGAGTTTGGAAAAGTTCTCGGGATTCCGGGTTTCGATCCCGATTAGAACAGAACCAAAATTACGTGCAGATTTCTTGAGGTACTCGAACCGGGCGATGTCGTCCTCTGGCCCAAGCATATCAAGGAAACCGCGCAACGCGCCGGGGCGTTGGGGCAGCCGGAGGATGAAGTATTTCTTCACCCCAGAATAGGTCTGCGCGCGCTCTTTCACCTCGGGGAGGCGTTCGAAATCGAAGTTTCCGCCCGAGGTCACACAAACCACCTGCCGCCCACGGATCATCTGCCCCATGTCTTTCAGCGCATCCACAGACAGGGCACCCGCAGGCTCAAGGACAATCCCCTCGACATTCAGCATCTCCAGAATGGTGGTGCACAGGCGATCTTCGTTGATCTGCAGGGTGCTGGCAAGACCGACGCCTTTGAGCCGGTCAAAGGTTATCTCACCAATCCGCGCCACCGCAGCGCCATCAGCAAAGGTATTCACCTTGTCCAAGGCCACAGGATGACCTGCCTCAAGCGCCGCGCGCAGGCAGGCGCCCCCCATCGGTTCGACGAACGTGTATTGCGGCTGCGATCCGAAATAGCTGAGCAGACCCGAGCCAAGCCCGCCGCCGCCCACCGGGATCACCAGCGTATCGGGCACCGCGCCCAGCTGTTCTTCAATCTCTACCGCGACGCTGGCCTGCCCTTCGATCACGTCGAGATCATCGAAGGGCGACAGGAAATAGCCGCCTTCCGTCTCGCAAAATTCTTTGGCCGCACGCAGACAATCGTCGAAATAATCCCCGATCAGACGAATTTCGACATTGTCCCCCCCGAACATCGAGGTTTTCTGGATCTTCTGCTGTGGCGTTGTGACCGGCATGAAAATCACGCCGCGCATCCCGAAGTGTTTGCACATATAGGCAACGCCCTGCGCGTGATTGCCCGCACTGGCACAGACCACCAAGCCCAGATCGACACGCTTGCGCATGGCATTGAACGCGCCGCGCAGCTTGTAGCTGCGCACCGGGCTCAGATCCTCGCGTTTCAGCCAGATGTCGGCTCCGTAGCGCTCGGAGAGGTGGGCATTGCGCTGCAGGGGCGTTTCTGGAAACACCTCTCGCATCGCTTTGGTGGCCGCACGGGCCTTATCCTGGAAATCGTTCATCCTGGAAGGGTCGCAAAGCATTGGCCTTCGCGCAAGTCAGTCAATGTCCCGGCCTTCCACATAATGCCCGTAAAGCGTGGTCAGGATTGACACGCCGATCATCGTTGCGAACCATCCTGTTACAAGATCATAGACCAGCGAGATCGGCGACGATGGATCGCCATTGACCAACGAAGGGATCTGCAACACGAAGGCGCCCGCCATCATGATCAACGCCAGAACGACGATCGCGCCATCCTTATCCTTGGTCGCATTCCAGGATTCGGCCAACTTCATCTTTCGGTCAATCGCCCCAGCGGGCAGCATCACCCCGAGCCGGAAAAAGAAATACGACCCAGCCAAAACCATCCCGGGCAGGATCACCACCTGAAGCGGCGGAATCACCATGACGACAGACAAGGTGACCAGCAGAACCACCGAGATCAGCACTCCGATCAGCATGGACCGCCCGAGGTAGCCAAGGATCTTGCCGCCATGCCAGTTGGGCAGCCAACCGCTCGGGCGCTCTTCGAGCAGGACAAAGCGGTGCCATGCAACAGCGATCCACAGGCTTGCAATCACTGCCGCGATACCAAGGACAAGAAGCGGCAAGGCAGCTTGGGGCGGAAGCTGAGCGGGTTGCCCGCCACCCTCTGGCGCATACTGAAAAGCCGTCAGTTGGTAAGCCCCCTGCACCAGATACAAAACCAAAGACACGCGCAACGCGACGTCGATGTTGTTCATCACCAAACGCACCGAATGTACGAAGATCGCCCAGCCTTTCATTCAAGACCCTCCATTTTCGCAAAAGGGCTATCACGCCCACCTCCCTCGTCAACGGCTATCCTTGCCGATCCCTGCAAAACCCAGTAAGCCGCGCGTCAATTACTGACAGAGGAATCCCAGCATGTCCGCGCCCAAGAAAGTCGTCCTGGCCTATTCCGGTGGCCTCGACACCTCGATTATACTGAAATGGCTGCAAACCGAATACGGTTGCGAAGTCGTGACCTTTACCGCCGATCTCGGGCAGGGGGAGGAACTTGAACCCGCGCGCGCCAAGGCGGAGATGCTTGGGATCAAGCCCGAGAACATCTACATCGAAGATGTGCGCGAAGAGTTCGTCTCGGACTTCGTCTTTCCGATGTTCCGCGCCAATGCGGTCTACGAAGGGCTGTATCTGCTCGGCACCTCCATCGCCCGCCCGCTGATTTCCAAGCGTCTGGTTGAAATCGCCGAGGAAACAGGTGCCGATGCCATCGCCCACGGCGCAACTGGCAAAGGCAACGATCAAGTGCGGTTCGAGCTGTCCTCTGCCGCGTTGAACCCCGACATCAAGTGCATCGCGCCCTGGCGTGAATGGAACCTTACCTCGCGGACGTCGCTTCTGGAATTTGCCGAAAAGAACCAGATCCCGATCGCCAAGGACAAACGCGGCGAAGCGCCCTTCAGCGTCGACGCCAACCTGCTGCACACTTCGTCCGAAGGCAAAGTGCTGGAGGATCCGGCCGAAAACGCGCCCGACTATGTCTATCAGCGCACCGTGCACCCCGAGGACGCGCCGGACGAGCCCGAGATCATCGAATTGACCTTTGAAAAGGGCGACGCGGTGGCGATCAATGGCCAATCGATGAGCGCCGCCACCATCCTGACCGAGTTGAACGAATATGGCCGCAAGCACGGCATCGGGCGCTTGGACTTCGTGGAAAACCGCTTTGTCGGCATGAAGTCACGCGGCATCTACGAGACCCCCGGCGGCACGATCCTGCTCGAGGCACATCGCGGTATCGAACAGATCACGCTGGACAGCGGTGCAGGCCACCTGAAGGATTCGATCATGCCGCGCTATGCCGAGCTGATCTACAATGGCTTCTGGTTCTCGCCCGAGCGTGAAATGCTGCAAGCGCTGATCGATAAGAGCCAGGAACATGTCACCGGAACCGTGCGCCTGAAACTGTACAAAGGCTCGGTTCGTACAATCGCCCGCTGGTCTGAACATTCGCTATACTCCGAGGCGCATGTGACTTTTGAGGACGACGCCGGCGCCTACGATCAAAAGGACGCGGCAGGCTTTATCACCCTGAACGCCCTGCGCCTGCGCCTGCTGGCCGCGCGCAACCGGCGGCTTGGCTGAGCTTTCCGAATTCGTCACCGCGCAGGACGCCGTCTGGAACGATGTCCTGCGCGAACTGCGCACCGGGCGGAAAGTGACGCATTGGATTTGGTGGGTTTTTCCACAATTGGCCAAACTGGGCCGCTCATCCCGCGCGGTGCATTTTGGTCTGTCCGGAGTCGATGAGGCGCAGACCTATCTGGCACATCCAATTCTTGGGCCGCGCCTGATTGAGGTCTCGGAATTGCTTTTGACCCATGCAGGCACCGATCCGGCCGTGATCCTTGGCCCGGTCGATGCTCTCAAAGTTCGGTCCTGCATGACTCTGTTCGAAGCTGTTCCGAATGCGCCGAAAATATTCAGCAACGTTTTGAACAGTCTCTATTCCGGCGAAAGATGCGAGCTGACCTCGGCTGAATTGTCCGAAAGACCCTGATCTTCATCGTCAATGTCGGGTTCGTTCAATAGTTCCAGCAATCGCGGGACAAGCGCACGGCTCATTGGGAAAAGGCGCTGCTCTTCCCGATCGCGACGTCTTTGGGGGCAAGGACGGCCCTGCCCCCAAAGACGTCTTATTTGGCCGAAACCACAGTCATGACCAACTTGCCATCAGGCTTGATGGGACCGTCTTCTTTCGCGCCGAGGGTATATTCGAACACACCTGTCGTCATGCCGCCGTCTTCGCCATGAACCATCAGCATCAGCTTGTCGCCGGCGGCCACGTCTTCTTGCAAGATGGCGGACACGTCCATGTTTTCGCCTTCCTTCAAGGATGCGTAGCCGACCACCGGACCCGGCTTCATCTCGCCATCAGTACGGTGCACAACCAACCAGCCGTTGGCAGGCGCAATCACTTTGGTTGCAGTTACTGTTCCACCGGAAACGTCCTGATCCATAGCTTCGACGCCGGGCGCCATTCCATGGCCAGCCGCCATAGCAATAGACGCTGTCAGCGCAAAGATGCTGCTTGTGAGAATGGTTTTCATTGTGTCTCTCCATCTGTTGTCAGCGCACGGAAATTCCCGTGCTTGCCATCAGACACGTCAGCACGCTGAAAAGAGTTTCAGAACGTTTTGGATTTTATCGCGTGACGCGCCAGCGCGTTGTAATGCACCATCGCCTCATCCGCCAACGCGCGCCCTCGCACATCCAGGATCGGCAACGCCCCTTCCGGCCCGGCAAACTCGGTACTCTTGTGAACGGAGCCGTACCAATGTGGCGCCCAAGCGCCGTCAAAGGGCTTTGGCCCATGCGGCCAGAACAGCATCGCCGGGTCCCACGTCAATCCAATCGAGTCACAAAGGCTGCGCAACATGCCTTCTGGGTCCGCGCGGACATCAGCACTATCGAGCACAATCGGATCTTGACCCTGCGCGCGGCAGTGATCGAACAATTCAGCCTGTTTGGCAAAACCGATGTCGTCAGAGGTCGCCTGCGGATAGCCTTTCATAAAACTGGCGACCACGCGATCCGGATGACGGATCAAAAAGACATTCACGCAGTCCTTCATGAAATCCCTTGGGATGCCAGCAATCATGTGCTGGCACATATGCTTGTGATAGACATGAGGTTTGCCTTGTGGGATCGCACCAAGTAGGCTCTGCTCCACCTCAAGTGCGCTTTCCGGGCGGCTTGCGAGGATCTCGGCACGCATCGGATGGTCCAGGCCCGTACGCCTTAGGTAAGGGCCGTAAAACGGCTCATCCACAGCATGGAAGTCCGCACGGTTGCCAAAGGCATACATCATTGCCGTCGACAGATTGCGCGGCCCGGACCACATTGCGATTCTCATGGCGTCACAAGATCTTTGTAGAGTGCCCGAATACGCTTGGTTACCGGGCCCATGCAGCCGTCGCCGATCTTTCGCCCGTCAATTTCGCCCACCGGAGTTTGCGCGCCAAATGTTCCTGTCAAAAAGGCCTCGTCGGCGCCATAGGTGTCGACCAGCGAAAAATTCCTTTCGTACACTGGAATGTCGTTTGCCCGACACAGATCGATCACCTTCTGCCGGGTGATCCCGTTCATGCAGTAATCCCCAGTGCTGGTCCAAACCGCGCCCTTGCGGACAATGAAAAAGTTGCACGCGTTGGTGGTGTTCACAAAACCATGAACGTCCAGCATCAAACCCTCATCCGCCCCGGCCTTTTCGGCGGCAATACAAGCCAGAATGCAGTTCAATTTGGAATGTGAATTCAGTTTCGGGTCCTGCGTCATCGGCAAACCGCGAATATGCGGTACCGTGGCAAGGCGGATCGGGCGCGGGATCGACGGCTTGGAATGCTCCATGATTATCACCATGGTCGGCCCCTGCCGCGACAGACCGGGATGCTGAAAGGGCCGCGACTTCACCCCGCGGGTTACCATCAGTCGTGCATGGGCATCCGTGGTCATCCCATTGGCAGTTTGCGTCTCTACCAATGCAGAAATGACGCCTACGCGATCCATGCCGATATCCAGATCTATCGCCTTGGCTGCCTCGTACAGGCGATCCATATGTTCGTCGAGAAAGGTCCATCGCCCTTCGTACAGGCGCAGACCTTCCCACACCCCGTCACCCAGCATAAAGCCGGAATCAAAGACGCTGACCGTCGCATCGGCACGTGGTTTGAGCTGGCCATTCACCCAGATCAACACGCTATCATTGCGCGCGTCTTCCTCGGCCTGATGTGTTGTTACATATTCATCCATGCGGTCACGCTATGTCGGAGTTTTGACTCACGCAAGCTCACCATCAGGTGAGATCGGATTGCAGCCATTGCCAGATGACGCGCAACTCGTCAGCTTGCTGGAAAAGGAGACATCTCATGCGCTTTCCAGTCAGCACCCGCCCCTTAGTTCTTGCCTTGCTCATCCTTTTCGGTATTTCAGCCCAGCGCGCCCAAGCGGACGAGATAGTAGTCGCCGGAGGCTGCTTTTGGTGCGTCGAGGCCGACTTTGAAAAGGTCAAAGGCGTGACCGGCGCGGTTTCAGGATACACAGGCGGCAAGACCGCCAACCCAACCTACAAGCAGGTTTCGCGCGGTGGCACGGGGCACTACGAAGCGGTGCGGATTTCGTTTAACCCAAGCCAGACCAACCCGCGCGAACTGTATGACCTGTTCTTCCGATCGGTCGACCCCACTGACGCAGGCGGCCAGTTCTGCGATCGTGGCGACAGCTATCGCACCGCGATTTTCGTTTCTAACCCAGCTCAAAAGAAGGCGGCAGAAGAGGCGAAGGCCGCTGCTCAGGCAGCATTGGGTCGAAAGATCGTGACACCCGTGTTGGATGCTAAGCGTTTTTACAAGGCCGAAGATTATCACCAGGGTTACTACAAAGGCGACAAGCTGGTGATCACGCGGTTCGGACCGGTCAAGCAAAGCACAGCCTACAAGAAATACCGCGGCGCTTGCGGTCGCGATCAACGGGTCAAACAGCTTTGGGGCAGCGCCGCACCCTTCGTGAACTAAGTCTCGAAATTTGCGTCCTGGACTTCTTTCAGGTCCGGGATCACATCCGCAGCGCCCAGTCGGGTTACCATCAAGGCAGCAGCCTTCGTCGCAAGCTTGATCGCCTGAGCCATCGGCATCCCGCAATCAAGTCCTGCGATCAGATAGCCGGTAAAAGTGTCCCCGGCCCCCGTCGTATCAACGGGCGTGACCTTGTGCGCCGGGAAGGTTTGTACAGAACCCTCATCCTGACTGTACCAAAGGCAGCCTTTGGATCCGAGTGTCACAATCACATCGCGGATCGGTAACGCGTCTGGGGCAAGTCCGGTGGCCTGTTGCAGCTGTGCCGCCTCGACCTCATTCACGAAAAGTAAGTCGATCAGGGGCAGGACGTCTTGGACCGCTTGGGAGTCAAAGGGCGCGGCGGCATAGGCCACGCGCATCTGCTTGGCTTCGGCAATACGGGCCGCCTCTTGCTGCAGGTTCGTCTCATTCTGAAAGAGAAAGATGTCGCCCGGCCCAGCTTCGGCCAGCGCAGCGATCGCCGAACTGCTCGAGATTGTGCGGTTTGCGCCGGGATACAGGACGATGCAGTTTTCACCGGCGTCATCGACATAAATGATCGCTTGGCCGGTGGGGCCGGACAGGTGGATATGGCGCGTGTCGACGCCGAATTCGGTCAGCGTCTCAACCGCCCATTTGCCGTCTGCGCCGACCGAGCCGATGTGCACACAGCGCGCACCCGCCCGCGCGGCCGCGACAGACATGTTCGCCCCTTGCCCCCCAAACCGCGCGAAAACGACGTGGAGGCCAATGTTTCTCCGGGTCCCGGCAATTGCGGAACCCGATAAACCAAGTCGGCATTGATGGACCCAAGGTTGAAAATCGTCACGACTCAGCCCCTTATTTTCCCAAAATACCGCCGGTAGGTCAGCCGACTTTACACGCCGCAAGGATCGCCATGTTCAGGATGTCATTCGCCGTCGCATTGGTCGAGCAGATCTGGATAGACTTATCGACCCCAGCCAAGATTGGCCCGATCACTGTCGCCCCGGCCATCTCTTGCATCAACTTGACAGAGATCGAGGCCGAATGCCGTGCGGGCACCACAAGGATATTGGCGGGACCGGTCAGCCGCTGAAACGGATAAGCCTCTTGCGCCTTGAGGTTCAAAGCGACGTCCACGGTCATCTCGCCCTCGTATTCGAATGACACGCCGCGTGCATCCAGAACCCTTGGCGCAATGTGCATCTTCTCGGCCCGCTCGGAATTCGGATAGCCAAAGGTCGAGAAAGACACAAACGCGACCCTAGGCTCGAGACCCAGATGCCGGGCCACATCTGCAGCGCGCTCAGCGATATCAGCCAGATCGTTTTCGTCCGGCCATTCATGCACCAACGTATCGGCAATCAGCACAATGCGCCCCTTGTGCAGCAGTGCCGTCACACCAGCCGCACCGTCCCCTGCTTCCGCATCAAAAACATGGTTGAGCAGTTCCATCACATGCGCGGATTTCCGGGTTGCCCCGGTGATCAGGCCGTCGCCATGCCCATGGGCAAGCATCAAAGCCGCAAAGACATGCCGGTCGCGCGCAGCAAGGCGGTGAATGTCCTGCCGGTCCATGCCTTTGCGCTGAAGCCGTTCGTACAGGAAATCCTTGTAGCTTTGCAGATGCCGCGAATTGGCTGCGTTGACGATCTCAAGCTCGCGCGCGGCGTCGCCAAGGCCCGCGATCTCGAGCTTTTGCTTCACATCTGTGTCGCGGCCAACGACCAGAGCTTTTCCCAGCCCCGAACGTTGGTACATCACAGCCGCGCGCAAAACGCGCGGATCATCGCCTTCGGCAAAGATCATCCGGGCCTGTGCCGCCCGGGCCCGGGTGTTGATACCACGCAAAATACTGGCAGTCGGGTCCATCCGGACCTTCAGGGTTTCCTCATAGGCCTCCATGTCGACAATCGGTCGCCGCGCGGCGCCAGTGTCCATACCCGCCCTGGCGACCGCTGGCGGGATACGGTGGATCAACCGCGGATCAAAAGGCGTCGGAATGATGTAATCGCGGCCAAAGGTCAGGGTTTTTCCATAGGCGAGGGCCACCTCGTCCGGCACGTCCTCTCGGGCAAGTTTGGCCAGCGCTTCGGCGCAGGCGATCTTCATCTCGTCGTTGATGGCGCGGGCGTGCACGTCAAGTGCGCCTCGGAACAGGTAGGGAAAGCCCAGAACATTGTTCACCTGGTTGGGGTAATCCGAACGACCCGTCGCAACAATTGCATCGGGTCGAACCTCGTGCGCCTCTTCCGGGGTGATTTCCGGATCGGGGTTTGCCATCGCGAATATCACCGGATTGTCCGCCATCGCGGCGACCATGTCCTGGGTAACCGCGCCTTTGGCCGACACGCCCAGAAAAACATCTGCGTCCGTCATGGCCTCTTCGAGACTGCGCGCTTCGGTCTTGACCGCGTGGGCCGATTTCCACTGGTTCATGCCTTCGGTGCGACCCTGATAGATCACGCCCTTGGTGTCGCACATGATGCAGTTTTCATGCCGCGCGCCCATCCGTTTGATCAACTCGAGACAAGCAATCCCGGCCGCACCGGCACCGTTCAGAACAATCCGGCAATCCTCGATCTTTTTGCCCGACAGGTGCAGCGCGTTGATCAGACCGGCCGCGCAGATCACAGCTGTGCCGTGCTGGTCGTCGTGGAAAACGGGGATGTCCATTTCCTCTTTCAGGCGCTGCTCGATGATAAAGCATTCCGGAGCCTTGATGTCCTCAAGGTTGATACCGCCAAAAGTCGGCCCCATCAGGCGAACCGCGTTGCAAAATTCATCGGGGTCTTCGGTGTCCAATTCGATGTCGATGCTGTTGACGTCGGCGAAGCGCTTGAACAGCACCGCTTTACCCTCCATCACCGGCTTGCTTCCCAGCGCACCAAGGTTGCCAAGCCCAAGAACCGCCGTTCCGTTCGAAATCACCGCCACAAGGTTGCCCTTGTTTGTATAGTCATATGCCAGCTCAGGATTTGCCGCGATGTCTTCGCAAGGAACCGCAACGCCGGGCGAATAGGCCAGTGACAAATCGCGCTGCGTGGTCATCGGAACAGTGGCCTGCACCTCCCACTTGCCGGGGGTCGGTTCAAGGTGGAAGGCAAGCGCCTCTTCGCGGGTATACTTGGGTTTCGACATGCTTCCTCCCCGGGGGTCTCGAATATCGGGTTTTCCCCGATGGTTGCTCACCTTAATGTCATGCGAAACCCTTGGGGGGAAGATACGTGAGCGCTAACACACCGACAGTCACGCCAATGATGGCGCAATATCTTGAAATTAAAGCCCAATACCCGGACGCTTTGCTGTTCTACCGGATGGGTGATTTCTATGAGATGTTCTTTGACGATGCCGTGGCCGCGTCAGAGGCGCTGGATATTGCCCTGACAAAACGCGGCAAGCACGATGGCGACGACATCCCGATGTGCGGCGTCCCGGTTCATGCTGCCGAGAACTATTTGCTGACATTGATCCGCAAAGGGTTCCGCGTCGCGGTGGGTGAACAGCTGGAAAGCCCGGAAGAGGCGAAAAAGCGCGGCTCCAAATCCGTGGTCAAACGCGATGTGGTGCGACTGGTCACCCCCGGAACCTTGACCGAAGAGTCCCTGCTTGAGGCCCGTCGCCACAATTATCTTGCCGCTTTGGGCCGTGTTAGAGACGAATATGCCCTGTCTTGGTCCGATATCTCGACCGGGGCGTTTCACGTGATGCCCCTTTCCCAAGCCCGGATCGGGGCCGAACTGGCGCGGCTGGCGCCATCGGAACTTCTGGTCTCGGACAAGGTCGAAGAAGATCTGCGTGAAGTGCTGGGCGATCTGGGGATCGAGGCCACTATGCTCGGCGCGGCTTCGTTCGACTCGGCCGCCGCCGAGGCGCGGCTTTGCCGGGTTTTCGGGGTCCAGACTCTGGCCGGCTTCGGTCGTTTTGCCCGCAGCGAGTTGTCGGCCATGGGCGCTTTGGTCGACTATCTTGAGATCACGCAGAAAGGCCGCCTGCCGCTGCTGTCCCCGCCCCGGCAAGAGGCCGTTTCCCGGCTGATGCAAATCGATACGGCCACCCGGCGCAATCTGGAATTGACAGCCAGCATGAATGGCGGGCGCGCCGGTTCATTGCTGGCCTCAATCGACCGAACGGTGACGTCCGGCGGCGCGCGCCTGCTTGAACGCCGCGTTTCTTCGCCGTCACGGGAATTGTCGGTGATCCGCGAAAGGTTGGACGCAGTAAGTTGGGCGATGGAAACGCCCCTTGCCGATCCCCTGCGCGAGGCTTTGCGTCGCGTTCCGGATCTGGATCGTGCGCTATCGCGGCTGGGCCTGGACCGTGGCGGCCCTCGGGATCTGGCCGCGGTGCGCAACGCCCTGACGCAGGCCGAAACGGTCTCACTTCAGCTTGCACACGCCGACTTGCCCGACCTTCTTGGCTCTGCCGCCCAGTCTTTGACGGGACATGATGCCCTGCTGGAACTGCTGGATGCGGCCTTGGTGACTGAGCCGCCACTTCTGGCCCGCGATGGCGGCTTTGTTGCCCCCGGATATGACGCCGCTTTGGACGAAGCACGCAAACTGCGTGATCAGGGACGCAGCGTCATCGCCGGGATGCAGGCGGATTACGCTCAGCGCGCGGGCGTGAATGCACTGAAGATCAAACACAATAATGTGCTGGGCTATTTCATCGAAACCACCGCCACCCACGCGGAAAAAATGATGTCGCCGCCATTGTCCGAGACCTTCATCCACCGCCAGACAACCGCCAATCAGGTGCGTTTCACCACCGTCGAACTATCAGAGCTGGAAACCCGGATTCTGAATGCCGGGAATGAAGCGCTGGAAATCGAAAAGCGGCTCTATTCAACCTTGAGACAAGCTATTCTGGATCAAGCCCCTGCCCTGTCCGATCTTGCCTTGGCGCTGGCAGAGTTTGATTTGGCGACAGGTCTGGCGCAACTGGCCCGCAGTCGTGACTGGAGTAAGCCAACCGTCGATTACAGTCGCGCTTTTGACATTCAGGGCGGCAGACATCCGGTTGTCGAGGAGGCGCTTGGCAAAGCAGGCGAGCCGTTTATCGCCAACGATTGCAACCTGACCGCTCAGGGCGATGAGGCGTCCGTCACCCTGCTGACCGGCCCCAACATGGCGGGTAAATCAACCTATCTTCGGCAAAACGCCCTGATTGCATTGCTGGCTCAAATTGGTTCTTTCGTTCCAGCCCAATCCGCGCACATCGGTTTGGTCAGCCAGATTTTCAGTCGGGTCGGCGCAAGCGACGATCTTGCGCGAGGCCGTTCGACCTTTATGGTCGAGATGGTTGAAACCGCCGCCATTCTGAACCAGGCTGACGATCGGGCGCTGGTGATCTTGGACGAGATCGGCCGCGGGACAGCAACCTATGACGGCCTGTCCATCGCCTGGGCAACGCTAGAGCATCTGCACGAAACCAACCGGGTTCGTGGGCTGTTCGCCACGCATTATCACGAGATGACTGTATTGGCCGGAAAGCTTCCCGGCGTCCGGAATGCCACGGTGGCTGTCAAAGAGTGGGAAGGTGAGGTGATCTTTCTGCACGAGGTTCGCGACGGCGCAGCGGATCGGTCTTACGGTGTGCAGGTTGCGCAATTGGCGGGCCTGCCAAAACCCGTCATCGAACGGGCCCGGACTGTTCTGGAAGCGCTGGAGAAGGGCGAACGCGAAAGCGCCTCTCCAATGGCCTTGATCGACGATCTGCCGCTGTTTTCCGCTGCGGCCCTTTCACCCCCTCCTCCGACAGCAAAGGCGGGGCCGTCCGAGATTGAAGAGCAGGTCGCGGCGCTTTTGCCGGATGAGATGACACCGCGCGAGGCGCTGCAGGCGCTGTACGATCTCAAAGCGCTGCTCAAAAAATAAGGCGGGGAAATCCCCGCCCTATGTCGTTCCATCCATTGTGCGGCTTAGCCCGACATGGAGCTGACGCCAACCTGTGCTGGACGCAGAAGTCGGTCATAAAGCATAAAGCCTTCGGCTGAGACCTGAATGATGTCGCCCGCCTTGGTGCCCGGCAAAGGCGCCTCGAACATCGCTTCATGCATCTGCGGATCAAAACGGTCGCCGACTTCCGGCACGATGCGTTTGACGCCATGGCGATCAAACACGGTCAGAAGTTCTTTCAACGTCAACTCGACCCCTTCGGTCAGTGCAGCCGAGGCCTGTCCTTCCGAATCTTTTGCAGCGTTCAAAGCGCGGTTCAGGTTGTCATAGACCGGGATCAGATCCCGCGCGATCCGCGTGCCGCCATAGGCCTGTGCCTCGCGGCGATCCTTGTCAGCCCGTTTGCGACTGTTTTCCGCATCTGCCAATGCCCGCATAAAACGGTCTTTGTATTCATCCCGCTCAGCTTCGAGCGAGGAGATGATTTCCTCGGGCGTGGGATCTGCCTCGGCTGCTTCAGCTTCAGCCGCTTCCATCGCTTCGATATCGTCGAGAAAATCTTCGTCTCTCGGGTTTGCCATTCTTCACCTCTAACTGCGGTCGGCGATCAGCTTGCCCACCAGCTGCGCCGTATAGTCCACGATTGGAACAATCCGGCCATAGTTGAGGCGCGTGGGTCCGATGACCCCTACCGCGCCAATGATCTTACGGTCAGCGTTCATATATGGAGAGACCACCAGAGAGGAACCCGAAAGAGAAAAAAGTTTGTTCTCTGAGCCAATGAAAATGCGAACGCCGTCGCCTTCGTCGGTCAATTCAAGGAATTCAGCGATATCACGCTTGCGTTCGAGGTCATCAAACAGCTCGCGAATGCGCTCAAGCTCGTCTTCGGCGGCATCATCACCCAACAGATTCGACCGCCCGCGCACGATCAGCCGAGCCGAACTGTCAGATTCGCCGTCCCAGACAGCGACTCCGGCTTCGATCATCTGTGCGGCAAGGCTGTCCAACTCTTGCCGGCGGCGTTTGATCTCTTCGGTCATGACCTTTCGTAACTGGTCCAATGTGCGCCCCTCGACCAAGGCATTCACAAAGTTCGCCGCCTCGCGCATCGAACTGGGCGTTTGCCCCGGCGGTGGCGTGAACAGGCGGTTTTCGACATGCCCGTCGGCAAAGACAATCACGACCAAAGCGCGGTCATGCCCAAGGCTGACAAATTCTATATGCTTCAGCGGAGCTTCGTGTTTCGGCGTCAGAACAAGCGAGGCCCCATGCGTCACGCCAGACAACGCCGAGCCCACCTTGTCGAGCAGTCCGCTGACATCTTGCGCGTTGGACCCCATGGTCGCGTCGATCTTTTCTCGATCATCGCGACTGAGATCGCCGACCTCCAGCAGACCATCGACAAACATCCGCAGCCCTATCTGTGTCGGGATGCGGCCGGCGCTGACGTGCGGACTGTCGAGAAGACCGAGGTATTCCAGATCCTGCATCACGTTGCGGATCGTCGCTGCCGAAACCTTTTCGGACAATGTGCGCGTCAGGGTGCGCGACCCAACCGGTTCACCTGAATCCAGATAGCCTTCGACCACCCGGCGAAACACCTCGCGCGAGCGTTCATTCATCTGAGAAAGCAATTCGCTTGCTGTGGTCATCTTTGGCCTCTCGAGAGTGTATTCATTAAAGGCGCTTGCATCGTGGCGTCAATCGGGCTTGCGCGAAGGGGGTTGGCCCGTCTATCCGTGGCACAACATACCAGAAAGGAACATCATGCGACCCTCGGGACGGAATTTAAGTGAAATGCGCTCTGTTTCAATCGAAACAGGGGTAACGAAACACGCCGAAGGGTCTTGCTTGATCAAAATGGGCGATACGCATGTGCTATGCACCGCGTCTGTAGAAGAGCGCGTGCCGCCCTTTATCAAAGGCTCTGGTTTGGGTTGGGTCACGGCGGAGTACGGCATGCTGCCGCGGTCAACCTCATCGCGGATGCGCCGCGAGGCGGCTTCGGGCAAACAAGGTGGTCGTACTGTTGAAATCCAACGCCTGATTGGACGATCGCTACGGGCCGGCGTCGACCGTGTTGCCATGGGCGAACGCCAGATCACCGTCGATTGCGATGTTATTCAAGCTGATGGTGGGACACGCTGCGCCTCGATCACTGGCGGTTGGGTTGCGTTGCGTATGGCCGTGAACAAGTTGATGAAGGTCGGCGATATCAAGACCGATCCGCTGATTTCACCAGTCGCCGCGATCAGCTGTGGAATCTACGCCGGTCAGCCTGTCCTTGATCTGGACTACCCCGAAGACAGCGAAGCGGGTGTTGATGGCAATTTCATCCTGCGCGGCGACGGTCAGTTGATCGAGGTGCAAATGTCCGCCGAAGGCGCGACTTTCTCCCGTGAACAGATGGGATTGCTGATGGACCTGGCTGAAAAGGGCGTCGCGGAACTGGTCGACGCGCAGAAAGCCGCTTTCGCATGACACGGAAGTTTACCGGCGATCGTCTTTTGGTAGCGACCCACAACCAGGGCAAACTGGAAGAGATCGCCGATCTTCTCAAACCTTTTGGTGTCGGGGTTGTCGGCGCCAAAGAGATGAACTTGCCTGAACCGGTCGAAGACGGAACCACGTTTGTGGAAAATGCCCGGATCAAAGCCCACGCCGCCGCTAAGGAGACTGGGCTTCCGGCGCTATCCGATGACAGCGGGATCGAAATCGACGCTCTGGATAAGGCTCCTGGCGTTTATACCGCAGATTGGGCCGAAACAGAGACTGGTCGGGACTTTGTGATGGCGATGGAGAAAACCTATCGTCTGCTTCAGGAACGTGGTGCGCTCGAACCTTGGACTGCTCGGTTCTGCTGTACGCTTGTTCTGGCTTGGCCAGATGGGCACGACGAAGTCTTCCCCGGTGTGATGGAGGGCTCTGTTGTTTGGCCGATGCGCGGCGAACAGGGCCACGGCTATGATCCGATTTTCCAACCCAACGGATATGACATCACTTTTGGCGAAATGGACCGCTGGGAAAAGAACAAAATCAGCCACCGCGCGGATGCATTCGCCAAATTCGTGACGGGCTGTTTTGACAGCTGAGGATTGGCAAGCCGGGGGCTTTGGCCTTTATGTGCATTGGCCTTTTTGCGAGGCCAAATGCCCCTATTGCGACTTTAACAGTCACGTTACCAGATCCATTGATCAGACTGCCTGGGCCGAGGCTTTTGCCAAGGAAGTGCGCCGCGTCTCCAATTTGGTCCCCGGTCGCGTTCTGAATTCGATCTTCTTTGGCGGCGGAACGCCATCCTTGATGCTGCCGAGTACGGTGCAGACTGTTCTGGACGCGTCCCGGGAAAACTGGCTTTGGGCCAACGACATCGAGATCACGCTGGAAGCGAACCCCCGGTCGGTCGAGGCTGATCGATTTGCCGGATATGCCGATGCAGGGGTGAACCGCGTGTCCTTGGGCGTTCAGGCCCTACGGCAAGACGATTTGCGTCGGCTCGGACGGCTGCATAATGTCGAGGAGGCACAGACAGCATTTGAGGTTGCGCGTTCTGTCTTTGATCGTGTCAGTTTTGATCTGATCTATGCGCGGCAGGGCCAGAGTCTGGCGGCGTGGGAGGCGGAACTGAGCGAAGCTTTGGCAATGTCTGTTGATCACTTGTCGCTGTATCAGCTGACAATTGAAAAAGGCACAGCGTTTTGGGATCGCGCAAAGGCTGGAAGGCTCAAAGGATTGCCAAACGAAGACTTAGCGGCGGATATGTACGATTTGACACAAGAGTTGTGTCTTGCCGCGGGCATGCCGGCCTATGAAGTTTCAAACCACGCGCGCCCCGGTGCAGAGTCGCGTCATAATTTGATTTACTGGCGCTACGGGGATTATGCCGGGGTGGGCCCTGGGGCTCACGGTCGATTGACGATCGCCGGGCAAAAATTTGCAACTGCAGCCGAGCGCAGCCCCGGGGGATGGATTGAAAAGGTCGGTTGCGGGACTGGCGACAAGGTTTTTGAGCCCGTAGATCGCGAAGATCAGGCCGGAGAATACCTCATGATGGGTCTTCGGCTAGATACAGGCATTGAAGTTGACAGGATACACAAGATGTATCCCGGGCTTCTTGGAGACGAGAAAGTGGCCGATCTCGTGGATCTTGGGTTGGTTTGGAAAACCGTAACGGCCCTTGGTGTCACGCCGAAGGGCCGTCTGGTTCTGAACTCTGTCATCGCAGAGCTGCTTCCGGGTTGATTCAGCCAACGCTCAGCATTGCGCAAAGCGCATCAAGCTGTTCCAAAGAGTCGTATGAAATCGTCAGTTTTCCAGCTTCTTGTCCCGGCTTGTGATCAATAGACACCTTCATGCTGAGTGCAGCGGATAGATCACCTTCCAACGCGCGTGTGTCTGCATCTTTTTCAACTTTGAAGCTGCCTTCGGGTTTTGGTTTCGGCTGACTGGGATTGGTTGCAGATTTGGCAAGTTGCTCGGCCGCGCGTACGGAAAGACCTTTGGCGACAATTGTTTTGGCCAACTCTTCTGGATTCGGGGCAGTGATCAATGTCCGCGCATGTCCAGCGCTTAGGTCCCCCTGCTCCACCATTTCTTGGACGCTTTCCGGAAGATTAAGAAGACGCATCAGGTTTGCAATGTGGCTGCGACTTTTGCCCAATGCCTCGGCCAGTTTTTCCTGAGTGTGACCGAATTTGAACATCAATTGCCGATAACCGGCGGCCTCTTCGATTGCGTTCAGATCAGCCCGCTGAATATTTTCGATGATCGCAACTTCCAGCACTTCGGTATCATCGAAATCGCGAACCAGAACCGGAACTTCATGGAGCTGGGCCATCTGAGCAGCGCGCCAGCGACGTTCGCCAGCAACGATTTCAAACTGGTCTACATTCTTCGGGTTCACTCGAACAAGCAGCGGCTGGATAATGCCCTTGGTCTTGATGGAGTCCGCCAACTCCTGAAGCTGCGCTTCTGTAAAAGTGCGTCGGGGCTGATCAGGGTTTGGGAGGACGCGCTCAATCGGGACAACACGATCTGGTCGACTGGCGCCGTCATTACCCGTCTGCTGTGGGCGCGTTTCAACATCGGCCATTAGCGCCGAAAGGCCGCGGCCCAACCCTCTGCGTTGTTCTTTCTTGTCTGCCATTTCAGCCCCCTGTTCTTTTCGACTGACGCTAAGCCGCCAATCTAGCGTTTCTTTTTACAAGCTCATCCGCAAGCATTCGATAGGCCGCGGCGCCTTTGGATTGCGTGTCGTAAGCCAGGACAGGCAAAGCGTAAGACGGCGCCTCGCTGACCCGAACGTTCCTGGGTATGACGGTGTCAAACACCAAATCAGCCAAGTTTGCCCGCGCATCGGCCTCGACTTGCTGGGAAAGATTGTTCCTGGCGTCGTACATCGTCAGCACCACCCCCTCGATCCGCAGGTCAGGATTCGCGGATTGACGAACATCACGGATGGTCAACATAAGTTGCGAGAGCCCTTCCAGCGCGAAAAATTCGCTTTGAAGTGGGACGAGGACCGAATGCGCGGCCACCATCGCATTGACAGTCAAGAGGTTGAGCGACGGCGGGCAGTCAATCAGGATATAGTCGAAGTGAAAGTCGTCCATCGCCGGCTGACGCAAAACATCGTGCAACAGAAAACTGCGCTTTTCGTTCGAAATCAATTCCATGTCGGCCGAGCTCAGGTCTACCGTCGCAGGAACAAGCATCAAGTTCTTGGTCGTCGTTGGCAGGATTACATCGCGCAGCGCTATATCTTCCAACAAAAGTTCGTAAGTGGTGTAGCCCCGATCTTCAGGTTCGACCCCCAAGCCCGTCGATGCGTTTCCTTGAGGATCCAGATCGATCACGAGCACCCGTAGCCCGAGTTCAGCCATTGCCGCGCCAAGGTTGATTGTCGTGGTCGTTTTGCCGACACCGCCTTTTTGATTTGCGACAGCGATGATCTTTGGGCCAGCCGCGCGCGTCGGATCAGACATGTTTGAGTTCTCCAATTTCAAGGATAACCGAGTTTGGGTCAGTGATGCTTTTATGTGGTGTGCTTTGAAAGTTCCACAACTCTTGAGCGGCCGTCAGTTCGCTTTCCCAGTTCGCGCCCTTGAGCAAGTATGCAGAGCCATCTGCGCTCAAATGACGGGCAACATAACCCAATAGAAGCGGAAGAGGCGCGAGCGCGCGAGCTGAGACTAATTGCGCATCCAGCGGCTTGGTCCGTTCGATTCTGTCAGTAATAACAATCGCTTTTACCATCGTTTTTCGTGCCACTGTTCGCAGAAATGTGGCTTTTCGCGCGTCGCTTTCTACCAATACCACTTCTAATTGGGGTTTAAGCTCCGCGGCAAGGATTGCAATAACCATTCCAGGGAAGCCGCCTCCGCTCCCCAAGTCGACCCAAGTGCCATTTTCGCAGTGGGCATGACGAAAAACTTGCGCCGAATCTATGATGTGCCGCAGCCATGCTTCCCGCAAAGTAGCAGGAGAGACGATGTTGATCTTTTTATTCCAGACCTGCAGCAGTTCCAGATAATTTTCCAATCGGCTTTGTGTTTCACGTGAAACATTTACTCCGATCGCGGTGTGAAGATCCATCAAGCAGACTTTCGACGCGAATTTTGCTTGAGCTTCGCCAAGATAAGAGTCAACGCCGCAGGGGTCATGCCATCTATTCGGCTCGCTTGAGAAATATCCTCTGGTTTCACCTTGTTAAGCTTGGCCTTCAACTCCGCCGACAGGCTGGAGAGTACATTGAAATCGAAATCAGCGGGAATCCTTGCAGCCTCGTCCTTACGCAAAATCTCGACGTCTCGTTGCTGACGTTCGATGTAGTTTGCATATAGGGCTTCACACTTCATCTGTTCCCCGATTGCATCCTCAATCAAATTTAGACTTTTGTTCATCAGCTTCAGGTCACAAAACTCTACGTCTTTGAACGAAAGGGCCTGATAGGCAGACCGTTTAGTCCCGTCCAATTTCACATCCGTGTTCAAAGCAACCAAATCATTCGGCGACAAAAACGTTTCGTCCAAAATTTCTTTTGCGTTCTGAAGTTTAGAAAGTTTTTCTTCGAAGGCGACCCTCCGAACCTCAGAGACGCAGCCCAGAGAAATTGCCTTTGGCGTAAGCCGCTGATCTGCATTGTCAGCCCGCAGGGACAGGCGGTACTCGGCACGCGAGGTAAACATCCTATAAGGTTCTGTAACACCGCGAGTTGTCAGATCGTCAACCATAACGCCGATATAACTTTCACTCCGTGCAAAGCGCACTGGATCCAAGTTCAGGGCCTCTGAGGCCGCGTTCAGTCCTGCAACCAGCCCTTGAGCTGCTGCTTCTTCATAACCCGTTGTTCCATTAATCTGCCCAGCCAAATACAGGCCAGCTACATTTCTCAACGCCAGACGAGTATCAAGCTCTCGCGGATCGACATAGTCATACTCGATGGCATAACCAGGCTGCAAAATCTCAACCTTTTCCAAGCCAACAATACTGCGTACATACGCAATCTGAACATCCCTCGGTAGAGAGGTTGAAATGCCATTCGGATATACCGTCGTATCATCAAGACCTTCTGGCTCAAGAAAGATTTGGTGACTTTCCTTTTCCGAGAAGCGAACGACCTTATCTTCGATCGATGGACAGTATCTTGGCCCAACTCCGTTGATATGACCGCCATACATTGCCGATCTTTCGAGGTTTTCTCGAATAATATCATGTGTATGAGAGTTCGTGTGACTAATTCCACAGGAAATCTGCCGAGCCGAAACCGACTTCGACATAAACGAAAACAGGACGGGATCTGGGTCGCCCGGCTGTTTCTCCAAGACGTCCCAGTTGATTGTGCGCCCGTCTAAACGCGGCGGCGTGCCCGTCTTCAATCGACCAAGGGACAATCCGAAATCGTCAATCCGCTCGGCTAAACGCACCGACGGTCGATCTCCCATACGTCCACCCGCTGTCGTCTCATCGCCGATATGGATTGTCCCGCGCAAAAAGGTTCCGCTTGTCAAAACAACTGTGCGAGCCTCCAGATCGACCTGCGTTGCAAGCCGAACACCGGATATCTTTGAGCCCTGCATGAGGAAGTCGACCACTTCACCCTCAATAATCTCGAGGTTGGGGATGGAGGACATCAGAAGCTGCATGGTCTCGCGGTAGATTTTGCGGTCTGCCTGCGCTCTCGGCCCCTGAACTGCTGGTCCTTTGCGACGGTTCAATAGCCGAAACTGAATTCCGGCCTTGTCAGCCACTACACCCATCACACCATCCATCGCGTCGATTTCCCGAACCAGGTGACCCTTTCCAAGGCCACCAATGGCGGGATTGCAGGACATTACTCCTAGATCGGACTTACGAAGTGTAACCAAAGCAACATTGGCGCCCATCCGCGCAGCCGCTGCTGCGGCTTCTGTCCCAGCATGTCCGCCGCCGACTACGATTACGTCAAACCGGTTTTGTTTCACGTGAAACACTCCTCATTTCCCAACGCAGAAACTGGAAAAAATTTCATCAAGTAGATGCTCAACGTCAACATAACCCAAAAGTGAGCTCATTTCACGAACAGCGACGCGAATTTCTTCGCTCACAATATCATATGCCTCTGGACCATCTTTCAAATTTTCCAAAGCCAAATCAATCTGGGCCAAACCCCGCTCAAGGACATTACGATGTCGCACTCGACTTGCCACACCTGCCCCTGCCGTCATTTCCAGCAGCCGACTCTTCAGTGCTTCCAGAAGATCATTAACGCCCTTTCCCGTCAGCCCGGATATCGAGTTTGCGGCAGAATGCACATCACCCTTTGCGATAACGACCAGGTCACATGCCTCGACATCAAGAATAGGCGACTGCCCACTTTCCAGTAAATGGATGCGAATATCTGCGCTGGCAGCACGAACTTTAGCACGATCTACACCAATCGATTCAACCGCGTCTTCCGTTTCACGAAGCCCTGCGGTGTCTATCAATGTTACGGCAAGACCCCCAATATCCATCCGAACTTCAATGACATCCCGCGTCGTCCCGGCAATTTCAGAAGTAATGGCAGCCTCACGCCCTGCCAAGAAATTGAGCAGAGTGGACTTACCGACATTAGGCGCTCCAACGATCGCAACTTCGAAACCATCTCGAACCCGCTCTGCTGCTTCAAGTCCATTCAGCTGAGCCATTACCTCGCGGCGAACACCGCACAGTAACTCCCTCACCTCATCTGATACATCAAACGGGACTTCTTCGTCCGCGAAATCAATAGTCGCTTCCAGAAGCGATGCCGCACGGATAATATCTGTCCGCCATTTATCTACCAATGTTCCAAGGGCACCCGAAAGAACCTCCGCGGCCTGGCGCCGCTGGGCCTCGGTTTCCGCTTCGATCAAATCAGAAAGCGCTTCAACCTGCGTCAGGTCCAGCTTTCCATTTTCCAAGGCACGGCGTGTAAATTCTCCCGCCTCAGCGTGACGCAGGCCTTCAATCTTGGCCAACCGTCCTAAAATTGCGGAAACAACAGCCAAACTGCCATGAGTTTGAAATTCAACAACTGTTTCACCCGTAAAGCTTTTACCGGCTTCAAAGAACAGAACCAAAGCTTCGTCCAGCAGATCTCCGTTTGTCCCGCGCAACATTCGCAATCCCGCACGCCGCGACGCGGGCAACGTTCCGCAAATATCTATTCCAGCCTTCTCCGAATCCGGGCCAGAGACCCGGATAACGGAAACGCCAGCTTTCCCCGGCGCGCTCGCCAAGGCAAAGATCGTATCCATGGCGTGCCTGGGATCAAGTATTCATCGAGTCGAAGAATTCAGCATTCGACTTCGTCTGCTTCAACTTCGACAACAAGAACTCAATGCCATCTGTCGTGCCCATCGGATTGAGGATGCGGCGCAGAACAAACGTCTTCTGCAGGTCCACCTTGTCGACCAAAAGATCTTCCTTCCGTGTGCCGGACTTGAGAATATCAATCGCCGGGAAGACCCGCTTGTCAGCAATTTTGCGGTCCAAAACCAATTCCGAGTTACCGGTACCCTTGAATTCTTCAAAGATAACTTCGTCCATCCGCGAACCCGTATCGATTAGCGCCGTGGCAATAATGGTCAGCGATCCGCCCTCTTCGATATTCCGCGCCGCGCCAAAGAACCGCTTGGGGCGTTGCAAAGCATTTGCGTCGACACCACCCGTCAAAACCTTTCCGGACGATGGCACCACAGTGTTGAACGCTCTACCAAGTCTTGTGATTGAGTCCAAAAGGATAACTACATCTCGTTTGTGCTCAACAAGGCGCTTGGCTTTTTCAATTACCATCTCAGAAACAGCGACGTGCCGCTGCGCCGGTTCGTCAAAGGTCGAAGACACAACCTCGCCTTTCACCGATCTCTGCATGTCGGTGACTTCTTCCGGACGTTCGTCGATCAACAAAACAATCAAGTAGCACTCGGGATGGTTTTTCTCGATCGAATTCGCGATATTCTGCAAAATCACGGTTTTACCCGTCCGCGGCGGCGCCACGATCAGGCCGCGCTGGCCTTTCCCAATCGGCGCAACCATATCGATGACCCGAGCGGACTTGTCTTTGATCGTCGGGTCTTCGACTTCCATCTTCAAACGCTCGTCCGGATACAGCGGCGTCAGGTTGTCGAACGCAATCTTGTGACGCGCCTTTTCGGGCTCTTCAAAGTTGATGCGCGTGACGGAGACCAAGGCAAAATACCGCTCTTCCCCGTCCGGTGCCTTGATCTCGCCTTCAATGGTATCCCCGGTTCTCAGAGAATACTTACGGATCATGTCAGGCGAGACATAGATGTCATCCGGACCCGGCAGATAGTTTGCTTCGGGCGAGCGCAAAAAGCCGAAACCGTCCTGAAGGACCTCCAGAACGCCATCGCCAAATATGTCCCAACCTTCATCAGCCCGCTCGCGCAGGATCTGGAACATCATCTCACCTTTTCGCATGGTCGAAGCGTTCTCGATCTCAAGATCTTCCGCCATGGACAGCAAGTCTTTCGGGCTTTGCGCCTTCAGATCAGCAAGGTTCAATCTTTCCTGGGTCATACGATGCCCTTCGGGCATTTCTGCCCGCCTCATGTCACTTAATGGGAAACTGCTCCAGAACAGGAACACCAGCCTCCTAACCCGGGACACCCTGTTTCGTCAATGATCATCCCTTCCGACGGTGCCTTCTTAAATAAATAAAGAAAATAGAAAGGATTTTGATTTAGATAGGGGAACATCTTACCTGTGGATTAATGTTTCTTACCAAAGTTACTCACAGAGGCGTGAACTTGGGATACTCTTGTGGGTTCTTTCCCTGAACCTTGTTTTGGGCTTTTGGTGGTTGGGAAAAGCCCTCGCTTTCAAGATGGCCCACGTCGTGGATAAGCCGGAGTTTCACCAACCCTCCCACAAGTTAAAGTTTTCCCTTTCACAGGTTTGAAAACTCCAACGACTCGCCTTGAACTCGCTGAGTCGTCCCAAGGCTTGCATGATCGCGACCTTTTCCCCAGAAACATCATCACCCCTGACCACAAAGTTGTCCGCGTATTAATCCACATGAATCTTGACCTCATCCTCGCCTCAGGCTCCGAAATACGCGCAGATTTACTCCGCGCCGCAGGTCTGGCGATCGAAATCGAATCGCCTCGGGTAGATGAGCAGGCCATAAAACATGCCCTTCTTGAAGAGGAGGCAACACCGCGGGACATCGCCGACGCGCTTGCTGAAGCGAAAGCCCAGAAAATATCGCGTAAGCTGCCGGGACATATGGTTCTCGGTTGTGACCAGGTTCTCGAATTTGAAGGGCAGCTGTTTTCAAAGCCAGAAACACCGAACGCTGCGCGTGACCAACTGATGAAACTGCGCGGAAAGACCCATCGGTTGCTCTCGGCCGCAGTTCTATATCAGAATGCGCAGCCGGTCTGGCGTCATGTTTCAACAGCCCGCCTGACGATGCGGGACGTGTCCGACAGCTATCTTGATGAGTACATCGATCGCAATTGGCCTGACATTGGCCAGTCCGTTGGCGCCTACAAGCTGGAAAAAGAGGGCGTTCGGCTGTTTTCACAAATTCAGGGCGATCACTTCACCATTCTTGGCCTCCCGTTGCTGGAGCTCCTAAATTACCTCTCCCTCAGAGGGGTTATCCGGGCATGATCCCAACCCGCATTCCCTTGGCTGGTGTGATCGGATCGCCCGTGGCACATTCCCGCTCTCCTCGGTTGTTCGCTCACTGGCTCAGAACCTATGGCCTGCCCGGCCATTATATCCCGATGGATATCGCATCTGACAAATTGGCGGATTGCCTTCGTCGCTTGCCCGATCTTGGATTCGTCGGAGTCAACATCACGCTTCCTTATAAAGAGCGGGCGATGGAAATCGCGGACCTTATCTCGGACAGGGCAACGCTTATCGGGGCGGCGAACACCTTGATCTTTCGAACTGACGGCCGAATTCATGCCGACAACACGGACGGTTATGGATTTATCGAGAACCTGCGCCAAGGTGCGCCGGATTGGAACCCGCGGATCGGCGCCGCAACCGTGTTTGGCGCAGGCGGCGCTGCGCGGGCGGTGATCGCTTCGCTTCTGGATGTCGGTGTACCCGAGATCCGACTAACCAACCGCACGCGTATCCGCGCTGATAAACTGCGCGCGGATTTTGGCAACCGTGTTCAGGTTTACGATTGGGTCAAAGCCGGGAATATTGTCGAAGGCAGTTCGACGATCATCAATACAACCTCGCTCGGGATGACAGGGAAACCACCTTTCCGGGTGCCGCTTGACGCGCTCAAACCGAACATGGTGGTCACGGATATTGTCTATAGCCCGCTCAAAACTCACCTGTTGGAACAGGCAGCACTTGCAGGCTGCACAGTGATTGATGGCCTTGGGATGCTGGTGCACCAAGCCGTTCCGGGATTTGAGCGTTGGTTCGGTCAGCGCCCCAAAGTGGACAGCGCCACTCGAAATGCGGTGATGCTATGAAGTTTCGTCTTGGACTGACCGGTTCGATCGGGATGGGAAAATCTACAACCGCTGCAATGTTTGCCGAAGAAGGTTGCGTGATTTGGGATGCTGATGCAGCGGTACACAGACTCTATTCCGCCGGAGGAGCAGCGGTTTCGCCGATCCAACAAGCCTGGCCTGAGGCAATAGAAAATGGCGCCATCTCGCGTGATCGTCTGCGCGAGATCATAGCAGCGGACAAAACCGCCCTGCCCCGGATCGAAGCCATCGTTCACCCACTGGTTCAACAGGACCGCACGGAATTTGCCCGCCTGCACCCGGACAAGATCGGCGTATTTGACGTTCCGTTGCTATTTGAAACTGGCGGTGACGCCGAAATGGACGCAACAGCCTGCGTCACTGTTCCGCAAGAAATTCAAATTCAACGAGTGCTCGCGCGTGGCACGATGACCCAAGACGACTTGGAGCGCATTCTGTCGCGGCAGATGCCAAACGACGAAAAATGTTCCCGCGCGACCTATGTCATTCGAACTGACACCCTTGAGCATGCTCGCGGGCAGGTGCAGGATATCATGCAGGACATTCGAAAGGGGCTGAGTGATGCGTGAGATCGTTCTCGACACCGAAACCACAGGGTTTGAGCCGGAAGCCGGCGATCGCATCGTCGAAATCGGGGCGTTGGAGCTGTTCAATCATGTGCCCACGGGTCGGACCTATCACCAATACATCAATCCCGAACGCGGAATGCCAGACGAGGCCTTTGGGGTGCATGGGATCGGGCCGGATTTGCTGAGTGTTCCACGACCACCCAATCCGGGCGAAGTTATCCTGAGGGATAAACCCGTATTCAAAGCGATCGGCCAAGCTTTTCTGGATTTTATCGAGGATTCGACCCTTGTTATCCACAACGCCAGCTTTGACATGAAGTTCCTGAATGCCGAGCTGAAATGGATGGGCCTGCCGCAAATCGCCAATTCGCGCGCTGTCGACACACTGATGATAGCGCGGAAAAAATTCCCGGGATCGCCCGCCTCGCTGGACGCACTGTGTCGACGTTTTAGCATCGACAACTCGTCACGGACATTGCACGGCGCATTGCTCGACAGTGAAATTCTTGCGGAAGTGTACCTGGAACTGATTGGCGGCAAGCAGCCCGACTTTGGCTTGGCGACACCTGCCCAGCAACAATCCAGCGGCCAAGCAGATTTGAATTGGCGCCCAAAACCACGCCCGACGTCCCTGCCCCCACGGATCAAGGAAAAAGAAAAGGCGGCTCACGCCGCCTTTGTCGAGAAACTTGGGGAAAACGCGCTCTGGTCCAAGACCTGAGCGAGAACTCCCATCAGGATACCGGAGCGGCCGCCGCTTCTTGCTGACGCTTGGCGATCTCGGCGCGGTACAGTGCAAGAAAGTCGATGGTGTCGAGGTTCAGCGGCATAAAGCCACCGTCACGTGTGACATCCGAAACGATCCGGCGCACGAAGGGGAAGATCATCCGCGGGCATTCGATCAGCAGGAAGGGGTGCATCTGGTCTTCGGGAACGTTCTCGATCTGGAACACGCCCGCGTAATCCAGTTCAAGCAGGAACAGGTGATCGCCGGTACCCTTGGACTTGGCTTCAACCTTCAGCTTGAGGATCACTTCGTATTGATGCTCAGCCGACCGCTTTTTGGCATCAAGGTTCACCTGAACCTGAACATCAGGCTGAACTTCGCCTGTCACGCCTTTTTGCGACAGGATGTTTTCAAAGGACAGATCCCGCACGAATTGTGCAAGAACGTTCATTTTCGGGGGTTGGGGGGCCTGTGCCGCCGCGCCGTTGTCGTTTTCCGCCATGAGCCGAACTCCGCTAGATCAAAAAATATTGCGCTATGCCTTAACAGGCAGGCCTTGCTTGCTCAATGCCTCGTCCAGCCAGAGCCGGGATGATTGGGGTTTTTCCCGTCCGGAACTTCCGTAAATTCACCTTCGATCACGTCGCCGGGGCGGTTTTGCGCGCCTGGGTCTGCCTGCGGACGTCGCGGATCAGGGCCCATTTCAAAGCGCGCAACCTTCACGCGTTTGCGTGCCCAGGCGAAAACAGCCATCCGGACCGGCGGGGCCAGCAGCGCAAACCCAACTGCATCCGTGAAAAATCCGGGCGTCAGCAGCAGGGCACCCGCGATCAGGATCATCGCGCCATTGGCCAAAGGCTCGCTTGGATCCTCAAGCCGCGAAAATGAGGATTGCAGCTGCCCAATCGCCGCACGACCCTGCTGTTTAACAAGATAGGTGCCCAAAATCGCCGTGATAATGACGATGCCAAGCGTCGGCCAAAGACCGATCAGACCGCCAACTTGAATGAAAAGCGCGATCTCGATCAGAGGAACAGCCAGAAAGGCGATGAACAACCACATGGGAAGGGCTCCTTCTTGTCCCGGCGCAGGTGGACTTGCCTGCACACAGCACCTACATAGGAATGCAATTGATGAATTGCCATCCACCCCCAGCACGAGGTGCAGATGAACTCGCCTATCTTGCAGCTTCTGGTTCTTGCCGGAATCGCCATTTTTCTTGTCCTTCGCCTGCGCAGCGTCCTTGGGACGCGCGACGGGTTCGAAAAGCCTGCCGCTCCTGCAGCCTCAAAATCCCGCAAGGATAAGCGTGATTTTGAGGTTATCGAAGGCGGCCCTGATCTGGACATCACTGATCACGTTCCCGAGGGGTCCGATTCCGCCAAAGCACTGGCCGCGATGAAACGCGTCGAGCCAAGCTTTGGGGTGTCCGACTTCCTGTCTGGCGCGCGCGGCGCCTATGAGATGATCCTCATGGGGTTTGAGCGCGGCAAAATCGAAGAACTGGTGCCGTTCCTTGATCCTGAGGTCTATGAAACCTTCCAGCAGGTCGTTGATCAGCGGGCCGAGCAGGGCATCACTATCGAATCCGAGTTTGTCGGCGTTCGAGAGATGTCTTTGGTCAATGCCACCTTTGACGACACGACCAAGCGCGCCGAAATCACCGTGAAATACGTCGGTGAACTGACCTCCGTTGCCAAGGATTCCGAAGGCCAGGTGCTTGAAGGATCCCCGACTGCGGTCAAACGGCAAAAGGACATCTGGACCTACGCCCGCAATATGGGCAGCGATGATCCCAACTGGCAGCTTGTCGCAACGGACGAATGATACGAACGGTCTTTGCAGCGCTTTTCGCGATAATCCTCATGACTGACCCAGTTAAATCCCAGACCGAGGTGCACTATGAAATCCTCGATTTTGGGGATTTGAACGGCTGGGCCGAGGACAGTCACGAAGACGCGCTGCAGACCTTTCTCAACACCTGCAACGATTTGAACGATCCCGATTGGCGTGCCCTTTGTGGCGTGGCTGCGGATGCAAAGAATGCGCGGCAGTTTTTTGAGTTGTTCTTTCGTCCTGTCCTGATCAGCGACGGAAAAGACGCGCTTTTTACCGGCTACTTCGAGCCCGAGCTTGACGGCTCACCGGTTCGGACGCCGCGTTATCGTTACCCCATTTACAAGATGCCAGACGAAGCAAGGACGACCCGCCCTTGGCTGACACGTCGCGAGATAGCGACACTTGGCGTGATGGACGGCCGGGGGCTGGAAATCTGTTGGGTCGATGACCCGGTCGAGCTGTTCTTTTTGCAGGTTCAGGGATCGGGCCGCGTCCGGTATCCGGACGGCAGCCACATCCGTATCGGTTACGCCGGGTTCAATGGGCACAGTTACAGCTCGATCGGACAGGAACTGGTCCGGCGAGGCACTTACCAGCCGCATCAAGTGTCCGCGCAGGTCATCAAGAACTGGGTCCGGCGCAATCCCTATGACGGGCAGGAACTCTTGTTCCATAATGATTCCTACGTGTTCTTCCGCGAGGTCAGTGAAGTCCCGGCCGAGAAAGGCCCACTTGGTGCGATGAACCGTTCTATCACCACGATGCGGTCCATTGCCGTTGATCCAAGTTTTACCCCGCTGGGCGCCCCGGTCTGGATCGAGAAAGACGGGAAAAAACCGCTGCGCCGTTTAATGATTGCGCAAGACACCGGGTCTGCCATCAAGGGTGCCCAGCGCGCGGATATCTTCATCGGCACCGGGGACGACGCCGGGCGCATTGCCGGAACTTTGAAAGATCCGGGCCGGATGATCGTTTTCATGCCGATCCAAAGGGCCTATGCGCTGCTACCGGAATCGGTGCAATGAGTCGGCGGCGTGTCCGCCCCGAAGAACTGGAACTTTGGCAGCAGGTCGCAAAAAGTGCAGAACCCATGCACAAACGCCCAAAGCCGGTTGAGCGCCCTGCACCCAAACCCAACAGCGCGATGGTCAAGCCCGCCGTCCAGCCGATCCCCAGTTTCAAGCTTGGCGACACCGCGCAAACCCATACAGAAACGCACTTCTTTCCCAAGACGACCAGCCAAAGGGTACAGGCTGATCCGCTTCAGATGGATTCCAAGGCTTTTACCCGGTTGAAACGCGGGAAGCTGGCGCCCGAGGCGCGGATTGACCTGCATGGTATGACGCTGGACCAAGCACACCCTGCTTTGTCGCGGTTCATCATGACATCGTATACTCGCGGCTTGCGTCTGGTTCTGGTCATCACGGGCAAGGGGTCGCGCGAGGATCCCTATGATCCGATGCCTCACCGGCGCGGGATTTTGAAACGTCAGGTGCCAATGTGGCTTCGACAGGCACCCTTGAACACAGCCGTCCTGCAGGTCGCCGAAGCGCATATCAAGCATGGCGGCGCAGGAGCGTATTACGTCTATCTGCGGCGCACGCGTTAAAGCGTTTTTACTGCGCGTCCGACCCCGATCGCCATCAGGCAGGTTGTGACGACAAAGAAAACCGAAACAAATAGATACTGGGTTTCAATTCCGACCCCAAAATCGATAAGCGCCCCTGTAATCCCCGGTCCGATAGCCGAGCCCAGCACCATGACGGCGGCCACGGTCGCCTTGATCGCGCCCAGATGCCGGGTGCCGTAGAATTCAGCCCAAAATGCGTTTGGCAGCGTGTTGTTCGCCCCGGTCGTCATGGCCAGAAACATCAGCCCGAAAAAGGCCTGAGACAGGGATTGGCTGAACCCAAGGATAGCAAAGCCAATTATCATAGGCAGTTGATACCAAGGTATCAGACGCGGCGTTCCGAATCTGTCCAGCAACCAGCCCGAGATCAGCATCGTGCAAAAGGCAGCAAGCGTATAGAGCGGGAAAAGGGCGACCAGATCCAAATGCGCCCAGCCTTTGACCTCGGCAAAGTGAACCTGTTGGAAAAAGAAGGCGGTGTTAAAGGCCGATGGCCCCAGCACAGCTGGCACCATGAACCAGAACAGGGGATGGCGCAGGGCCTGAAGCCGTGTCCAATGCCTTTGGTCCATCCCGAAAGACACATCGCTTTCGGCGTGCGATTGCGGGGTGCGTTCCTGTCGGAGCAGCAAAAACAGGACGGGAATAGCCATCAGGCTGACCCCCGCCGCGCCGACCCAAAGCCAACGCCAGTCGACCAACAACATCAGTGATACGAAGCTGACCGGCAGGATCGCTTCGCCCAAGGCAAAGCCAAGTCCAGCGATCGACAGCGCCCGCCCGCGCGAGGCGACGAACCAGCGCGACATGGACACCACGGCCAGATGGCTCATCATCCCCTGTCCGCACAGCCGCAGCGCAAAGATCACCACGGGCAACATCGCGGCCCAGGTATTGAACGCCATGAACAAGCAAGCCGAGGCCAGCAGCACCAGAACCACAGCTCCCAACATCCGTGTCCGGTGTTGATCGGTCAGCGCTCCGGCCCAAAGCATGACGGCCGCAGAAACCCCTGTGCCAAGGGTATAGATACCGCCCCAAGCCCCGTGGCTCAGATCAAAAGCCTGGCGGATTTCGCCTGAGAAAATGGAAATGAAATAGGTCTGCCCAAAGCTGGACAGAAAGGTCAGCATGATGCCAGCCGACAGCCACCGGAAGTTCCCGGTCAGAAAACGAAGAAAACCCATGCGCCAGCTATGTCGCGCAATCCGGGCCCCGGCAATGGGCTACTGCGGTTTAAGCGCCGCGGTCACGTAATTCACCGAAAGATCCCTGTCCGAAAGGCTCCATTTCCAGCTAACCGGATTGAACACAAAGCCCTTGCGGTCCACGGGATCGAGGCCTGCGTTGCGCATCAGTTCGTACAGTTCATCAGGCGTGATGAACTTGTTCCATTCGTGCGTGCCTTTGGGCAACCAGCGCATGACGTATTCGGCGCCGACGATGGCCATGGCAAAGCTTTTTGGATTGCGGTTGATCGTCGAACAGATGTGCAGCCCGCCCGGTTTCAGCAGCTCCTGGCAAGCGGTCAGATAGGCCAGGGGGTCGGCGACATGTTCGACCACCTCCATGTTCAGCACCACGTCAAACCGTTCACCGCCTGCGACGACGGCCTCTGCGGTGGTATGGCGATAGTCGATGGTCAGGCCCGATTGCGCGGCGTGTGTTTGCGCCACGGGAATGTTGCGGCCAGCCGCATCAACGCCCACAACTTCGGCGCCCAATCGCGCCATGGGTTCGCACAAAAGCCCGCCACCGCATCCGATATCGACGATTCTAAGCCCGGCAAACGGTGCCTTGTCTGTCAGGTCGCGATCGAATTCGCCTGCGATCTGAGTCGTGATATAATCCAGACGACAAGGGTTCAGCATGTGCAAGGGCTTGAACTTGCCATTTGGATCCCACCACTCTGCGGCCATCGCCTCAAACTTTGCCACTTCCGCAGGATCGACGGTAACTGTCATGACTTTCCCCATGGTCTTTTGCCTACCTGCTTTAATATAGTTGGATCATGGACAAATTCCCGAGCCAAAAGCGCGCAGTGCTGTATCTATATCCTCCGGTTGATCCCTTTGATCAGGGCACAATGGCTGTGGGCGATGGGCATACCCTGTATGTCGAGCAATGCGGTAACCCCAAAGGCATTCCCGTGATCGTTTTACATGGCGGCCCGGGCGGCGGATGCAGCCCGGCAATGCGGCGCTATTTCGATCCGAACGTCTATCGCGTTGTCCTGTTCGATCAGCGCGGTTGTGGCCGGTCGCGGCCACACGCCAGCGTCAAGGACAACACCACTTGGGATCTGGTTGCTGACATCGAAGCGATCCGCTCCGAGCTGGAGATAGAGCAATTCATCGTCTTTGGCGGCAGTTGGGGCGCCACCCTGTCGCTGATCTATGCGATTACACACCCGGATCGCGTGCGCCAGTTGGTGCTGCGCGGTGTGTTCATGATGACTCAGGCCGAACTTGATTGGTTCTATGGCGGCGGCGCAGGCCAATTCTGGCCGGAAACATGGGCGCGCTTTCGTGACTTGATTCCCGAAGAGGAACGCGGCGACCTGATCGGGGCCTACCACAAACGGCTGTTTTGCGGAGACCTGCGGGTCGAGACAAAACATGCGCAGGCATGGTCGTCTTGGGAAAATGCGCTCGCATCGGTCTATTCCTCGGGTCACGGAGGGGAAGCCCCGGGTGAATATGCCCGCGCCTTCGCGCGGCTGGAAAACCATTACTTCGTCAACAAGGGCTTTCTTGAGCACGATGGATGGATTTTGGCCAATACCGACAAGATCCGCGATATTCCCGGTGTCATCGTGCAGGGGCGTTTCGACATGATCTGCCCGCCTCTGCGCGCCTGGGAGCTGGCTCAGGCCTGGCCAAACGCCGATCTGCGGATGATCCGGAACGCCGGGCACGCCCTGTCCGAACCGGGTATCAGCTCGGAACTTGTGCGCGCCATGGATCAGATCGCCGAAACGCTGTCGGCGTAAGCCTTTACGCTATTCGAACCCGACATTTGTGTCGGAATTTGATAACAAGGGTTTACAGACTTCGCGCAGCCGTTAACCTGCCAGTCAATGATAACAACAAACCGACAGGGATCGTGAACTCGGTTCTCAAAATAATCTTGCAGCGTCTCGCGCTGGGACTGCTTACGCTGTTCATCGTTTCGATCGTCATTTTCACTGCGGTGAATATGCTGCCCGGAGATTTCGCGCAGGCTATTCTGGGGCAGGGGGCGACGCCCGAAGCGGTTGACGCAATCCGGCGTGACCTTGGATTAGATCAGCCGCCCGTGACCCGGTATTTCCAGTGGCTGGCGTCTGCTCTTCATGGCGATCTGGGGAATTCTTTCGCGCAAGCGAACTTTGCCAGCTTTGTCGGGGATGACAGCGGTGTGCGCACCACCGTGGCGCAACAGATCGCGCCGCGCTTTGCCAATACCATGTTCCTTGCCGGGGTTACCGCTGCCATCGCTGTGCCATTTGCGGTCACTCTTGGCATTCTGGCCGCGCTTTACCGCAATTCGGTGTTTGACCGCGCGACCAACGTGACGACGCTCAGTTCAATCTCCAGCCCGGAATTCTTTCTGGCCTATATCCTGATCCTGTTTCTCGCGGTGCTGAACCCGATGCTTCCGTCACTGTCGAATATCTATGACGGCATGGGCTTTGGTGAGCGACTTCAAAAGACATTGCTGCCAGCGCTGACCCTGACGCTTGTTGTCACGGCGCATATGATGCGGATGACCCGCGCCGCGATCATCAACCTGCTGGCCAGCCCCTATATCGAAATGGCGCGCCTCAAGGGGATCAAGCCGATGCGGGTGATCGTTCGGCACGCCTTGCCTAATGCACTGGCGCCGATCATCAACGTCATTGCCCTGAACCTGGCCTATCTGATCACCGGTGTTGTCGTGGTCGAAGTGGTCTTTGTCTATCCCGGCATCGGCCAGCTTTTCGTTGATAGCGTGAAGATTCGCGATATCCCGGTGGTGCAGGCCTGCTGCCTGATTTTTGCCGCAGCCTATATCCTGCTGAACCTGACCGCCGACATCCTGTCAGTCCTGTCGAACCCGCGGCTGAGGCACCCGAAATGAGCGGCTGGATGATCCTGATCGTGGCCATTGTGGCGATTACCTTTGGCGGCTGGTTGTTCCGGTTCGTCGGCCGGAAAATCACAGGAAACAAGCCTGCCTTCCGTGACATGCCATATGCGGTGGCCTTCGGGTATGTTCTGGCGGCGGCCTTGGTGCTGTTCGCGGTTTGGTATTATTTCCAGCCCGCGATGACAGACGCCGGGATTCCCGACGCAGGCGTGACCTTTTTCCAGTGGGCGGTGCATGGCTTTGCCCTGTTCGCACTGTCCGCTTACCTCTTTCGGCTATTGGGCCGCACCGTCGGCACTCAGGCCACGCGCAAGCTGTTTCGCCAGATGCCCCTGACCGCGTCCTTCGGGATTCTGGTTATCCTCATTTACGCCATCCTCGCGATTTTTGCAGGAGCGCTTGCGCCGTATGGTCAGGCCGATGTTTTTCAACAGGTCAACGCCCTGCCCGGCGGCAATGCCGCAACCGGTGGCAATCCGGATCACCTGCTTGGCACCGATCAGATCGGGCGTGATCTTCTGTCCCGCCTGATCTATGGCGCGCAGAACACCGTGGGCATTGCTTTCGCCACCACTTGCCTTGCCTTCTTTATCGGCGGCACGCTTGGCTTTCTGGCGGCGACACTGCGCGGTTTCTTCGATCAGGTCCTGTCGCGCGGGGTTGACGTGCTGATGGCGATC
This sequence comes from Pacificoceanicola algae, assembly GCF_049341065.1. Classification (NCBI taxonomy): domain Bacteria; kingdom Pseudomonadati; phylum Pseudomonadota; class Alphaproteobacteria; order Rhodobacterales; family Roseobacteraceae; genus Pacificoceanicola; species Pacificoceanicola algae. Next base: position 189,735 of record NZ_JBMPIX010000004.1, on the reverse strand, counting down.
CCTTCGCTAATCTTTGCGCTGCTGCTGATGACCATCGCCAGCGCATGGGCGGGTTCGGAAAAGTGGCTGCTGACCGTCTACATGGTGTTGATCATCGCTGTGATCGACTCGACCCGGGTTTTCCGACTGGCGCGCGCGGTCGGCATGAACATCGTGGTCATGGACTACATCGAAGCCGCAAAACTGCGCGGCGAAGGGCTGACCTATCTGATCTTCAAAGAGATCCTGCCGAACGCCATGGCCCCCTTGCTGGCCGAGTTCGGATTGCGGTTCTGCTTTGTCTTCCTGACGATCGCCTCATTGTCCTTCCTCGGTGTCGGGATTCAGCCGCCGCTTGCGGATTGGGGCACCATGGTTCGTGATCTTGCCCAATTCATCAACTTTGCTGCCTTCAGCCCGCTGACGGCCGCCCTGCCCCTGATGGCCGCAGGCGCCATTGCCTTGCTGACCGTTGCAGTCAACTTTGTGGTGGACTGGATGCTGCAACGAAGCTCGGGGTTGAAGGAATGAGCTTTCTTGTTGAAATGCGCGGCATCGTTATGGAAGGCCGCAGTGACGAGCATTGGACGCCGATCATCAACGGTGTCGACCTGACCCTGAAAAAAGGCGAAGTGCTGGGTCTGATCGGGGAATCGGGTGCCGGGAAATCCACCTTGGGTCTTGCCGCCATGGGCTTTACCCGTGACGGCGTGCGGATTTCCAAAGGTTCAGTCAAGTTTGACGGAATTGATCTGCTTGCTGCCAGTTCCGATCAGAAACGCCAGCTTTTGGGCAAACGCATCGCTTATGTAGCCCAAAGTGCTGCCGCCAGTTTCAACCCCGCGCACAAGCTGATCGACCAGCACACCGAGGCGCCGGTCCAACATCACATCATGTCCAAGGCCGAGTCCGAGGCCGACGGGATTGAACTTTACCGCAAACTGCGGCTGCCCAACCCTGAGGAAATCGGCTTTCGCTATCCGCATCAGGTGTCCGGCGGGCAGCTACAGCGTGCGATGACGGCAATGGCCATGTCCTGCCGGCCCGATCTGATCATTTTTGATGAACCGACGACCGCGCTGGATGTCACAACCCAGATCGAAGTTCTGGCCAGCATCCGCGAGATCGTGGCCGAGTTTGACACCGCAGCGATCTACATCACGCACGATTTGGCCGTGGTTGCCCAAATGGCTGACCGGATCAAGGTTTTGCTGAAAGGTGACGAGGTCGAAGAGGCCGAGACCCGCGAAATGCTGGCCCACCCGAAAGAGGATTATACCAAAAGCCTTTGGGCGGTACGTGAATTCCAGCGCCCCCAAAAACCTGCAGTTCAGACCGACGCCACGCCGGTCATCTCGGTTCAGGGTGTGACGGCAGCCTACGGCAAGGTCGATGTGCTGCATGATGTCAGCTTTGATATTCACGAAGGCCGCACGGTGGCGGTGGTTGGCGAAAGCGGGTCGGGCAAATCGACCACGGCGCGTTGCATTACCGGACTTCTGCCGCCGCGCAGCGGGCATATCGAACTGGACGGGCAACCCCTGCCCCTCGATTATCGTAAGCGATCCAAGGACCAACTCCGGCAGATTCAGATGATTTATCAGATGGCCGACACGGCGCTGAATCCCCGCAACAAGATCGGTGACATCATCGGCCGCCCGGTTGAATTTTACATGGGGTTGACGGGCAAGGCGAAACGCAAACGCGTGGAAGAACTGCTTGAACAAATCGAACTGCCGGCCGATCAATATTTCCACCGTCTGCCTTCGGAACTGTCGGGCGGCCAGAAACAACGCATAGGCATCGCCCGGGCCTTGGCCGCCGAGCCCAAGTTCATCATCTGCGATGAAGTGACCAGTGCGCTGGATCAACTTGTCGCCGAGGGCATTTTGCGCCTGCTTGCCGATCTTCAAGATCAGCTCAAGCTGTCCTATATGTTCATCACCCACGATCTTGCCACGGTGAAATCCATCGCCGACGAGGTTGTCGTGATGAAGGACGGCGAGGTCGTCGAGCAGGGGCCGAAGAAAGAAATGTTCCAGCCGCCGCACCATGCCTATACCGATCTGCTTTTGTCGTCGGTGCCAGAAATGGACCCGGACTGGCTGACAAATCTTCTCAAGGAACGAGGGCTGGACAACATTGGCGATGCCGCCGTGCAAAAGATGGATTAGCGCAATCGCAAAAGTGACGCCTTTTATCGGGTCAACTGCGTTATAACCAAGGGAATCGCCCCATAAGGGCGACGTATTCAGGCGGCCAAGACCGCTGAAACAAAGGGAGACCACTATATGACACGCATCAGCAGACGCGGACTTTTGACCACAGGCGCCGCAGCCGGTGTTCTGGCCGCCTCGGGGCTACCCCTGCGCGCCCAGACAAAGCGCGGCGGACGGCTTCGCGCGGGCCTGAACGGGGCCAATACCAGCGACAGCTGGGATGGCCGCACGCATTCCGACCTTTACATGATCGCCAGCGCCCAGGGCGCGGTTTTCGACAGCCTCACCGAAGTGGCCGCCGATGGCTCGCTCGTTGGCGAACTGGCCACGGATTGGGAGGCAACCCCGGACGCCAAGACCTGGACGTTCAACCTGCGTCAGGGTGTGACTTTCCACAACGGCAAGCCATTTGGCGCAGATGATGTGATCGAGTCGCTGCAACTGCATGTGGCCGAAGGCGCGAAATCCGCCGCCAAGCCTATCGTCTCCGCGATTCAGGAAATGAAAAAGACCGGCGAACATCAGGTTCAGTTCACGCTTGCTGCGGGCAATGCCGACTTCCCCTATCTGATGTCCGACTATCACCTGCTGATGTACCCGGCTGGCCAGATCGAAGAGGCCATTGCCAATGGCATCGGTACGGGCCTGTATGCAGTAACCTCATTCGAGCCGGGCGTTCGCATGACCGCCAAGCGTGTTGATAGCCACTACAAAGGCGACGATGCGGGCTTCTTTGATGAGATCGAGTATATCGCCATCAACGACTCCACCGCGCGGATGAACGCCTTGCTGACCGGTCAGGTCGACGCGATCAACCGGATCGACTTCAAGACCGAGGCTCTGCTCAAGGCCAACCCGATGGTCCGCATTCAGGAAGTGACAGGCAACCAGCACTATACCTTCCCGATGTTGACCAAGGTCGCGCCTTTCGATGACGTCAACATCCGCCGCGCGCTCAAGTATGGCATCAACCGTCAGGAACTGGTCGACAAGATCCTGCTGGGCCACGGTCTGGCTGCGAACGACACGCCCATCGGCCCTGCAAACCAGTACTTCTATGCGGACATGGAACCGCTGACCTACGATCTGGACAAAGCCAAGTTCTATCTGAAAGAGGCCGGTCTGACCGAGCTCAACATCGACCTGAACGTGTCTAACGCGGCCTTTAACGGTGCTGTAGACGCGGCGCAGCTGTATCAGGCCTCGGCCAAGGGTGCGGGCATCAATATCAACGTGGTGCAGGAACCGGCGGATGGCTACTGGTCGAACGTCTGGCTGAAAAAACCCTTCTGCGCGTCGTACTTCTCTGGTCGTGCGACCGAGGACTGGATGTTTGCAACGGCCTATGAAACCGGTGTGCCGTGGAACGACACTCAGTGGGATCAGCCGCGATTCCAAGAGCTACTGCTCGAGGCGCGGGCGACTCTCGACACGACCAAGCGCAAGGAGATGTATCACGAGATGCAGCAAATCCTGCGTGACGATGGTGGCGCGATCATCCCGATGTTCGCCAACTACGTGCAGGCTGTCAGCAACAAGGTGTCCTCGCCTGAGACGGTGGGCAACCTTTGGCAGATGGACAACGCCCGCATGGCGGAACGTTGGTCGATGGCCTGATCTGTCCCGAAATGACGACGAAACGCCCCGCAGGTTTTGTGGGGCGTTTTTGTTTTGGCCGCCAATGAAATGAAGCTGGTTTTACAGCAGCGTATCGTAGTCGGACACCAGCAGGTGAAGCGGCGCTTCGTCCTCTTCGACATTGGCAAATCGACCGATGGGCTTGGCAAAGATGTTGTCGGTCATATCGTCGTTCACGGTCGAAACCTCACCGATCAGCACATCTCCGCCTTCGCCCCAGAAAGCATGCCAGTTGTTCGGGAACAGCGTCACTGACTCGCCGGGTTTCAGCTTCAGCAGGCCGCCCGCTTCGACGCTGCGGGGCAACCCGTCGCACATGACCTCGACCCTTGCGTCATGATCGATCCCACCGCTGGCATCGGCCATGTACAGTTTCAGCACCAGATCGCCGCCACCGCGGTTGATGATATCCTCGACCTTGATGTCGTGGCGATGCATCGGGCTTAGCTGGTTATCGCGCGAGATCATGATTTTCTCGGCGTAAAGCATCGCGGATTTCTGACCCAGATCCTTGTTCAGACCGTTGCGGGTGGTGAACAGGAACAGACCCATTTCGTCAAAGGCGCCCTCACCATAATCGGTTATGTCCCATCCCATGCGCCGTGTCTTGATCTGATCGTGGTCCGCCGCGCGCAATTCTTCAGGCGAGAAATACGCGAAGGGCGGCAAAGAATACCCGTGCGATCGGATAAAGGTGTCAGCCTCTTGGATGATCTCATTGATGCGCGACCGTTTCATGGTGCCTCCCTAAAGTGTTCGCGCAAACATATCAGAGCTTGCCCGCCAAGGAAGGGGCGGCGTACTTGTAGCTCGCGTAATTGCCGGGCGGCCTTAAAGAACATAGCGGCTCAGATCGGTCGAGCGGGTCAGTTCGCCAAGGTGCTGTTCGACAAAAGCATCATCGACCGTCACCGTTTCACCGGGTCTGTCCGGAGCCGTAAAGCTGAGCTCTTCGAAGACGCGCTCCAGAACAGTGTACAACCGGCGTGCGCCGATGTTTTCCACCGATTGGTTCACCTCGGCAGCAATCTTGGCCAGGGCCGCGATACCCCCTTCGGTAAAGCTGACGGTTACTTGTTCTGTGGCCATCAGCGCGGTGTATTGCAGGGTCAACGCGTTGTCGGTTTCGGTCAGAATGCGAACGAAGTCCTGCTCGGTCAGTGGCCGCAGATTGACCCGGATGGGTAAGCGGCCCTGCAATTCAGGCAGCAGATCCGACGGTTTCGCAATGTGGAACGCGCCTGATGCGATGAACAGAATATGATCGGTCTTGACCGGGCCATATTTGGTACTGACGGTGGTGCCTTCGATCAACGGCAACAGATCGCGCTGAACACCTTCGCGGGAGACATCGCCGCCACGCGCCTCTTGCCGGGTGGCGACCTTGTCGATTTCATCAAGGAAGACGATACCGTTTTGCTCGACCGCTTCAATGGCGGCCAGTTTGACCTGCTCATCGTCCAGCAGCTTGTCGGCCTCTTCCGCGACCAGCACCTCATAGCTGTCGGCGACAGTCATCTTCTTTCGGGTCGTTCTGCCGCCCAGCGCTTTGCCGAAAAGATCGCCAAGGTTCATCATGCCCATGTTCGACCCCGGTTGACCGGGGATTTCCATCGTTGGAAAGGGCGAGCCGGTGTCGGCCAGTTCCAGTTCGATTTCCGTGTTGTCCAGCTCGCCGGACTTGAGCTTCTTTCGGAACATCTCGCGCGTGCCTTCACGGGCGTCTTCGCCGGCGATTGCCGTGATCACGCGGTTTTCGGCAGCTTCATGGGCGCGGGATTTGACATCCTCACGCATATGGTCCCGCGTCATGGCCAGGGATGCGTCCACCAGATCGCGGACGATCTGCTCCACGTCGCGTCCGACATAGCCGACCTCGGTGAACTTGGTGGCTTCGACCTTGATGAAGGGGGCCCTGGCCAGCTTTGCCAAACGACGCGAGATTTCGGTTTTGCCGACGCCGGTCGGGCCGATCATCAGGATGTTCTTTGGATAAACCTCTTCGCGCAGATCATCGGCCAGTTGCTTGCGACGCCAACGGTTGCGCAAAGCCACCGCGACGGCGCGCTTGGCGTCTGATTGACCGATGATGAAACGGTCGAGTTCCGAGACGATTTCGCGGGGGGTCAGGTCGGTCATGGGTATCCTTTCGGGCCGTTTCAGGCCGAAATAGTCTCTACAGTCAGGTTGCCATTGGTGTAGACGCAAATGTCGGCCGCGATTGCCATCGCAGCCCGTGCAATGGCTTCGGCGTCCTTGTCCGTGTCCATCATGGCGCGCGCGGCGGCCAGCGCATAGTTGCCACCCGAGCCGATGGCGGTGACGTCATGTTCCGGCTCAAGCACGTCGCCCGCGCCGGTGATGACCAGCAGATCGCTGCCATCGGTAACGATCAGCATCGCCTCAAGCTTTTGCAGGTATTTGTCGGTGCGCCAGTCCTTGGCCAATTCGACCGAGGCGCGCTGAAGCTGTCCGGGGGTGGCTTCAAGCTTGGCCTCAAGCCGTTCAAGCAAGGTAAAGGCATCCGCCGTCGATCCGGCAAATCCACAGACCACGTCATAGCCACCCGGCGACAGTCGCCGCACCTTGCGCGCGGTGCCCTTGATCACGGTTTGGCCAAGGCTGACCTGTCCGTCACCGGCAATCACCACCTTGCCGCCCTTGCGAACGCCGATGATGGTTGTGCCGTGCCAGCCGGGGAAGTCCGTATCACTCATTTGTCTCTCCTGCGTTCCTGCCCATATGGGGGATGGGGGCGTTTTTGCCAAGTCGAAGCCGGAAAAGCAAAAGGCCCCACCTGAGGGTGAGGCCTTTGGAAATCTGGCGGGAAAGGCTTAGATCGAGTCTTCAATCCAGCTTTGCAGGGCGGCCTTGGGTGCCGCGCCGGCACGGTTGGAAATCACCTGACCGTCCTTGAAGATGAACAGCGCCGGGATACCGCGCACGCCCATTGCGGCAGCAGCATTCGGGTTCTGGTCAACATCGACCTTGGCAATCTTGATCTTGCCGTCCATCTCGACCGAAAGCTCTTCCAGAGCTGGGCCGATCTGTTTGCAGGGTCCGCACCATTCGGCCCAAAAGTCCACGACAACGGGCACATCGGAATTTTTGACTTCTGCGTCAAAGGTGGCGTCTGTTACGGCGACAGTGGCCATGGGTATTCTCCTATCGGGAAAAAGGGGCAGCGTCTTTGAACGCGGAAAGTATGTAGCCTGCACCCATCCGTCAAGATGCAGCTGCCCGTTCGAGCGCTTGTGTCACAACATCGTGGGGCAGCGGCATATAGTGTGGCCCTGCCGTCCAGATCAGGCCAGTTTCGATCGCGCGATCAGGATAAATCTGAGAAAGGGCATTGGCATAGGCGCCCATCTGCCGTTTGAGACCTTCAGGTACGGCCCCAGGGCTGTCAGGTATAATCCGGTTCGATTTGTAGTCCACGACCGTTACTTTTGCCGGAGTCACAATCAGCCGGTCGATCACGCCATGGATCCGTCCGACGCCGGGGATTTCAGCGGTCACCGGAACTTCGGCCAGCGTGCCGGGGGCGAAAAAACTTGCCATGTCTGGGGCGGAAAGAACAGATAGCGCTTCGGCCAAAAGCGGCTCTGTTTCAGCCCAAACACCGTTGGCACGCAGCAGGCTTTCGCCAGCGATCCGCCGATCAGGTTCGTGCAATGGTGCAAGAAGTTCGAGCAATTCGTGGATCAAGGTGCCGCGCGCTTTGGCGGTGTCTTCATCATCACCTTCGTCTCCGGGCAGCGCTTTGGCACCGCCAAGATCCGAAGGTTTCCGGGTTTCCGGGGCAGGGGCAACGGCGGGCGCGGGCTGGGTCAGGTGGGCAGGCAAGTCCGGGTTGATAACCTGCTTATCCTCGGGGCGTGTCATTTCCAGCGCTGACCAGTCGCCGTGGGTCACCGACAGCCCCTCGCCACTGCTCAGATCACCGAAATCAAAGGTTACGGTATCGGCACCGACCCCCTCCATTCCGCGCGCCACTTTATCGTACCATGCGTCGCCATTTTTGCCGGTCTCGCCAGAAGCGCCGACGATCAGCCATTTTTCAGCCCTTGTCAGACCGACGTACAGCAGCCGGTCGCGTTCTCGGGCTTCCGCGTCTTTTGCGGCCTGGATCGCAGCGCTGTGCCGTTCGGGAAGATTTGCGCCGGTTTCTTTCCAGACCAATCCCGCCTCGTCTCGCAGAAGGGTTGCGCGCAGCTTGCCGTCAGGTTTGGCGCAATCGGGCATGATGACAATCGGCGCTTCAAGACCCTTGGCGCCATGCACCGTCATGACGCGCAACGTCTGACCGGCACTTTCGGCCGCGCGCTTGATCTCAAGATTATCCGCCTCGGCCCACTGCAAGAACCCGGTGAGCGACGGGATCGCGGTGCGTTCATACGACAGCGCCTGCGCCAAAAGCGCGTTGATCCCATCCTCGGCCTCAGCCCCCAAACGCCCGATCAGCCTTCGGCGACCGTTGTGGCGTGTCAGAATGCGTTCGATCAGATCATAAGGGCGCAGGAAGTCCGTTTGATCGCGCAAGTCGTCGATCACCTGCATTTCTTGCGGGAATTTATCCCGGTTGTTGCGCAATGCTTCCCACAGGTAGGTTTCCTTGCGCCTGTGGGCGAGGTCGAACAACGCCTGCTCTGTGATCCCGAACAGCGGCGAGCGGAGCGCCGTGGCAAGCGATAAGCTGTCCTCGGGTGTCGAGAGAAAGCTGAGCAGCGCCATGATATCCCGCACCGCCAGTTCCGCCATGACCTTGAGCCTGTCCGCCCCGGCGATAGGCAGCTTTTCCTGTTTGCAGGCGCGGATGATTTCGTTGAACAGACGCGAGCGAGAGCGGACAAGGATCAGGAAATCGCCAGCGTGGATGGGTCGGGCTTCGTAGTCGCCACTATGGCCCTTCTCGATCGGAAGAGGAGTCTCTGCCTCGATGGTCTTGCGAATGAAACGCGCGATGCGTTGAGCCAAAACAACCGTATGATGTTGCACCCCGACGCGGTCCACCGGATCGAACCATTCGCCATCCCGTTCCTCTTTCACGGTTTCGACCACCGGCCAAAGATCAACGCGCCCCGGCATCCGATCCTTGAAGGCGCGGTGCTTTTGATCGGGCGTAAAGCCCGAGGGCACGGCATTGTCAAAGGTGCAGTCAACCAGTCGCAGGATCGGATCGGCCGAGCGGAAGGAATGCTCCAGCTCCATCGTGGACAACGGCGCATCTGTCCTTTGCAGCCTGTCGCGGAATTCTTCGCGCATGCGGTCAAATTCGGCCGGATCGGCGCCCTGAAACGAATAGATCGACTGCTTTTTGTCACCGACGACAAAGATCGTCCGGCGAACATCGGCCCGCGCGCCCATGCCAGAGGTGAACTCCTGCGCAAGACGTTCGATCACCTGCCATTGCACTGGCGATGTGTCCTGTGCCTCGTCCACCAGAATGTGGTCAATGCCGCCGTCAAGCTTGAACAGAACCCAGGCGGCGACCTTGGGATCATTTAGAAGATCGCGCGCACGCGTGATGAGATCGTCGAAATCCAGCCAGCCGCGGCGCTCTTTTTCGCGTTCATAGGCGGGCAGGAAATGCTCGGCGAAACGGTGCAAAGCGATGTCGCGCTGGGCGGCAGACAGTGACAGCCGCGTCTGGCGCGCGGCTTCGACCCGCAGCATGAGGGCGTCCAGCTTCGGAATGATGTGGTCGACGTCGTGCTTTCCGACAAAGCCCTTGGTTGGCACCGCGCCGATTTTTGCCGCAAAGGGGTCTTTGGCCGCTGCGCCAGTCAGAAACACTTTTTCAAGCGCGATCAGGCTTTCCAGCGTCGGACCATTCAGGCCTTTGATGCAATCGGCGAGCTTTTGGTCGTTGACCCCGCTGGTGCGCAAAAGCGGCTCTAACTCAGCCAAAAATTCCATTTCGCCGCCAAGAAAAACCTGGTCCGGAAGGCCGCTCAGGGTCTGCCCATCGGCCAGACCATAGGCAGCTTTGATATCGGCTTCCGAGTGTCCGGCGGCAAAAGCGTCGCGGTGGCGCGTGATCTCGGCCATCAGGCTTTCGGTGTCATTCCCCGAAACATAGGGCGCAATGTCCTGGACAAGATAGGCCAGCGGGCCGTCGGCGATCTGATCAAGGATTTCCGCGCGCAGCAGCTCGGAGGAACGGTCCTCCATCTCTTGGAACTGCGGGCTGACACCGGCCTCCAGCGGAAAGCGTCGCAACAGCGAGGAACAGAACGAGTGGATTGTCTGAATCCGCAATCCGCCGGGCGTTTCGATGGCGCGGGCGAACAGTGTCCGTGCATCGCGTAGAAAATCATCTGACAGGGCACTTTCCACGCCCAAGCTGCGCAGCTCGTCCCTGAGTTTGTCGCTGTCCAACATGGCCCATTCGCCCAGCCGCCGGAAAAGACGGTTCTGCATCTCCGAGGCAGCGGCCTTGGTGTAAGTCAGGCACAGGATATGTTCGGGCAGCACGCCTTCCAGCAGCAGCCGTGCCACGCGGTCGGTCAGCACACGAGTCTTGCCAGACCCGGCGTTGGCCGCAAGCCATGTGGAATTGCCCGGTGCGGCAGCATCGACCTGCCGCTGAGTGGCCAGATCGCGGATCATTCCAACACCTCTTTTCCGGGCAAATCGGTCACATCCCATTCGCCCATCCGCGAAAGGTGATCGTATTCGGCAAAATCATTGTCTGACATCAGCGCGCGGCGGGCTGAATACCCCTTGTCCGGGTCCAGATAGGCAGTGATCAACACGGCAAGCTCCTCCCAAACCTTGTCGGGGGGCGAGTCCTCCAGCGGGGCCAAAACCTCTTTGGCGTCGCCGGGTTTGAGCGAGATAAACAGCGCGCGTTCCACATGCCGGGGATCGAGACCCTCGAATGCGCCCTTGGTGACCATCGCCGCCTCAAGCAGCAATTGTTTGTCAAAATGCGCCTGTTCCGGCCCGGTGGGGGCCTTGCCGGTTTTGTAATCGTAGATATGCGCGCCACCGCGGTCGTCGATGTCGATCCGGTCAGCCTGTCCGGTCAGGGTAAAGCCAATCTCGGGCATCTGCGCCTTTCCCGTCACCTCAAAGCGGGCAGGGCGCGCAACAGCCTGCCTTTCCGCCTCGCTGGTAACAAACCAATCGGACACGGCGCGCATCCGTTCGGTCCAAAGCGCGCGGATCGTGGGGAAGGGGACCTGCTGGGGATCACCGATGACATCTGCGGCCATCTCGATCAGTTTTGCCTTGGTCAGGTTGTCCGGATCTTCCTGCGTGGCTTTGACGAACGCCTCAAGAACCGAGTGCACCAGAATGCCGCGCATCAAAGCATCGGGCGCTCGCATCAGAGGATCAAGCGACCGGAGCCGCAGGATCCGCCGGACGTAGATCGCATAGGGATCGCGCACCAGTTTCTTGATATCCGTGACCGGCAATTCCCGGGGCCGCGCGGCAAGCGGTGGCGCGGGCGAGGGTCGTTTGGCCGGGGGCGTCACAATCGGCGCCTCCGAGGCGCGGGCAAGCGCAAGCCAATGTGCTCCCTTTTCTCGCATCTGCTGCAACGCCGTTGGCCCATGTCTGTCGGGCAGGCCGTTCATCAGGTTGACCATGCGGTTCAGCCAGCGCGACGGCACGGTTTCCGCGTCGTCGGATTTCAGCGAACGGGTCAGCCAGACCTTGGGTGCGGCGGCGGCCTGTTGGAAGTCATGCGCCGAAAGGCCAATGCGCCGTTCCGGCAGCAATAGCCCTGCATCGGCCCGCATCTTGCGGTTTAGCCAGGGATCTGCGCCGGGCATTTCGGGCCAGCTGCCTTCGTTCAAACCGGCAAGGATCAGAAGGTCGGCGTCCATCACGCGGGCTTCAAGTGTCCCCCAGATAAGAATGTGCGGATGGCCTTCATCACGATCTCGCACTTCTTCCGCGCTGACGATGGCCCCGAAAAGGTCTGCATAGTCGCGGGCACCAAGGGCGTCGCCATACTCCGCCTCTGCCGCAAGGTCAGAGACGATATCAAGCAGTTTGCGCCCGGCGTTTTCTTCCCAAAGCTTGCCTGATCCTTCAGCTTTGGACCCTGCTGCGATCCGTTCGGCGAGGGTCGTGTGGCGGGTGATCCAATCGGCCAACAGCGGATGGCCGGTTTCGCGCTGGGCGCAGAAAACATCTGCCACCCAATCCGCCCAGTCAGCGCATTTGTGCCCCGCCCCCCAAGCCCGCAAAGCCTCGGCGCTGGGGTAGGGCAAACCTTTTCTACGGATATGAAGTTCAAGTTCTCGCGTGTTGTTCAGATGCGGGCCGCGATCTGCGCCGGAATGTGTCAGCGGATGTTTCAGCAGAGTCAGCAACGCTTCGGCCGAAAGCTCTTCGGTGAACAGCCCGGCCACATGGCGCAAGAAGCGCCCCGGAGGCGTTAGCTGCGCGGGCGTTCCGGCACTGTCGTCCGGCGTGATCCCCCAACGATCAAGGGCCGAGGTCACCTGACGCGTCAGCATCCGGTCAGGGGTGATTAGCGCGGCGCGCGTGCCCGATTCCGCGGCTTCACGCAGGCGCAGGGCAATTGCCATGGCTTCGTCCCGCCCGGTCGGCGCTTCCAGCAGGGCGATATCGGCGCAGGCTTCGCGCAGATCCGGCAATTTCGGGCCTTCGCTCATCCATTGGTGGGTGACCGGGGCGGGGCGCAGTGCCAGCGACAAAAGCCGCCCGCGATCGGGGTTGCGGGGCAGAGTGGCGGTCCACCGCTGGATATCGCCAAAGGTCAGGTCAAGCTCGGACATGAGGCGGGCAAAGCGGAACTGCGGATGATCCTCGCCTTTCATAGGGTCGCCAAGGCGTTCCCAGACAGATTGCGGCATGTCAAAATCAAAGCCCGGTAGGACCACGGCGCCTTTGGGCAGCCGGGCCACGGCGCGCATGAAGGCGGCTGTTGTTCCGCGCGACCCGGTAGATCCGGCGACGACTATCGGATGTTGCGGCGGATCGATTTCCCAGTGTTTCAGTCTCTGTTCCAGCGCAAGACGCGCGTGGGTCTGCTGATCCGGCTCGGCAGATTCTTCAAAGAACGGCTGAACCGCATTGAAAAAGGTCAGCGCGCGCGCCCAATGGCCGGATTGATCCGACACATCCAGTTCGGCAACCGCCTGCGGCGAGACGCCTTCGCTGTGCATTTCTTCCATCAAGCCAACAAGGCTATCGGCCAGATCATACAGCGCCGAGCGCGGAGCAAGATCGGGCTGGGCGTCGATCAACCGCGAAACAAGACCAACCATTTCAAGCCGGCGGCGCAGGGGCGGAATGGGCTGCGGCAGTTGTGCGCGGGCCAGGGGATCAGCCAGATCGGTGACCAATCGGATACGCGGCAGGAACGAGGCAGCGCCTTCGTCGAACAATCCACGCAACCGTCGGGCCATGCGTTCCGTGTTCACGTAAAGCTCGACCTGGGCCATCGCTTCGGGCGGCCCGTCAATGCGGGCGCGCAGACCATTCAGCAGCTCTTTGGCGAAATCGACGCCGGGGGGCAGGGCGAAAAGCTTGGCCTCAGACATTGGCAAGAAGTTCCTCTGCCAAAGTTATGCCTTCCGGATGGCCGACGTCGCACCATTGGCCGGGGTAGGGCAGGCCGTGCAGGCGCCCCGCCTCGGCCATGCGGTTCCACAACAGGTTCAGCGAAAAGGCAGGCTCGGATACATCGTGCAACAGGTCTGTCTTGACGATCTGAGCGCCGGAATAAACGAGTTCACCCTTCCGGCTGAGTTGGCCATCGTCCTGCAAGGAAAAATCGCCCGCCCCAAGACGCCCGATGGCGCGGGCGACCGGAACGCAAAGCAGCAGGGCATCCATCCGGTCGGGGGCCCAGGCCGCGCGCAGCAATTGCAACGGATTTGGACCGCTCCAGACCGCATCGGTGTTGAGCGTGAAAACCGGGCCGGACCCGAGCAGCGGCAAGGCGTGGCGCAACCCGCCGCCTGTATCCAGAATATCCGGAGCCTCGACGCTGACCTCAATGTTTCGGCCAGCAAGATGAGCCCGAATCTGATCGGCATGATAGTGGGCATTGACCACCTTGGCGCCGATGCCAGACGTCAGATCCAGGGCATGGTCCAGCAAGGTGCGTCCGGCAACTTTGATCAGCGGCTTTGGCCGGTCCTTTGTCAGCGCGCCCATGCGCGTGCCAAACCCGGCGGCGAAAAGCATTACGGCGTCGGGCATGGGGTCTTTAACCTCTCAAGGTGGGTGTCGGTCGGTTCGGGCAGGGTGTCGAGGATCAAGTCGCGCACCGGGGCAAGGGCGGGGTGACGCAGATCGGTTTGCAGGTGGTTCCAGACCCTTGGAATCAGGTCAATGTAATGCGGTTTGCCTCGGGTGGCCGCGAGCCGGGCAAATACCCCAAGAATACGCAGGTTGCGCTGGGCGCCAAGAACGGCAAGCGAAGCTCGGAAAGGCTCCTCTGGCTGGCCAGTTGCGCCGAGATAGTGACTGATACAAGCCTTGGAGGTATCGGGCGCAACATCGCGGCGCGCGTCCTCGATGAGCGAGATCAGATCATAGGCGCGGTGCCCTTCAAGGGCGTCCTGAAAGTCCAAAAGCCCGGCCTGCGCCGCGCCAGTGCGGGACGGCAGGTGAAGGATATTTTCGGCATGATAATCGCGCAGAACCATCACATCCGCGGGTAGCGCGTGGGCCTCAAAGATGGGTACGAAGGCAGCTATGACGGCAAGCTTTGCCTTGGGCGCCGATGTATACCAGTCAAACGCGAGGTCGGTCATATTTGCCAGAAAGTCGGGTGTGGCTTTCGGTAAACCGGGGGCCGGCGAGTGCCCGTGCAGCGCGATCAAGGCATCCGTTGCGCAAAGATAGAGCCGCTTTTCGGTCTCACCATCCAGCGCAAGCCGCGCGATCAGGCCATCGCCAAGATCCTCTAGCAAAAGCAATCCACGCGTCGCGTCGTCGGCCAAGATTTTGGGCGCGCTCAGGCCGAGGCGGGTCAGATGTCGCGCCAGACGCGCAAAAAGCGCGACGTCGCCTTCGGGGTCTTCCATTAGGATGGCACTTTCGCCCTTCTGGGTCAGCCGGGTGTAGCGGCGGGCCGAGGCATCGCCAGCCAAAGGCAGCGCCTGCGCTCCAGCCCATCCACAAGAGGCCAGAAATTGCTTCACGCGATCAACCTTTCCAGCATTGCGGTCCAACGGGGATCGCTCCATTGCGCTGTCAATATGCGAACGTCTTCCTGATCGCCGTCAGAAAGGATCAGGTGCAAGGCATTGGCGGGGGTCAGATCTTCAAGCTTGTCGGGCCATTCAACGATGCAGATGGCGGTTTCAAAGGCCTCAGTCAGACCAAGTTCAACGCAATCGTCCGGACCGGACAGTCGATACAGATCGCTGTGCCAAAGCTCACCCGCCCGTGTGTCATATACCTGCACCAAGGTGAATGTTGGCGAAGGGATGTCTTCGGGTTCAAGTAGGACCGACTGGATCAGGCAGCGCGCGAAATGCGTCTTGCCCGCCCCAATCCCCCCAGACAGCAAAATCACGTCGCCGGGGTGCAAAAACGCACCCATCTGCGCGGCCAGCGCGCAGGTTTCATCGGGTGAGGTCAAAGTGGTGCTGATTTGCCGAGCGGTCATGGCCCAAGGATACCTTGGGGTGAGGCGGCTGCAAGCGGGATCAGCCCGCGATGGCAGCGCTTTCTTTCAAAGGCCGCTGTTCGGCCGTTTTGGCGTGAAACGAAAAGCGGACCATTGTGGCCCCGGCGGAAACGGGCTCCACCCAGCAGTGCAGGTTGCGGCCGTCTTCCAGTTGCAGCGGCGCATCCCAAGCTGTCCTGTCCTGCATCGTCAGTACGTAGTCGCGCATCTCGGTCCAGATCGGACTTGGTTCGCAGACCGCTTGCCAGTCGTTGGTGGCGTCAACGATGCTCATCTCGGAAAAGGCGCTGTCAGGATCGCAGTTCCAAAGCTCACGATAGGCGGAATTGCTGAAGGTGAGCACCCCAAGCCGCGAGAACACCGCGACTGCGTCATGAAAGCAGTCGATGACGGATTGAGTCAGTTCCAGTTCAGACCGGAAACGCCGGGTCAGCGAGATTTCGGCGCTGATGTCTTCGAGCAAAAAGGCAACCGCCCCGTCCGGGTGCGGGCGACCGGTGATCTTGTAGGTCAGACCGGAGGCAAGGCTCCATGTCTCGCAATAGCGATCGTCGCGGGCGGCTGTGATCACGTCCGTCAACTGCTCGCGCCAGGTGGCATAGTTCTTGGGCTCAGGCATCATGCGGTTTTCGCGCATGTGGTCGAAGAAGCTGAGCAGGTTGGGCCGGGCCGACAGGAAATCTACAGGCAGGCGTGTCAGATCGACCAGAG
Organism: Pacificoceanicola algae; assembly: GCF_049341065.1. NCBI lineage: Bacteria > Pseudomonadati > Pseudomonadota > Alphaproteobacteria > Rhodobacterales > Roseobacteraceae > Pacificoceanicola > Pacificoceanicola algae. The sequence goes on along the minus strand of NZ_JBMPIX010000004.1, from coordinate 173,559 downwards.
CCGGGTTGAATAGAACCAGACGGCGATCACGGTCAAAGACCGCAAGGCCAATGGGCAGATGGGCAAAGGTCTTGGCAAGGGTCTGGACAAAGTTGCGCTGCGCCAGTTCCGCCTCGATCAAGGTATCGATGTCCGTGGCGAAATGCATCCATCCGTCGGTCGTCTTGCGCGAGGTCACTTCGAACCAACGGGTCGTTCCGTCCAGCTTTTCAATCCGGGTTCTCACGCTTTTGACCGACAAGTCTTCCGGCACGCCCAAGTCGGTCAAGGCGGTCTCTGAAACCGAGTCTCTGGCCATGTCTTTCAGCAGGTCAAAAGCGCTGTTGTTCCAGGTCACAGCATCGTTTTCATCGGTTGCCCAAATGGGATTGGGCGCCACGTTAAACGCTGCCGACAGGCGATCCAGCTCGCAGCATTGGACAATATATTGATGCTGCTCGGCGGGGCCCATCGGGGGCGCTTTGAGAATCGCCCGGATTTGGCCATTGGTCGGGGTAATGCTGAGCTCGGTCTCGGCTATGTCATCCGAAGAAAAAGACAGGGGTTTGTTTGGCAGGTTTTGCGGAAGGCTTGGGAACCTTTTGACAAGGGCAGAGTGCAAGTCTTCCCAAGTGCCGTCATCGCCAAACGTACTGCCAAGCAGATCGCGCGCATCCGGCGTGGAATCCAACAGTTTGCCGTCGTCCCCAAACAAAAAGATGGTTTCCTTGGATCCCCTATCGACAATAGGTTCAAGTTTGGCGGGCCGTGCGCTGCGCAGGATCAACCATCCAGCCAAAATCATCGAGATTCCGATAAAGATTCCAACGCCTATGGCAATGAAGTCCTGCACTTAAAATTTCCCGTCTTGGTTGCTACGGCGAATATCCACCTATCCAAAAAGTAGTTTACGAATTGTTAAGTTTCATCGCAATTGCGCAGGAGTATACATTAATATCACATATCGAATGGCTGGTTCTCCCCCAAGGCGGTACCCGGATTTGCCGCCTCGGCGACGATTTTGCTGCGCGGCCAGACGACCTCGACGACCGCGCCGCGCCGTTCGCCTTGCAGCGACGGCGAGGTAAATGGGTCCGAGGCATTGGCAAAGCTCAGTTCGGCGCCGCTACGTTCCAGCAAGGTCTTGGCGATGAATAGACCCAGACCCATGCCTTCGTACTCGGGGCGGGCTTTGCGCTCGGCCTCGCTGCGCCTTCTGCGCACAAAGGGATCGCCGATGCGTCCGATCAGGTGCAGAGGAAAGCCGCCCCCGTCGTCAATGATCCGGATCGAGATCACCTCATCGGTCCAGATCGCCTCGACCCAAACGGTGCTTTTGGCAAAGTCGACAGCATTCTGCACCAAGTTGCGCAGCCCGTGGATCACCTCGGGGCGGCGCAGGATTTGTGGTTGGTTGTATTCCCCGCCGGGGCCAGGACCATCCTCGATCACGATCTCTTTGCCGCGATCCTGATGCGGCTCTGCTGCCTCGCGGATCACTTCGATCAGGGGAGCGTGCCGCATGTGCAGATCGTCTTTGCCCGCGCGCCCCATCGAGCGCAGGATATCGCGGCAACGGTCTGCCTGTTCGCGGATCAGCAGCGCATCTTCCTGAAGCTCGGGCCGGTCCTCCAGATCGTCAGCCAGTTCGGTTGACGCCAGCTTGATCGTGGCCAGCGGCGTGCCCAATTCATGCGCGGCCGCGGCGACCACGCCGCCCAGATCGTTCAGCTTTTGTGCGCGGGCAAGCGCCATCTGAGTGGCGGCCAGCGCGTCGGACATGGAATTCATCTCGCGCGTGATCCGGCGCGAATAAACGGAAATGAAAACAAGCGCGATGTTGATTGCGGTCCATTGGCCAAAGACAAAAACGTCTGGGATTCGCAGGATAAACCCCTGTTCGGTTCGCAGGGGCAGGTGGAAGAACACCATCCCCGACACCAGAATACTGGCCGTTACCCCAAGGATCACTGTCGATCTCAGTGTCAGAACCGAAGCAGAGACCGTCACCGGACCCAGCACCAAAAGGGAAAACGGATTGTGCAGCCCCCCGGTCAGATAAAGCAGGAAGCACAACTGCAGCAGGTCGAACATGACCATCAAAAAGTTCTCGGTCTCGGACAGCCGTTTGCTTTCCGGAAAGACGAAAATCGCGACGAGATTACCAACGACCGAAACACCTACGGCCAGATAACAAAGACCCAGTTCCAGCTGAAGGTTGTACATGCGCTGGGCGACAGTGATGGCGATCAGCTGGCCGATGATGGCAAACCAACGCAAAAGGATCATCGTCCTAAGGCGAATCCAGTTACTGCGTTGGTATTCGCCCAAAAGGTCGATTTCACTATTCGCCATCTGCGCCCATTCGTCACTTGCGGGGATTGTCTGGATTGTTACCTGTCAGGCAAGTGTTCGCAATGGGAGAGCTGAAAATGCCCCGTATCGCCGTCCTGTCCGCCAGTGTTGCCATCGCCGCGTTGCTTGGGGGCATCTGGTATGTAACCTCGGGTCCAAATAGTGCCGATCGCTTCGCGCAGTGCCGCAGTGCCGCCATTGCGGGCGGAACCGAGCAGATTGGCGGCCCCTTCACTCTGGTGAACAAGGACGGTGAAACCGTTACAGACAAGGACGTAATCACCGGTCCATCGCTTCTGTACTTCGGTTACACCTTCTGCCCGGACGTCTGTCCGCTTGATACGGTGCGCAATGCCGACGCTGTCGACGTGCTGGATGCCAAAGGCTATTCGGTCACGCCGGTCTTTATTTCGATCGACCCGAACCGCGACACCCCCGAGGCTGTCGGCGACTTTGCCGCCAATGTACATGACCGCATGATTGGCCTGACGGGCAGCGAAGAACAGGTCAAAGCCGCCAGCAAGGCCTATCGAACCTATTACAAACGGCAGCCGGGCGAGGATGATTATTACCTCGTCGACCACTCGACCTTTACCTATCTGGTTCTTCCCGAACATGGCTTTGTCGAGTATTTCCGTCGCGATATGCCGCCCGAGGAGATGGCTGAAAAAGTCGCCTGCTTCATCGATGCGACATAGCATTCGCAGACCCGTTCAGAAATGATATCTCTCAATGGTTTGACCGCCGCCCATCGCGGGGCTAATACTCCTTTAATTGGGCGCGAACGGGCCGGGAGGATGGGCTTTGGCAGAACGCAACATCGAGGAACTCGGTGACGACAGAACTTTGCTTCTTGTCGATGATGATGAGCCTTTCCTGAGGCGCTTGGCCAAGGCCATGGAGAAACGGGGTTTCGAAGTGGAAACCGCTGGATCGGTAGCGGCTGGCTGGGCTGTGGCCACGGCAAGGCCGCCAGCCTACGCAGTAGTCGATCTCCGGCTCGAGGACGGCAACGGGTTGGACGTGGTCGAAGTGCTGCGCGAAAAACGTCCCGACAGCCGGGTTGTGGTTTTGACGGGCTATGGCGCGATTGCCACCGCCGTTGCTGCGGTCAAGATCGGGGCAACGGACTACTTGTCCAAACCCGCCGATGCGACGGATATCACCAATGCCTTGCTGGCGAAGGGCGATGACCTGCCGCCGCCACCGGAGAACCCGATGAGCGCGGACCGCGTCCGCTGGGAGCATATCCAGCGTGTGTACGAATTGTGCGACCGCAATGTTTCGGAAACGGCGCGCCGTCTGAACATGCATCGGCGCACCTTGCAGCGCATTCTGGCCAAGCGCAGCCCGCGCTAAGCCAGTCGCACAATGCCTATCCCGCCGCCGCAAGGCGGGCTTTGGCTGCCTTGGTCACCTCTTCCACATGGCCCAGTGAAAGCACATACCACGACAGACCGTCCTGGCCTTTTGCCTGCGCTTTCTTGAACAGTTTTTGCGCCGTTGCGGCCTGATTGGCGCTCAGCTTCAGCGCTTCACCCACAGCTTCGCGGCTTTGCTTCATTGCCGTAACCCGCACAGAATAGTCGTGATCCGACAGTTCTCCCGCGGCGCGCTGTTGCTTGAGCAGAGCCAGTTCGGCGCTCTGCTGTTCGAGCATCGCGGTCACGCCCGTGTCGACGCTTTCGAGGTGTTCATAACTTTCGGCCAGCGCGGGGATAAAGCTGTTTACATCCACTCGGTTTGCCGCCGGACCAGTGCCGCGAAGGGTGCCGATGTATCGGCCAAGCAGTTGTTTTTCCGAACATTCGGCCATGCTGGGGTCAGACAAGGCCGTGCCGCAGTCCGCCTGAGAGCTGCCGGCCTCGGCGCTGCGCACCAGCGCGCGTTCACTTTCCGAGGTCTGGGCGACAGGCTCGATCAGAAAGGCCGTGTTGTTCCGCGAGGTGGCCATGATACGTTGCGTTTGGGCGCAACCAGACACGGTGATTGCGAGAACTGCGACCAAAACGGCTTTGCTGCCAGACATCGTTAAACCTCCATAACGAAACGCTTTTCGATTTCGCTAGAGGTCGATTGCGGCAAGAATTGGGCAGATTGTTTCCAAAATGGCGGATAATTTGAAGGCGCAAAACCTGTTGCCCTTTCTCCACGGTCGCGCTCGGCAAGCGGACCAAGAGCCGATCAATGCGCTTTCATCAAGGCGGCATGACGTGCGGTGAAATCCAGTCGCACCTGCAACGGTGGGCGCAGAAGAATGTCCAGATCGGCAATCAGGTCCAGATCCGGAGCGCCAAAGAACTTGTCCGCCTCACTGCGGGAAAATCCGGCGATCTGCACGGCCTCCATCCAGGCACTGATGCGATCAGCCTTTTTGATCTGTCTTTTGAGCTTGACCGGAGTGACTGCGGGCAAGCCAAAACGGATGTGAATGGCCGAGGTCAGCCGTTTGTCCAGTTCTTCATAATCCGGTCCGACGGCGGCTTTGACCGGCGAGATCATGTCGCCGATCACGTATTCCGGCGCATCATGCAGCAAGGCGGTCAAGCGTTCGGCCACCGTTGCATTGGGGCACAGACGGCCGAAAATCTCTTCGACCAACAAGGAGTGTTCGGCCACCGAATAGGCATAATCGCCGCGTGTCTGGCCGTTCCAGCGCGCCACGAACGCAAGACCATGCGCGATGTCTTCGATTTCGATGTCCACCGGCGTCGGGTCCAGCAGATCCAGCCTGCGACCGGACAGCATCCGTTGCCAAGCGCGTGGTTGTTTCGCCATTTCGGCCCCCTTGATCTGAGTGCATCAGCCATCCGCCAGATAAAAGGCGTTCCGCTCCATTCCGCCGCAAAAGCGGTATCCTTGGTCGCCAAAATTGTCGCCCAGAAATTCGAGGTACATGTTGCGCTGCCAGGGCCGCTCCGCTTCGAGCACGATCATCGGGCGATTTTCCTCGATCACCCGGCGCGCGCCCAACAGTGCCTCTTTTTCGTGCCCTTCCACGTCGAGATGCAGGATCGAGACCTTGCGACCTTTGGCCACCAGCGTGTCCAACGGCACAACATCGACTTCGATCGTCTCGCCATCGTCTGCGGTTTCGACAATCTTGGCGCGGGCGGCGGTTGCGCTGCCACCGACGCGGGACAATTGCAAATGCAGCTTGGCCGCTTCTGCGCCCACGGCGACAGGGGAAAGTTCGATATTTGTCAGTTTGTTCAGGGCGATGGTGCGTTGGGCTGCGGCAAAGCTCAGCGGGTTCGGCTCAAAACTGATCAGGCGGGCTTCGGGTGCCAGTGCCGCGCTGAGCGCCGGAAAGAAATCACCGATAAAGGCCCCACCGGTCACGATATCGCCGCTGCCAACCCGGCGGCGCATCAGGCGCAGGGTACCAGGTTCATAAACTTCGCCGCGCGTTAAAATTTGCGGGATTTCGCGTTTGCTGTATTCGTTTGGCACGCAGTAAAATCCGTACTCATTGACGCAAATGCGATGTTCGAAGTCCATTCTAGCGCTTTCATGATGCCTCTTGGTCATGCATATGGTATCCCGGCTTGTTGTCAATTAAACCAAACCTTATTAACGGCTCACGCCTTGCACGTGTGACACCAGGAGCAGATCGCATCATGAATAAAGATTACATCGTAAAAGACATTTCTCTGGCCGAGTATGGCCGCAAGGAACTGAATATCGCTGAAACCGAAATGCCGGGCCTGATGGCCCTTCGCGAGGAATACGGCACGGACAAGCCGCTGAAGGGCGCGCGCATCGTCGGCTCTTTGCACATGACGATCCAGACCGCAGTTCTGATCGAAACACTTGTCGAACTTGGCGCTGATGTCCGTTGGGCGTCGTGCAACATCTTCTCAACCCAGGATCACGCTGCCGCAGCCGTTGCGGCGGCAGGCGTTCCGGTCTTTGCGATCAAAGGCCAGACCCTGGCTGAGCATTGGGATTATCTCGACAAATCGTTCATGTTCCCCGATGGCGCGAACATGATCCTCGACGATGGCGGCGACGCCACGCTGTACGTGCTGTTGGGCGCGCGCGCCGAGGCCGGTGAGGATATCATTCCGGTGCCGACATCGGAAGAAGAGGAAGTCATCAAGGCCCAGATCAACAAGCGGATGGCTGAAACGCCGGGTTGGTTCACCAAAACCCGCGATGCGATCAAAGGCGTGTCTGAAGAGACCACCACCGGCGTGCACCGTCTGTATGACCTGCACAAGAAGGGGCAGCTGCCCTTTCCCGCGATCAATGTGAACGATTCCGTCACCAAATCGAAATTCGACAACAAGTATGGCTGTAAGGAATCACTGGTTGACGGCATCCGCCGCGCCACTGACACCATGCTGGCCGGCAAGGTCGCTGTTGTTTGCGGTTACGGCGACGTCGGCAAAGGCTCGGCAGCCTCGCTCAGCGGTGCTGGCGCGCGGGTCAAAGTGACCGAAGCCGATCCGATCTGCGCTCTTCAAGCGGCAATGGATGGCTATGAAGTCGTGCTGCTTGAGGACGTTGTCGCCAGCGCCGATGTCTTTGTCACCACCACCGGCAACAAGGACGTGATCCGCATCGAGCATATTCGCGAGATGAAGGACATGGCGATCGTTGGCAATATCGGTCACTTTGACAATGAAATTCAGGTGGCCGCGCTGAAGAACCACAAATGGACCAATATCAAAGATCAGGTCGACATGATCGAGATGCCCTCGGGCTCGCGTATCATCCTTCTGTCGGAAGGGCGCCTTTTGAACCTTGGCAACGCTACGGGGCATCCGTCCTTTGTTATGTCGGCTTCTTTCACCAACCAGGTGCTGGCACAGATCGAACTGTGGAAGAACGGCGAAAACTACGAAAACGGCGTCTACATCCTGCCCAAGCATCTGGATGAAAAGGTCGCGCGTCTGCATCTGGGCCGCATCGGTGTCAAACTGACCCAGCTGACCCCCGAGCAGGCCGCCTATATCGGTGTGACTCCGGAAGGCCCCTACAAGCCGGAACACTACCGCTACTGATCGGCACCACCCAAGCATACAAAGCCCCTTCCGCGATTGACGGAGGGGGCTTTTTTATGCGCCGGTGCTGTTATGCGCGATTATCGCTCGGTATTGGTGAGCGGGCGCGATTAGGCCGTTTCCTGGCATATTGCGATGCAATCTGGCTGTTTTTCCCCTAGATTTGTGCGGTTGCCTTGTCCAAAGTGGCCGTTGATAACTATTTTATCAATATCCCGAGGGAGAGTGGATTATGGGAAAGCGTGACGATCTGATCGCGAAATATGCGGACGACCTGCGCACCAAGTGCGGTATGGATCCTGACATGGATCTTCTGACCAAGGTGACCATCGGTTGCGGCCCCGCCATTTACAACGCAGACGCATCGACTGTGGCCGCCGGTCAGGAGTCCGAGCTTGAAACCGTCAAGGAAAACTTCCTGATGAAAAAGCTGGGCCTCAGCGACGGCCCCGAGCTGATGGACGCGATCAACAGCGTGATCGAAACATATGGCCGCTCCGAGCGCAACAAATACCGCGCCGTGGTCTACTACATGCTGACCAAGCATTTTGGCAAAGAGTCCGTTTACGGGTAAAGCCCTGTTCCAACCAATACATAAAGGCCTCTGCTTTGCGCGGGGGCCTTTTCGTTTTCAATGAAGTTTGAATTGCGAATACTTGAAGATTGCTCGACTGGCTCTTTCCCGGTTAGTGTCAATTCAAAGAAGGCCAGAAGGCCGGATCCTTTGATCAGATTCACGTGTGGTGCGTAGGGAGCACGTGGGGTGACGGGGGTGCCGGTCTTGTGATCGGTGCCCCCGTAACATTTTTTGCCTTCGAGATATTACCTTCAGAACAACGTCAGAACAAAGCCCATGATCGCACAGGCAACGGTGGCATACCCGCCGTCAATCAGCGTCAGCTTGGGCGGCCGCATGGCGTAGGAATTGTTCAGCGCGATCCAGGGCGTGATGAAAAACAGGCCTATGCCTGCCCCGCCGATGATCCCGGCACCAATGCTGTCGATCCCGCTTAGTGCAAAGACATGGCGCATCATTCCTGCGACAATCAACTGCAGAATGAATCCGAACCCGAACAGCAAAGGGTTTTGTCCGCCTTCCGGCTTGCCATCGGCATCGCAGGGAATGCCGATGGCTTCCAGCCAGGGCGTTGACAGCACCATATACCAGGCCGCCCCCGCGGCAAAGGCAGCGACAGTCGCCACAATCACATTGATGAGTTCCATGAGTTCCCCTCCTGCTTGTGACGTCGATGTTGCCGCAGAGCGCGGTTTTTGACTAGGCCGTCAGTCCGGCCTTGTCGCAGATGAGGCGCCATTCGTCTTCGGTGACGGGCTGGACGGACAATCGAGAGTTTTTCACCAAAACCATTTCAGCCAGCCGGTCGTCTGCCTTGATATCGTCCAGTGTCACTGGGGTTTTCGCGGTCTCAAGTGCCTTGATGTCCACGCATTCCCAGCGCGCGTCTTCGGTGGAGCTGTCATGGTGCGCTTCGGCGATCACCTCTACCGTGCCGACCACCGCCTTTTCCTTCTGGGAATGGTAGAAAAAGCCGCGATCGCCGATCTTCATCTCGCGCATGAAGTTGCGGGCCTGATAGTTGCGCACGCCGTCCCATTCCTCGCCGACGTCGCCCTTGGCCACTTGGTCCTGCCAGCTCCAGGTCGACGGTTCGGACTTGAACAGCCAGTACCTCATCCGCCGATCACCCGTTTCCACGCGGTCAGGCTGACACTTTCGAACAGGCCCGCCTTGGCGTAGGGATCGTTGTCGGCCCAATCCTGAGCGGCAGCCATATCGGTCACGTCAAGGATCACAAGGCTGCCGGCCATCTCGCCTGCGTCGTCCAGCAAAGGCCCGGCCTGATTCACCACACCGGTGGCTTCGATATAGGCAAGATGCGCGTCGCGGTTGTCTTTACGAACCTGTAGCGCGTCTTGTTTGTCGTGGGCGATCAGGGCGATGAGCATGGTTTATTCCTCTTTCAGGGGTCTGGAAAGCAGTTGGTTCATGGCTTCGGGAACGGTCAATGCCCCGGTCGTGAGCTCTGCGACGGCAGAGCAGACGGGCAGTGGCAGACCGCGTTGCAGAGCGATTTGCGCAACCGCGCGGGCCGTTGCGGCGCCCTCGACAGTTACCGACGGATCAAACGCCTCGCCCCGTCCAAGAGCAAGCCCATAGCGGAAGTTTCGCGACAGGTCCGAGGTGCAGGTCAGCGTCAGGTCGCCCAGCCCGGACAGGCCAGCCAGGGTTTCCGGCTTTGCGCCCAATGCCGCCGCAAGCCGTGTCATCTCGGCGAAACCGCGGGTCATCAGCGCCGCGCGGGCGCTGTCGCCCAATCCGGCACCAATGCAGGCGCCGCAAGCGATGGCGATGACGTTCTTCAGCGCACCGCCCAGTTCGGCCCCCGCAACATCCGTTGTACGATAGAGCCGGAGCGTCGGAGTCGAGAGCCACTCTTGCAAGGTTTGCCCCAGCGCATCGTCTGCGCAAGCCAGTGTCAGGGCAGTAGGCAATCCGCGCGCGATATCGGCGGCGAAACTTGGCCCGGTCAGGATGGCAGGGTGCGCCTCGGGCCAGTGCTTGGCAAGGATCGCAGCGGGGCCTTGCAGGGTGGTCAGGTCGATACCCTTGCAGCAGGCGACAAGGGCTTTGCTGGTAAGGGTGTCCGGGATCTGCGAGGCAAATCTTTCCAGACTTTGCATGGGCATTGAAAACAGCAGGGCCGCCTCATCCAAAGCGATTTCGAGGTCGGCAGTCACGGTCACGTTTTCCGGCAATTGCACCCCCGGCAAGCGAGGGCTTTCGCGGTGCATTGCCAAATGCCTGGAATCGCGAGCCCAAAGCGTAACGGGGCGCTTTTGCCCAATCGCCACCGCAAGGGCGGTGCCGAAAGCGCCGCCGCCAAGGATCGAAACGCTCATGCCTTGGCCCCCTTCTTACCTGATCCAACCAGCGGCGCGGCGTTTTTGTCCAGCGGCCAACGTGGGCGCGCGGCAAGGCTCATGTCGTCGGTCAGGCCCAAGGCCAAAAGCTCGCCCCCGGCGTAGGCGATCATCGCCGCGTTGTCGGTGCAAAGACGCAGTGGCGGGGCGGTGAACGTCAGGCCCGCTTGTCTGCAAACAGTCTCTAATCCAGCCCGAAGCATCTGATTTGCAGCAACTCCGCCAGCCACGGCCAAGGCCGGTTGTTCAGGTGTTTCGTCCAGATAAGCCGCAATGGCGCGGCGCGTCTTTTCCATCAGAACGTCGCGCACCGCGGCTTGGAACCCGGCGCAAATGTCGGCGCGATCTTGCGTGGTCAGCCCGCCTTGCACTGCGATCAGGCTATCGCGCTGGCGGAGTATGGCGGTCTTCAGCCCCGAAAAGGACAGATCGCAGCCTTCGCGGTCCAGCAGCGGGCGCGGGAAGCGAAACCGTTTTTCGTCGCCCTTTTGCGCCTCGGCCTCGACCGAGGGGCCGCCGGGCTGCGGTAGGCCCAGAATGCGCGCGGTCTTGTCAAAGGCCTCGCCGGGGGCGTCGTCGATGGTGCCACCAAGGCGCGTGAAATCCCGCGGCCCGCGGACGATCAGGAATTGGCAATGACCGCCCGAAACAAGCAGCATCAGGTAAGGATAAGACAGCCCGTCAGTCAGGCGGGGCGTCAGCGCGTGACCGGCCAGATGGTTCACCCCGATCAACGGTTTGCCCAGCCCGGTCGCCAACCCTTTGGCCAGCATGACGCCAGACAAAACGCCGCCGATCAGCCCCGGACCGGCGGTCACGGCAACCGCGTCCAACTGCGCCAGCGTAACACCGGCCTCGTCCAGCGCTTGTTCAACGCAGATATCCAACCGTTCCGCATGGGCGCGCGCGGCAATTTCGGGGACCACGCCGCCATAGGCCGCGTGCAGGTTGTTCTGGCCCATCACCACCGAGGACAACACATCGCGACCGCGCAGCAGGGCGGCGGCGGTATCGTCGCAACTGCTTTCCAGCCCAAGAATAAGGGGCACAGTGTCCATCCGCCGTTCCCGTTGCTTTGTCCTGCCCTCGCAGGTACCACCCTGAAAGGCGCCCCACAATCCCGGAGGTCAGATGGCCAAGCCAGATCCCATCCTGCTGATGACTCGTCCGAGGGCGCAGGCAGAGGAATTCGTTGCGCAGCTACAGGCTCGGGATGCTGGCTTTCAGCCAATTTTTGCACCGCTCATCGGGATCGAATACGCTGGCCCATTGCCCGCGCAAGACGACCTGCGAGGCCTGATCTTTACTTCGGCCAATGGTGTCGCGGCGTGGCAGGCGCTTGGCGGGCGCGTTGATCTTCCGGCCTACACGGTCGGCAATGCCACCGCGCAGGCTGCACAAAGGGCGGGAATGACGGCCAAAAGTGCCGATGGAAATGCGGAAAGCTTGATTGAAATGCTGTTGGATCAGCGGCCTGACGTGCCGTTGTTGCATGTCAGGGGTCAGCACAGCCGAGGAGATCTGGCCGCGCGGCTCGGATCTGACGGTCTGGAAACACGCGAAGCGATCCTTTATCAACAGCCCCCGTTGCCCCTGACAGGGCAGGCGCAGGATGCTTTGCTAGGCGAAACTCCGGTTATTGCCCCTTTGTTTTCGCCCAGAACCGCTCAGCTTTTTGCCAAACAGCACATTAAAGCGCCGCTTCTTGTCGCGGGGATTAGTCAAACGGTGGTCAATGCGGCTCAGCCGCTCCATATATGGAAGGTGGAAATCGCAACGCGCCCCGAATCCGATGCGATGCTGGCTGCTGTTCTGGAATTGCTGGAGTTTGCGCGGGAATCGGTTGAGAATTGAATACAGTGACTGCCTCCGGTTATGGGCGGATGTGCAGGGAATGTGAAAGGGTGACGAAACGTGGCAAAGGCAAAGTCCAGCAAACCCTCGGATCAATCCGAGGCAGAAACTGCCAAACCCGAAGACGTGGTGGATGCGGTAACCGAAGAGGTCACTGAAGATCAGGACAGCGTCGAGGCGTCGACCGAGATCGATACCTCGGATGAGCCTGAAACACCCAAGGACGAGGCTTTGACCGAAGACGCGCCCAAGGACGATGCCCAGCCGGAAGACCCCGCGCTGGATGACACGCTAGCCGAAGATGTCTTCAATTCCAGCGGTCCGGCCGAAGTTTTGGACGATGACATTCGCGATGACCTTGCCTCCTCGGAAACCGAAGCGCCTACGCCTCAGCCCACCGTGGTGCAGGAGAAGGTGATCGAACGCAAAGGCGGGTTCGTGCCAATGGCGCTGGGCGGGATCGTCGCCGCAGCTTTGGGCTTTGGCGCGGCGCAATTCACCGACATGAACCTATTTGGTGCGCCCGAACCGAACCCCTTTGAGCAAGAGGCAAAGGCTTCGATCGACGCGCAGTCCCAGCAGATCGCAAACCTTGAGGCCGGGCTTGGTGAGGCACAGAAGGCCATCGGTATCATTGATCTGAACCCGATCATGTCTTCGGTCGCCGGGGTCGAGGATACCCTGTCTGGTTTGACCGACAACGTGACCGCGTTGGAAGCCAGCATCGCCGGTTTGGACAGCCGTATCACAGCGATCGAAAAAGCCCCGGTTGCCGAGGCCGTCGGCCCCGAAGCCATCGCTGCCTATGAACGTGAGCTCGAAGAGCTTCGCTTGGCGATCACCGCGCAGAAACAAGCGGTCGAGGAACAGAAGGCGGAAATTCAGGCCATGGCGGAAAAGGCTCTGGCCGCCAACGCCAACGCAGAAGAGCAGGCCACGATAGCGTCAAGCCGCAATGCCTTGGCTGAATTGATCGCTTTGGCGCAGGCAGGCAAACCCTATGGCGAACCCCTTCTCTTGTTGACGGCAAATGGCGTTGAGGTTCCCACAGCCCTGAGCGCTGCTGCCGCCGATGGCGTGCCGACGATCACCGCGCTGGCCAGCGAATTTCCGGATCTCGCGCGTGATGCGCTGAGCGTCGCGCGCCGCGCGGCCCCTGCCGAAGAAGGTGGCGGCGGTCTGGCGACCTTCCTGTCGAACCAGCTTGGCGCGCGTTCGGTTACTCCGCGCGAAGGCAATGATCCCGACGCCGTGCTTTCGCGCGCCGAGGCGGCCGTCAAGGCCGGAGATCTCGACACCGCGCTGAGCGAATTGCAGGCCCTGCCTGCCGAAGCACAAGCGGTGCTGGCCGATTGGGTTTCGCGCGCCAATTCGCGCAAAGATGCTCTGGCAGCGGCTCAGTCGCTCGCTCAAGATTTGAATAAAGAATAAGGGTCACGAAATGCTTTGGTCACTTATCAAGATTGTCGTTTTCGTCGCGCTTGTCGCGGCCTTGACCCTTGGCGCAGGCTACCTGATGGAAAGCCAGGGCGGTATCCAGGTCACCGTGGCGGGGACCGAGTTTACTCTGGGTCCGCTGCAGTCGGTGATCGGCGCTCTGGTGCTGGTGGCCTTGGTCTGGGTATTCTTCAAGCTGTTTGGCTTGGTGATTGCCCTGCTCAAGTTCATAAACGGCGATGAAACCGCGCTAAGCCGGTATTTTGATCGCAACCGCGAACGCAAGGGCTTTCAGGCTTTGTCCGAAGGGCTCATGGCGCTGGCTTCGGGCGAGGGTCGTTTGGCGATGGCCAAGGCGACCAAGGCTGACAAGTACCTGCATCGTCCTGACCTGACCAATCTGATCACCGCGCAGGCGGCGGAAATGGTTGGCGACACGAAAAAGGCCGAGGAGGTCTACAAACGGCTTCTCAAGGACGAAAATACCCGTTTCGTCGGCGTCCGCGGTCTGATGAAGCAAAAGCTGTCCTCGGGCGATACGGCGACAGCGCTGAAACTGGCGGAGCGCGCCTTTGCCATCAAGCCCAAGCATACCGAAGTGCAGGATACTCTGCTGCGGCTTCAGGCGGAATCGTCGGATTGGGAAGGCGCCCGCAAGACTCTCGCCACCAAGTTGAAAACCGGCACCTTACCGCGTGATGTCTTCAAGCGGCGCGATGCGGTTCTGGCTTTGTCCGAGGCGCAGAACATCGCTGATGATGCAGCCAGCGGCGCCGCTGCCGAAGCGGCGATCAAGGCGAACAAAGCCTCGCCTGACCTGATCCCCGCTGCTGCCATGGCGGCGCGTGGCTATATCGCGCAAAACCGCAAACGTAATGCGATACGCGTGCTCAAGAAAGCTTGGGAAGTGCACCCGCACCCGGATCTTGCCGCTGCCTTCGCCGAAATCGAACCGAACGAGACACCCGATGCACGCGTAAAGCGCTTTGCTGCGTTGACGGCGATCAAACCCGATCATCGCGAAACCAAGCTGCTCAAGGCCGAACTCAACCTTGCCGCCGAAAACTTTCCCGAAGCGCGCCGCAGCCTTGGCGACCTGGTGGAAACTGATCCTGACGCGCGGGTGCTGGCCATCATGGCAGCGATCGAAAAGGGCGAGGGCGGGTCGGATTCAGTTGTACGTGGCTGGCTGGCAAAGGCGCTGACCTCGCCGCGTGGTCCGCAGTGGGTCTGCGACAACTGCAATACAATTCACGCCCAATGGGCGCCGCTCTGTTCGAATTGCGGGGCCTTTGACACGCTCAGCTGGACCAAACCGCCGCAATCCGAGGTCGTTCTGCCCGCAGGGGCCGAAATGCTGCCACTGATTGTGGGCGCGCTTGAGGACCATTCGCCAAAGCCAACCAAAGAGCAAGAGTTGGTGGACGCTACGCCAGACGCGCCTGCGGAACCCCAATCGGAGCCCGTTGAGGCCGAGATCGTCGAAGACGCGGAAACGGTGAAAGAAGACGCAAAATAGACCTCTCGGGCGGCCACTTTCCAGGCCGCCCGTCGTTGTGCCGACTTGGCTTGGCTGCGTCGGCACGTCATAGGCAAAGATCGGATTTCAGAGCCGGCGTGTGAACCCCATGCTCAAAAGATCAGAGCGTCCGAAGCCATGAGATCGACCAGTGAAATACCGCGCAATTCGATCAGGACGTCGGCTGTCTGGAAATCCCCTGTGTCGATGAAGATGGTTGCGTCGCCTTGGGCGTCCTCTCCGTATTGCAGATAGTACCCGCCAGCGCCCAGTTCGCCCGTGATCTCTGAGAAATCCAACGTGTCGACGGTCAGGTCAAAGTCCTGAATGATATCGTGCGAGACGCCGCCGCCCAGCCCGCCGAGACCCTGGCCATCGCCGACCTTGTAGATCAATGTGTCGGCACCATCGCCCGTCACGATGAAGTTGATACCGGTCCCGCCAAAGATCTGATCATTGCCACCTGTGCCGTAAATGATCTCGTTAAGCTCAGACCCATAGCCCGATCCCCAATCGCGGTCGTTCGAGACATCCGTCACCTGTGCGTCGACAAAGCGGAAAGTGAAAACTGACGAGCCGAGTTGAAGTTCCTCGACAAAGGCCTTGTCGTGAAGAGACGCGTTCAGCATGTCCTTGACAGTGATCGTGTTGCCCGATCCGGCAATTGTGATGACCGCATCGTTGCCGACCTTGGAAAACGACAGATCGTCAAAGGCGGTCAGCTGAAGCTGCGCGTTGGTGGCGTTGTTGGGGTTAAGGCCCCAAAGATCGATCACATCGTGGGAAAGCCATGTGGCGTTGCCGTCGCCGCGGTCGTCAATGATATCCGTTTGATCCGTGCCGATGTTCGCATCGAAATGATAAGTGTCCGCACCGCGTTGCCCGAACAGCAGATCGTTGCCAAGCCCTCCACTTAAAGTATCGTCGCCGCTTCCGCCTCGCAGCCAATCCCGACCATCGCCCCCTGACAGATTGTCCGCACCGCTGCCGCCCCAGATATGATCATTGCCATCTTCCCCAAAAAGCACGTCGTTTCCGGCCTCGCCATGGATCCAGTCGTTGCCGTTGCCGCCATAGGCACGGTCATCGCCCGCGCCGGCGAAGATCGTGTCGCGGCCGCCGCCAGCAAATCCAAAATCGTCACCGGCGCCCAGATCGATGCTATCGTTGCCGCCGTTGGAAAAAACAAAATCCGCACCGCCCATTGCCGAAAAGGTGTTGGCCTCATTGCCGCCAACGATCAGGTCTGCTGTTTCGGTCCCGGTGTCGCCAGTGGCGATGGTGTAGGTCCCGGTCGACGTGACAAGCTTTTCGATCCCCGTCCCAGCATGTTGCCCGACCAGCCGCAATTCGATGTCCGGTGTCGCGCTGTGACGCCACCACGAATTTTCACCCGGCAAATTCAGAACCAGCGTGTCGCCGGCCTTCACCGCCGTGGCGAAGGTCGAAATTGCCCCGGTCGAGGTTGTGTTATACAATCCGTTGGGGCTGAGGATAGTGTCGGTGCCGTCGTCCGTGCCTCGATCATCAATGAAAAAGCTGTTGTAGGTGCCCGAGGTGATCGCGTAGGTGTCATCGCCGTTTTTCCCGATCAACCTATCCCGAACCATAAGATCATTGCCTACCGCATAAAATACGTCAGCGCCGTTCGTGCCAACCAAGCGGTCCGCCTCGGGTGTTCCAAATAAATCTGGCACGGTCGTTCCTTTCGAAGAATCTGATCAATTGGGAAAACCGTATCCGGCCTGTCCGGCCAAAGGATATAAACTCTGGGTGCATGGAATGAATGCGCTCCGAAAAAATCGCGCATACTCCAAAGGTTTATGCGGCGGGACGCGAATTTTTAGCCTCTCTGAGCTTGGGAAACCGGCATCGTTAGGAAAATAAGGTTAGGACGGCAGCCACCCAAAAAGTGCTTAGGATGACGAAGACGCCATTCCAGCGCCAGGCGATGACAAAGGATGACACCGGGGACATTTGCGACATGAACAGCGTTGTCCCCGAAAGCGGCGAGACCGAGGTGCCCATACCCCAAAGCGCCATCATCGTGGCCGCCATAAGGGGCAAGGGGATGCCCAATGAAGCCGGGTCGGTGACCGTGGTGAAGACGACCAGAAGGATGATGGGATGCAAGCCAACCGCGCAGACCGCCAGATAAATCCAGATCACCAGAACAGCGTCGACGAACATCACTCCGGTCAGTCCCGGCATGGCAATGCCGCCGGCATCACCCGAAGCCAGCATGGATGCCACGGCCGCACCAAAGATGTTGGCGCATACGAAAAGGGTGGTTTCAGTGCGCATCCCGGAATAGCCCGCCAGAACCGACCGTGCGATTTGGGCGACGCGCGGGGCGTTCTTTCGGCCATGTACAAGCCAGAGCCAAGCCAGCGAATAGGTCGGAGCCGACAGGGCAATGGCCGTTGTCAGCTTCAGATGCGTTCCTTCAACAAGCGTCAGAGTGATGACGAAAAGTACGGTAATCGCCAATAGAAGCCGTGCGACAGCGGGGCCAAGGTCCAACTTTTCCGCAACGCCCTGCCGGCGAACACCGCCGCGGCGTCTGACAAAGCGGTCATAAACAGTGGCGTAGATCAGAAATCCGGCGGCAATGAGCAGCCCATAGGGCACAACCTGCGGCCAACGCAGCCCCGGCATGGTCGCCAGCACGGCAGCAGTGCCGACAAAGAACGGCGACCAACAGGTTGCCGCGGCAAACCCCCACATGATTGCGCAGCGCAGACGCATGCCTTCAATGGTGTTCTCGCGGCCGTCATCCAGCATCGGCGCCAAAAGCCCGAGACCAGCCAGATTAAAGCCAGCCCCCATGGTATGGGCCGACAGGATAAAGGCGGCAAAGCGGCGCCCCGGCCCCATGCGGGACAAGGCCGCCCTGAGATCGGCGACAGAGGGGCTTTCCCAAGCCGCAGCCCGAAGCCAGCCAACCGAGGCAAAGACCAACAGGAAAGGCAGGGTTTTCAGAACGCCGGTCTCGAAAACCTCGATCACGTTGCTCTGTGACAGGGAAACAAAGAACGCGATGGCCAAAAGCAAGATCCCGGCGATCTGCTGAGCGCGCTGTATGTTGCGGAACTGAAGCACCACAAAAGCGACCAAGGCGATGGCCGCGATATTCAACAAGATGCTCCACCCACTTAGCGCCCCGAACGTAGCAACGACGGCGGCAATCACAAAAATTGCTGCTGAAGGGCTGATTTGCCTTGGGGATTCGGTGGCAGTGCTCACGCGAGCGCCCAACCGCGTGGGGCTTCGTTCTTAGGCGAGGCTGCGGCAACAGCGAAGGGTGGCTCGATTAATGTCACGTGACGGGCCTGTGAATTTCTGCGACGCGCATTTGCACAGCCAATTGCGGAACTGTCAAAAGCTCTTGCCGGGTGGGCTTTGCGTGCCGGATGCCGGGCATCTCTGCAACGGTGCGGTCGAAAAACCTTCATCGCGTCGCACGCAAACGACGCAGGCGGGTGGCATCCCATCCCTCATCAAGGGAAACCATGCCGTCAGCCGCTTGTGCGAGTCGCGCGTATGACTGCTCCGAACCCTCAGCTTCGACCATGTCGCAGGCGATGCGCAGGGCCAGCGTCGCCGCTCCGCTTTCCCGCGCGTGCTCAAAAGCCCGAACCCGCAGGTCCGCAGCCTTGTCTGAATCGCCCTCAAGCCCGGCCAACTGCGCCTGAAGGCGGGCGATTTCAGAACTTGTCCACGTCTCGTCAGTGTGCTTCTCGATCTTTTGCGCTTGTTCGAGGCAGGATTTGGCATCGGGCAACTGACCTGCACGCAGATAAGCGTTGGCCAGGACGGACCACGCCAAAGGGCCGTAGTTGAATGGGTTGAACTGTTGAAAAACCGGGAGGGCCCTTTTCAAGGCCGCGCAGTCGGATTGATCCGGAGGATCGGCCCGGGCAAGCAAACGGGCGGCATTGCCGAAAAACAGCCCCGCCCCGCGCGCAACCTTGATGTCAAACCGATCCGCCATCTCCACCGCTTCGAGACCGGCATCGGCCATTTCGCCATCATCAAAGGCCAATGCAGCCAGCAATGCACGAAATGACAGCGCCTGACCAAGCGAATGCGCATGATTAATATCGCGTGAATGACTGACAGAGAACGCGCTGACCTTGCGCGCACCTTTCAGATCGCCGCGCATCCAAAGGGTGAAGGACAGGAACACGGCGCAAATTTCAGCGTGGTCATAACCGTGCGCGTAGGCCAGCCCAATGTCCCGGTCGCGATCATAGGCATCCAGCGCCGCGCGCAGCCTTTCCTCGGCCTCGTCAAAGCGGCTGACGTGCAGGGCAACGACCCCCATGGCGCGCCCCCCGATCATGGTGAATGTGCGGTCCTGTGACAACCGCGCGGCGTCGTTCAAGGCAACCGCCCAATCCCGAGCTTCGCGATAATCGGCGCGCACAAGAGCGTGGGCATAAAGACCGTTCAGCGCCAGCATTTCGCTCTGGCGGTCCTCAAGTTCGCGGGATAGCGCCAGCATCTCCCGCCCGAGCGTGCGCACTTCATCTGCAGCGATGCTCAGGCGGCCGCGCTTGACCGCAGCCATCCCTGTGACTGCACGCAGACGCAGCCTTTGATGATCAGGCGTGCGCGCAAGACCATCCAAAGCCGTCAGGGCCATTTCAAAGAAATGATCGGCCTCGACCAGCGCAGAGCGGGACAGGAAAAGCTCGGCCGCGGTCAGGGCGAGAGGGGCTGCATGGACCTTGGCGCCCGCTGCCAGCGCGTGCGTGGCAAGGATGTCAGGGTGACGCGTGCGCATGTCCGGAAACAGGTCGGGCAGGATGGCCAACGCCTTGCGGTGCAGATCCCGGCGATCAGCCTCGATCATCCGTTCATAGACGACGTCGCGATACAACTGGTGGTAAAAGCGACAAGCGCGGCCGGCGCGATCATCGCTGACAAGGCCGGCCCGGAGAAGGTCTTGCAAGCCGTCGTCGATCTGCGCGGGAGAGAGTCCAAGAAGCGGCGCGAGCATGTCCCGATCGGTTTCGGTGTTCAGCACCGCAAGCGCGGCGGCAACACGGCGCCCCTGTTTCAGCCCATCCAGTCTTTCGGCCACGCTTTCGTAGATGGTTTGCGGCACCGTAACATCGCGCCCATAGTCGCCGTCGAAATCACGCCCAAAGCTGCGCGCAAGGCTTTCCAACATTAGCGGATTTCCGTCACTGCGCTGAAGAATGCGCTGGCGGATGACGGCCGGCGGTGGATGATCCTGCAAGATGCGGGTCAGAAGGGCCTCGGCGGGTTTGTACTCTAGGCCTTTCAGGGCCAGGGTCTCGACCCCGGATTGGGTGCGCCAAAGCGGTTCAGCGGCGTTGCGCGAGGTGGCCAGTAACATGACGGGATGGCCATTTGCACGCTCGGCGCAGGCCTCCATCAGATCGCGTGTGGTTGGGTCACACCAATGCGCGTCCTCCAGAACCACAAGAGTTGTCCGTCCGGTAGAGGTATCGACCAGCCAATCCGCCAGTATGTCGATCAACTGCCCCCGAGAAGCTGTAGCAGGCGGTTTATCCAAAGCCTCCTTCACCGGCAGTCCCAGAAGTCCGGCGATCAGGGCAAGATCCTGAACTGGCCGTGATCCAAGGATCAGGCGCAGCGCTTCGCTGCGGGCGGTTGGGGTCGCGGCCTCTTTGTCGCCGACCAATTGCTCGAAATGGTTCAAAACCGGGCCTAGCGCGGTGTATTGCGAAAGCGACGTACAGGCCAATGAGACAACGCGGGATTGCGCGCCGGACGTCGCGGTCAGAAACTGGCGCAGCACCGTCGATTTGCCCAATCCCGCCTCACCCGTCAGCAGCGCAAACCTTGTCGCACCCGCCCCGACTTGGGCCCAAAGTCCGCGCAGCCGGGCATTTTCAGCGTCGCGTCCGAACACGGTTGTCGGCTGGGGTTGTTGCGGCGTCTGAGCTGTGCTGCGCCGAACCAGTTGCGCAATTCCAGTGGTGTCCTCAATGCCGTTCAGCACCACATCGTCGCGGGCCTCGAACTCAAAAAGATCGCCGACCTCGGCGCGTGTCGGCCCGTCCACCATCACCCCGCCCGGAGGGCTTGCGGATTGCAGGCGCGCGGCCCGGTTCATCACTTGTCCAACCATTTGCAGCCCGCCGCCGACGACATAGTCCGATGGCGTGCCGATGATCGCCTGACCCGTCGCCACACCGACGCGGAACAGCGCCTCGACGCGGGCGCCGGACGGTAAAAGGTATTCGCTTGTCTTGAGGTCCTCTTGCATGGCGAGCGCGGCCCCAAGCGCCCGTTCAGCGTCGCCAAAACGCGACCGGGGATAGCCAAACAGCATGATCATGCCGTCCCCTTGCAAAGACGCAAGATACCCCCCGAACCGTCGCGCCACGGCGCTGGCGGCAACATAGGTCGATTGCAGAAGGTCGTGCATGTCGTCCGCTGAAAGACGTTCGGCCAGCGGGGTTGATCCGATCATATCGATGAACAGCACCGTCAGGCGCCGTTTTTCCAAACCCTCGGCGGGTTGCGCCCTTTCTGACGCGTCCCCGATGACGCCGAGCAGCTTTTTTCGCTGCCCGATGGTCAGACCCAACTCTCGAAGATCGGATTCGCGCAACGTCCAGAACAGGGCGTCGTCGATGTCTTGCGTTCGAAACCGGTCGATCAGATCAGATAGGCCAAGCTGATCCAGAACAGTCTGCATGTCCGGTCGGCTGACCAAGGCTAAACCCCTTTTCTAGAATAACCTTTTCAATCTGGTTGATCTTTTGGGCGGCTGCAAGGTGCCTTGGTGTCATCGGCGCCAAGCGGTGTGTGGCCGGTTCTGGTGGCGGAAAATCAATCTTTGATGTGGTTTTTGCGCATGACACAGACCCAAAGTCGGACTTTTTCCGCGCCGCCGCTTTATTCTTTTTGACGGACACGGCAGAAGAACCTCATCCACCTGTTGGCTGGTCTTGGGTGCGTGGCTGATCGGATTGGTCGCGGCCGATTGACCAAGCCTGTTTTCGCGGTAAACCGATGGTGTCTGAAGGAGGTAACTTTTTGCGATCTCGAATTGGAACCATTGGTTTGTCACTCTGCCTGAGCGGCGCTTTGGCAGCCTCGGCGAAGGCGCAGGACAGCGCATGGTCGCGGCCAACCCTTGGTTTCAGCGGCGTACCGGGCATTCTGGACATGCCGACGGCGCATTCCATGAAAGACGCAGATCTGACAGTGACGCTGGGCCTGTTCGACATGACCGGGCGCTCGACGTTTCACTTTCAGATTACGCCCCGTTTGTCCGGTGCATTCCGCTATGCCTATCTCGACAACTACAAAGGCACCGTGGCCTATTACGACCGCAGCTTTGATCTGCGCTATTTGCTTATGGAAGAGGGGCGCTATCGCCCTGCGGTCACTGTTGGACTGCAAGACTTTGGCGGCACCGGGATCTATTTGGGCGAATACCTTGTGGCGACCAAGACCTTTGGCAATCTGCGGGCCACAGGCGGGATCGGCTGGGGGCGCTTTGGCAGCTACAACGGCTTTACGAACCCCTTGGGTGTGCTGTCCAAGAGCTTCAAGACACGGCCCGACCAGACGGGCGGGGTGACCCAGACCGGGCGTCTTGATGCGGGTCAGTGGTTCCGCGGCGACGCTGCGTTGTTCGGCGGACTGGAATATGCCGTGAACGACCGGCTCAGGCTGGCGGTTGAATATTCCTCGGACGCCTATGTCGGTGAAACGACCCGCATGGGATTTGACCGCGCCTCGCCGCTGAACTTCGGTCTGAACTATCGTTTTCGGAATGGCGTCGATATGCGGGCGGCCTACCTTTATGGCAGTACGCTGGCCGTCTAGTTCAGCTATACCCTGAACCCCAAGCAGCCAAACCGCAATCCGCCGGTGCTGGACGGGGCCCCGCCACCCTTGGCCGTGCGCGCGCCCGGCGCGGCGGCCGATCTTGGCTGGTCGCAGCAAACCAACGTGGCCGGATCATTGCGAGATGCTCTTGCGCAGGTGCTTGAGGCCGAGGGCCTTGCCCTGGATGGATTTACGCTGCGCCCAACCAAGGTTCTGGTGCGCTTCCGCAATCCTGGCAATGCGAACTCTGCCCAGTCGGTGGGGCGGATCGCGCGGACGTTGACGGTGCTGATGCCCGCCTCGGTCGAGCAGTTTGAGATCGTTCCGGTGACGGCCAACGGCATAGCTGCCTCGCGCGTGGTTCTGCAGCGTAGCGACTTGGAAGAGTTGGAATATGCCCCGGACGGCGCTTGGCAAACCTTTGCCCGCGCCAGGATCGAAGACGCGAACGCCGGATCGCTGGGCGCTGAAATGCCGGGAGTCACGGTTCCGTCGTTCACATGGGGGATCGGCCCTTACCTTCAGGCGAGCTATTTTGACCCGGATTCACCGATCCGCCTTGATCTGGGGGTCGAAGGCACCTTCCGGTACGAACCGTCTTTGGGGCTGGTCTATTCCGGCGCCGTGCAGCGCCGCCTGACCGGGAATCGGGTCGATCTGCGGTTGTCAGGCTCCAAACTGCCGCATGTGCGTTCGGACGTGGGCCTTTATGCCGCCGAAGGGCAGACGGCGATGACCAGTTTGACCGTGGCCAAGTATTTCCGCCCCGGCGAAAACCTCTATGGCCGGGTCACGGCGGGTTATCTGGAGCCGATGTTTGCCGGCTTGTCGGGCGAGTTGCTGTGGAAGCCGGTCAACAGCCGCCTCGCCTTTGGGGCCGAGCTGAACTACGTCAAGCAACGCGAGTTCGCGCAGGGCTTTGGGCTGCGGGATTACGACGTCATCACAGGCCACGCTTCGGCCTATTACGAGACGCTCAACGGGTTCCATTATCAACTGGACGTTGGCCGCTATCTGGCGGGCGACTGGGGAGCGACCCTGTCAGTGGATCGTGAATTCAGGAACGGGATCAAGGTCGGCGCTTTTGCGACGTTGACCGATGTGCCCTTCACCACCTTTGGCGAAGGCTCATTCGACAAAGGATTCCGCTTTGAAATTCCGCTGTCGGCGATAACCGGAAGTAAATCGACCAGGACGATCGCGCGGACCATCAGGCCGGTTCAGCGCGACGGTGGTGCACGGCTGGACGTCGATGGTCGCCTGTACAACGATGTGCGGGAATACCACCAACTTGGCCTGCAACAGCAATGGGGACGGTTCTGGCGATGAGACCCTTTTTCGTGGCCGCGCTGGCGCTGTTGACGCTGGCTGCCTGCGGGGACCGCAGCTTGGCACCCGGCGCTGTTCAAGGGGCTTTGGGCAGGGTCATGGGGCAGCGCGGGCAAGTGGCGCAACCCGATCTTCGCAAGACCCTGACGCCTGGTTTCATTGCTGGTTTTGAGGGGCCTCTGATGTACGCGGCGCTGCCCGCTCGGTCTGTTCAGGCCGGTCTGGTGCCCTCGGTGCGCAACGGCTCGGCGCAGCAATGGGTGACGCCCGATGGCGTTTCCGTCAGCTTTGATCGCGGTGTTGTCACCGCAACGCGCGGGCTGGGCGGCGATCTGATGTCTTCTGATCTGGACGATGTTCAGTCGGCGCTGCGTTCGGGCGCAATTCAGGGTGAACGCGTCCACCGCTACCTGAATCAGGAAAACCAACTTGTTGTGCGGGCCTTCATATGTGAGTACGTCCACACGTCTGGCGGCGCTGCGCAGACCCTTGTCGGACAAATCCCCGCGCTGTTTGTCGCCGAAATCTGTTTTGATAGCACGGGGGAGCAGTTCGACAATGAATTCTGGGTCGATGCTGCGGGACGCGTGCGGAAGTCAAAACAATGGCTTGGTCCGTTTATCGGATACCTTGAGACCGAGTTGCTGAAAGTCCAATAAAAAGGCAAAATCCGTAATTGCCGGACCCAAATTAACGATTCATTAACGACGCGCGTTGCGTGGAATTATTGTTTCGTGTACGTACCTTACAAAGTGTGATTTTCGGAGTGCAGATCATGAACAAGAAATTCTTTACCTCTATGCTGCTTGTCGCGTCGATGGCTGGCGCATCTGTTGCTTCTGCCGAAGGCTGTGACAGCAACCAATCGACCGCAGCGACCAACGACGATTGCACCATTCTGGGTGGTTTTGCAGGTAGCGGCACTGCGGCGGCAATTGCGCTTGGCGGCGTTGCTGTTCTGGCCATCGTTGCATCCGGTGGTGGCAGCAGCAAAGGTGGATCGACCCCGAACACCGTCGTTAACAACTAAGCCAAAGACGTTCAGTCTTTGACGGAATAATGAGGCGAACCTGCATCGGGTTCGCCTTTTTCGTTTTCCCAAGACACATAGGCTGGCACCCTGCATTCGCGGGGTGTAAAAACCCTTTGTCGGACCCAGATATTAAGGAATGATCGATGCTCAGGCCCTTGTTGGTTGCTTTGTTTTGTGTCGGGCTGGTTGGCTGTGACGTGGTTTACCAATCGCCAAGTGTCAATCCGCTGCGCGACGGTGACGCAAAGGTCCGCGTTGTTGCCATGACGCCAGACACGGTCATTTCTGCGAACCGCTCTACCTATCGTCCAAAGCAGCTTCCGGCGGTGTTTTTCGGCGCTGCAGGGGGCGGTAGTTCGCCGCGCGGGGCTGGCGCGCTTCCCAGAACTCTGGACAATCCCGGAACCGCTGGCGGCTTTCTTGAGACCCGCGTTCCGCCGCAGATGGTGAACGGCCCGTACAAGATTGGCATCGGCGATGTCGTCCTTCTGGCAACACCGCAGGCTGGCAGCACAGTTGAACAGCTGACGGGCCTGCTGGCAGCCTCGAATTCCCGGCAGGGGTATACCGTTCAGGACGACGGCGCGATTGCAATCCCGAACGTCGGGCGTGTCACCGTGTATGACATGACCCTCGAAGAGGCCGAGGCCGAGCTGTTCCAGCGTTTGGTCGCGGCGCAGATCGACCCGACTTTCAGCCTTGAGATTGCCGAATTCAACTCTCGCAAAGTGTCCATCGGCGGCGCCGTTGCAAAGCCGACCGTCGCCGCCATTGGACTAAGACCGCTGTACCTCGACGAAGCGCTAGCAGCGGCAGGAGGCGTTTCCGCCGAGAATCTGGACTATGCCTCTGTCCGGATTTATCGCGATGGCACCCTTTACCAGATCCCCCTGAACGAGCTGTATTCCAACCGCGGGCTTCAGCGCACCCAGTTGGCCGACGGAGACAGCATCTTTGTCGATACCGAGTTTCAGTTGAATCAGGCGCAGGCCTATTTCGAGCAGGAAATCCGCACCGCTCAATTCCGGCAGACCTCGCGAGTCAATGCCCTGAACGAATTGCAGTCCGAGATAAGCATTCGCCGAAACGCGATGCAGGACGCCCGGCAGAACTATCTCACCCGTCTCGAACTGGATTCGGTCGAGCGCGATTACGTCTATCTGGCAGGTGAAGTCGCCGAGCAAAGCCGCTATCCGCTGCCCTTTGGCAAGACCGCGACGCTTGCCGATGCGCTGTACAGCAAGGGCGGCATTCCCACCGAGACGGGCAACGTGCGCGAGATTTACGTGCTGCGCGGCTCGGCCGATGCCCGTGAATTTGGCGCGGTGACGGCATGGCAACTGGACGGTCGTAACGCGGCGAACTTTATTCTGGCAACCCGCTTTGAACTGCGCCCGAATGACGTGATCTTTGTCTCGGAACAGCCGGTGACGCGCTGGGGCCGGGTCATTCAGCAGATCACGCCGTCGCTGATCACGACCACCGTTGGCGCGGCGGTCCGCTAAAAAAACCGGGCCCTGTTGCGGGGCCCGGTTTTTGAATTCTATCCGCGATCAACCCATGTCAGGCAACACAGCTGATCCTGTCAGCTGCGCGCGTAGACATCTTCGTAGCGCACGATGTCGTCCTCACCGACATAGGCGCCGGTCTGCACTTCGATCAGAACCATCGGCACTTTGCCCGGGTTCTCCATACGGTGCACAGCGCCCAGCGGAATGTAAACGGACTGGTTTTCGGTCAACAGTTTGACCTGATCATCGACGGTCACCTGTGCAGTGCCTTCGACCACGATCCAATGTTCGGAGCGGTGAAAGTGGCTTTGCAGCGAAAGCGCCGCGCCGGGATGCACGAGGATGCGCTTGACCTGAAAGCGGTTGCCGACCACCAGGCTTTCGAACCAGCCCCAGGGGCGGTGATCCTTTGGGAAGGTCGTCGCCTGAACAGCGCCCTTTTCCATCAGCGCTGCAACGGCTTTCTTGACGTCCTGCGCGCGGCTCATGTCAGCGACCAGTACAGCATCGTTCATTGCCACGGCCATGATGTTATTCAAGCCGATCCCGACGATCTCGAGGTTCGGGCTTTCCGAGCGGAGCAATGTGTCCCGGCAGTCAATCGCGGTTGCCTTGTCTCTGGCAATCACGCCGTTTTCATCCGGGCCGCTTTCCCGCCAAACAGCATCCCAGCCGCCCAGATCCGACCAGCCATCCGTGAAAGGCACGACCGACAGATTGTCGGCCTTTTCCATCACGGCATAGTCGATCGAGATGTCGACCGCTCCGGACCAAGGTTCCGGTGCAAGACGCAAAAAGCCCAGATCGACCTGCGCTTCGTCAACGGCGGCCTGAACCGGCGCGATAAGCTCGCTCGCGTGTTTTTCGAAGGCGGCAATGATGTCCGAGGCGCGGAACAGGAAGATCCCCGCATTCCAAAGGAAATTCCCCGCCTTGACCATTTCGGCCGCGCGGGCTTCGTCGGGTTTTTCGATGAAATGCGCCAACGGCACCGCGGCGCGGTCATCGCCGGGACAATCGGCCAGTTCAAGATAGCCATAAGCCGTTTCGGCATGTGTCGGCGAGATACCGAAGGTGACCAGACTGCCCTCGGCAACGGCCTTCAACCCACGTTCCACCGCTTTGTGAAAGGCGTCGGTATCCGGAACAACGTGGTCCGACGGCGCCACCAGAAGCACCGCGTCGGGATTTGTCTTGGAAGCGTACAACGCCGCGGCCAGAACGGCGGGGCCAGTGTTGCGGCCTTCGGGTTCGATCAGCACAGCGCCCGGATCAATGCCGATCTCGGCAAGTTGCTCGGTGACGATAAACCGGAAATCGGAATTGGTCAGCACCATCGGCTTGTCGAAACCCAAGGTTTCGGTCTTGCCCGACAGACGACGAGAGGAGGCCTGAAAAAGCGTTTCGCGCCCCATCAACGTCGCAAATTGCTTGGGATAGCTTTTGCGAGACAGCGGCCAAAGACGGGTGCCAGAGCCGCCACAAAGAATGATTGGGGTGATCGTCGTAAAAGCCATATTCACTAACTCGAAATGTTGGGTCGGCCCCTATTACCAAATCGCCACCAAATGGCAAATCGGGTTTTCTGCGGCGCAGAATGCAAAGGCTGAATTGCACAGATATTAGTCATTTCCGGCTGTGTGATCTGGCCAGACCGGATGGTCAGCGCCCTTTTTTCATCGCATCCAGCAAGGCGGCGCCAAGCGCCCCGGGGCTGTCGCTTTTTTGCGGCTTTTGCGGCGGTGTGCGCTTGGTTCCGGGGCTGCGCCGTGGCTCTTCCTTGCGCGGGGAGGGGGCGTTGCGATCTTGTTGGCCAGCGTCCTTGCGCATCGAAAGAGCGATCCTTTTGCGGGGGATATCAACCTCGGTCACTGTGACCTTGACCACATCCCCGGCTTTCACCACCTCATGCGGGTCTTTGACGAACCGGTCGGCCAACTGGCTGATATGCACCAACCCGTCCTGATGCACGCCGATATCGACAAAGGCCCCGAAGGCCGCGACATTGGTCACCGTGCCTTCAAGCCGCATACCGGGGCGCAGGTCTTTGATGTCCTCGACCCCGTCGGTAAAGCTGGCCGTCTTGAAATCCGGACGCGGATCGCGCCCGGGTTTTTCCAGTTCGGAAAGGATGTCGCGCACCGTTGGCAGGCCAAAGGTGTCATCGACAAATTGCTCGGCCTTCAGCCCCTTGAGCGCGCTTCCATCGCCCATGATCGACCGAATGTCGCGCCCGCAGGCCTGCACGATCTTGCGCGCCACGCCGTAAGCTTCTGGGTGAACCGAGGAGGCATCCAAAGGCTCTGCGCCGCCCTGAATGCGCAGGAAACCGGCGCATTGCTCAAAAGTCTTTGCGCCCAGTCCCGGAACTTTCAGAAGGGCTTTGCGCGCGTCAAAAGCGCCATGGGCGTCGCGGTGATCCACGATCGCCTGCGCCACCGATCCGCCAACCCCGGCGACATAAGAAAGCAAGGGTGCCGAGGCCATGTTCACATCCACGCCCACCGCGTTCACCGCGTCTTCGACCACGGCTTCTAGGGCTTGTGTCAGGCGTCGCTGATCCACGTCGTGCTGGTATTGACCGACGCCGATGCTTTTGGGTTCGATCTTGACCAATTCGGCCAGGGGATCTTGCAGGCGCCGCGCAATCGACACGGCGCCGCGTAGCGAAACGTCCAGATCGGGGAACTCGCGCGCCGCCAGTTCAGAGGCGGAATAGACCGAAGCGCCCGCCTCGGAGACGACAACTTTGGTCGGGGTCTTAACGCCCTTGGGCAGCAATTTCAGCGTGTCGGCGACCAGTCGCTCGGTCTCTCGCGAGGCGGTGCCGTTGCCGATGGCGATCAGATCGACACCGTGGCGCTGGACAAGTTCCAATATCTTCGCCTGCGCACCACGTACATCCATCTTGGGCTGGAAGGGATAGATCGTCCCGGTGTCCAGAAGCTTGCCGGTGGCATCCACCACCGCCGCCTTTACCCCGGTGCGAATGCCGGGATCGAGGCCGAGCGTCGCCCGCGCCCCTGCCGGAGCGGCTAGTAGCAGGTCTTTCAGATTGCGGGCAAAGACGTTGATCGCCTCTTCGTGGGCGCGTTTGCGCAGATCGGACAGCAGATCGACATACATCGACAGGCTCAGCTTGATGCGCCAGGTCCAGCCCGCCGCGTCGCGCAGCCACTGATCGCCGGGGCCGTCGCCGCGGGTGCCCACCGCCGCAGCCACCATATTCACCGCGCGCGGTGTTCCGGTTTCCGTATCAGGGGCGATCTCGATGGTGACGATCTCTTCTTTGGCGGCGCGCAGGATGGCCAGGGCGCGGTGGGACGGAATGCTTGCCCACTTTTCGGAATGGTCGAAATAATCCGAAAATTTGGCGCCCTCTTGTTCCTTGCCGGGTTGGACGCGGGCGGTGATCACCGCCTCGGTCTGCATGAAGGTCCGGAGTTTGCCCAGAAGCTCGGCATTTTCGCTCAGCTCTTCGGCCAGAATGTCGCGCGCGCCTTCCAGCGCCTTCTTGGTATCCGGCACCTCACCTTTGACGAAGCTTTGGGCAAGGCCTTGCGGATCAGCGCTGCGGTCGTCGAGGATGGCGCGCAAGAGCGGCTCCAACCCGTTTTCGCGGGCAATCATCGCGCGGGTGCGGCGCTTGGGCTTGTAGGGCAGATAGATATCTTCGAGCGTGGATTTCGTCTCGGCACTGCCGATCTGGCGGGCCAAGGCGTCGGTCAGCTTGCCCTGTTCCTTGATCGAGTTCAGGATCGTTTCGCGCCGCGATTCCATCTCGCGTAGATAGGCTAGGCGGTCGTTCAAGGTGCGCAACTGCGTGTCATCCAGCCCGCCTGTCACCTCTTTGCGATAGCGCGCGACAAAGGGGACGGTGGCGCCGCCATCCAGCAATTCGACGGCGGCAGAAACCTGTCCGGCGCTGGCGTTGATCTCTTGGGCGATGATGCGGCTGATGCGTGCGGCGGTGCTGGACAAGGGCGCTCTCCTGCTGGGTAGGAGGATCGTGATAGCTGCCGCGCGTGCGCCTTACAAGCGGGCAAATCTTGTCAATCGCGGTTGCCTTTGCGGCCCGGCTTGGGCATCACTCATGCGAATTGTACGGAGAAGATTATGGCGCCCAAATTTGGAACAAGCGGCCTGCGTGGTCTGGTCACGGAATTGACCGAGGGTTTGGTCAGGGATTACACCGGCGCCTTTCTGGCGGCCTGTCCGCATGGTGGCGCGGTTCATGTCGGGCGTGATCTGCGCCCGTCTTCGCCGCAGATTGCAGAGTGGGTGATGCAGGCGATCGAGGGCGCGGGCGTTCAGGCGATTGATTGTGGCGTTTTGCCGACGCCCGCCTTGGCGCTGTCGTCGCTTGGCGCGGGGCAGGCGGCTGTAATGGTCACGGGCAGCCATATTCCGGCAGACCGCAACGGGCTGAAGTTCTACGTACCCACGGGCGAGATTTCCAAAACCGATGAAGACGCCATCGGCGCGCATCTGGGCAAGGGCGTCACTGGCATTGCTGCCCCCGCGCGGATCGCACAGGATGCGGTCGCCGATTACACTCAGCGTTATACCAAAGCTTATGGTGGGGCGCTCAAAGGTCTTCGGATTGGGGTTTACCAGCACAGTTCGGTTGCGCGTGACGTCATGGTCGAGGTGCTGGGCGCGCTGGGCGCTGATCCGGTCGCTCTGGCGAGATCGGACAGCTTCATCCCGGTCGACACCGAGGCGCTTGATCCGGCGACGCGCGGGATGCTGGCAGGCTGGTGCAATGCGCACGGATTGGATGCGGTGATCTCAACCGATGGTGACGCGGATCGACCGATGGTCGCTGATGCGTCGGGCCGAATAATTCCCGGCGACGTGCTGGGCGCGCTGACGGCGCGATCGCTTGGGGCCAAGGTCCTGTGCACGCCGGTCAGTTCGAACACGATGGTCGCGCAGATGCCGGAATTCGATCAGGTGACCCTGACACGCATCGGTTCGCCCTATGTGATCGCGGCAATGGAGGCAGCGGTTGAGGCAGACCCCAAGGCCAAGGTCGTCGGGTACGAGGCAAACGGCGGATTCCTTTTGGGGTTCGAGGGACAGGGGCCGGCGGGTTCCTTGGCGCCGCTGATGACGCGCGATTGCCTGTTGCCGATCCTTGCGCCGTTGGCCGAGGCCTGCGCCCAAGGCGTGACGCTGGGCGCGCTTGCAGACGCCTTGCCGCCGCGCTTTACCGCAGCGGACCGGATTGCCGGGATCGAAACCGATGTCTCCAAGGCCTTCATCGCGCAAATGTCGGACGATGCCGCTGCGCGCGCGGCGTTTTTCGCAGATACGGGAACGGAAACCGCGCTGGACGAAACCGACGGGCTGCGCGTGACATTTGAGGGCGGCGATGTCGTGCACCTTCGCCCCTCGGGCAATGCGCCCGAGTTTCGCTGTTATGCCGAAGCCGCCAGCGCCGAGCGTGCGCTTGGGCTGGTGACACAGTATCTGGGCAAGTTGCGCGACGAACTGGCCGGTTAAGCCTCAGGCAAAGATCGCGTCCAGCGCCTCGGTCCGACCCTTTGTCAGATCGTCGATGGCGCGCAGCCCGTGCAGAATATGGTCCAGCACCTCTACGGGGACCATGTTCGGCCCGTCCGAAGGCGCGTTGTCCGGGTCTTCATGAGTTTCCATGAAGACCGCCGCGCAACCAATGGCCAGCGCCGCGCGCGCCAAGGGCTCGACGTATTCACGCTTGCCGCCCGAGGATGTCCCCTGACCGCCGGGCATTTGCACCGAATGGGTTGCGTCAAAGACCACCGGACGACCAGTCTGGCCCATGATCGGCAGCGACCGCATGTCAGAGACCAGCATGTTGTACCCAAAGGATGTGCCGCGCTCGCACAGCATGATCTGTTCGTTGCCGGTGCTGGCGATCTTGTCAGCGACATTGGCCATGTCCCAAGGGGCCAGAAACTGACCTTTCTTGACGTTCACCGCCTTGCCCGTTTCGCCAGCGGCCAAAAGCAGATCGGTCTGGCGGCACAGAAAGGCGGGGATCTGCAACACGTCGACAACCTCGGCCACCGTGGCGCATTGGCTGGTCTCATGCACATCGGTCAGAACCGGCACGCCAAATTCGGACCGGATGGTTTGCAGGATTTTCAGCCCCTCATCCATACCAAGACCGCGCTTGCCCTGAAGCGATGATCGGTTGGCCTTGTCATAGCTGGCCTTGAATATCCACTGGGTCTGGTTTTGGTCTGCCGCCGCAGCGATCTTTTCCGCCAGCATCCGCGCGTGATCGAGGCTTTCAAGCTGGCACGGCCCGGCGATCAGCGCAAACGGGGCATCGTTGGCGATTGTGACGTTGCCAATGGTAACGGTGCGAACAGGGCTCATGCGATGCCTTCTTTCTTTAGAACACCTTCGATGCGGGTGACATCGACGGGGTTGTTAAGCTCCCAGAACACGCGGCCATGTCCATCCACCGGCACGCAGGTCACCGGCATGCCGTTTTCAAGGAACCGCAACTGCTCCAGCCCCTCGGCACGCTCAACCGGACCTTCGGGCCAGCCCATATAGCTGCGCAGCGCAGAAGGGCGATAGGCGTAGACGCCGACATGGTGCCAGACTTCGGGCGGCGTTTCGAGGTTACCGACATATGGCAGCACTTCCTTTGAGAAGTACAGCGCATTGCCATCAGCGCGCATCACGGCGGTGGTGCCGCCCACCCGGCCAGCGTGCCGGTCAGAGACAAAGTTCGACAGCGTATCGTGGTCGCATTTCAGAACCGGCGTGGCCATCATCACCGCGTCGTCCTGCATGGCCTCAATCAGCGCTTCGACAAACCAAGGCGGGGTCAGTGGAGCATCACCCTGAAGGTTCACCACCGTGTCCGGTTCCTCGGCCAGTTGCTGGACGCCCTCGGCGCAGCGCTCGGTGCCGTTGCGCGCCTTGTCCGAGGTCATCAGCACATCGGCGCCAAAGCCGCGCGCCGCTTCGGAGATGCGGTTGTCATCGGTCAGCACGTAAACGGCGCTGGCGCCCTTGACGGTCTTGGCCGCCTCCCAGCTGCGCTGGATCAGCGATTTTGCCACCCCCGTCGCGCCGGTCAGTTCGACCAGCGGCTTGCCGGGATACCGGCTGGAGGCATAGCGGGCGGGGATGAAGATGACGGCGCTCATGCCACACCTGCGCGCAATGCGTCGTGGATGTGCAAGAGGCCGACCAGCCTGTGATCCTCCTCGACCACCAGAAGTACGGTGCGTTTCGACATGTTCATGACTCCCAGTGCTTCGGTCAGAAGAGTATCAGGGCGCGTGACCAGCGGCGTGCGCGTGGCGACCTGCCCGGCGGTGCGGTCCATCAGCCCGTCCATGTTACGGCGCAAGTCACCATCGGTGATGATCCCGGCCAGTTTGCCACCCTGAACCAGCGCGGCAACACCAAACCCCTTCTGGCTCATGGTCAGCAGCACCTCGCTCATCGGGGTGGTGTCCTGCACCAGCGGCAATTCATCGCCGCGATGCATCACTGCCGAGACATGCAGCAACTGCGCGCCAAGTGTACCGCCGGGATGGAAGGCGGCAAAGTTTTCGCGGCCAAAGCCCCGGTGCCGCATCATCGCAACAGCCAGCGCATCGCCAAGCGCCATCGCCATTGTGGTCGAGGTTGTGGGCGCCATGCCAATCGCGCAGGCCTCGGGGGCGTTGGGCAGCAGCAGAACGCTTTCTGCGGCGCGGGCAAGAGTGCTGTCCGCCTGTTTGGTCATGGCGATCAGCGGAATGGCAAAGCGGGCGCAATGGGCGATCATATCAGCCAACTCGCGGGTTTCGCCTGAATTCGAGATCAGGATCACCGCATCGGCGCGGGTGATCATCCCCAGATCGCCATGGCTTGCCTCGCCGGGGTGTACCACCTGTGCCGGCGTTCCGGTCGAGGCAAAGGTGGCGGCGATCTTGCCCGCCACGTGGCCAGACTTGCCCATGCCGGACACAATCACCCGGCCCTGCACGCTCAAAAGCCGCGTCACCACGTCTTCAAAGCTGGCGGGCAGTTCCTGCGCCAGTTGAGTCAGGGCCGCGCTTTCGGTGGTCAGCACTTCGCGGGCAATCTCGGTCGGGGTCTGGCTCATTTCGCAACGCTCGTAACTGTTATTCCGCCTGTTATCGCGCATTTAGACCCGTGTCCAATGGGGCATATCCACGCTTGCCCGGTTTGGCCTGCGTTGACAATTGCGGGGGCGGCGGATCATTACAGAGACAAGGGTATTGGCGGAAGGCAAATTTAGATGAAAATCGCAATGATCGGTACTGGGTACGTCGGGCTTGTCTCTGGTGTGTGCTTCTCGGATTTCGGACATGAAGTTGTTTGTGTCGACAAGGACCCGCGAAAGATCGAGATGCTCGAAAATGGCGAGGTGCCGATCTTTGAACCCGGGCTTGATCGGCTTATGGCCAAGAACGTCGAGGCGGGGCGCCTGTCCTTCACGCTGGACCTGAACAGCGCGATCGACGGGGCGGATGCGGTCTTTATCGCCGTGGGCACACCGACCCGCCGCGGCGACGGCCATGCGGATCTGACCTATGTAATGGCCGCAGCCGAAGAAATCGCCAAGGCCGCCAAGAACTATGTCGTCATCGTCACCAAATCGACCGTCCCTGTCGGTACCAACCGGCAGGTCAAGGCTGTGGTAACGGCGGCAAACCCCGGCCTTGATTTCGACGTGGCCAGCAACCCTGAATTCCTGCGTGAAGGTGCGGCGATTGACGACTTCATGAAGCCTGACCGCGTGGTTGTCGGCGTCGAAACCGACCGCGCCGCCAAGGTTATGGAAGAGATTTACCGCCCGCTTTACCTGCGCGACTTCCCGATCATTACCACAGATCTGGAATCCGCCGAAATGATCAAATACGGCGCCAACGCCTTTCTTGCGACCAAGATCACCTTCATCAACGAGATCGCGGCGCTGTGCGAAAAGGTTGGCGCTGACGTCAAACAGGTTTCCAAGGGGATGGGGCTTGATGGCCGGATCGGCAACAAATTCCTGCATGCAGGTCCCGGTTATGGCGGCAGCTGCTTTCCCAAGGACACCAAGGCGCTGGCGCGGATCGGGCAAGACCATGCCTCGCCCATGTCCATCGTCGAGACTGTCATCAAGGTAAACGAAGACGTCAAACGCCGGATGATCGAAAAACTGCAGGATCTCTGTGGCGGCTCGTTCAATGGCAAGACGGTGGCTGTGCTGGGGGTGACCTTCAAGCCCAACACCGACGATATGCGAGACGCGCCGTCGCTGACCATCGTGCCAGCGCTTGTCGGCGGCGGCGCAAAGGTGCGGGCCTGTGATCCCCAAGGCCGCCGTGAGGGAGAGCACCTGTTGCCCGGTATCGCATGGATCGAAGATCCCTATGAGGCCGCGAAGGGCGCCGATCTATTGGTGATCCTGACCGAGTGGAACGAGTTCCGCGCGCTGGACCTGCGCAGGATCGCCAGCGACATGCAAAGCCCGCGTATGGCCGATCTGCGCAACGTCTATGCGCCTTCAGATGCGGAAACAGCCGGCTTCGAAGCCTATGAAAGTATCGGTCGTTCGGGCTTTGGCACGCTCTAATTGTATTTTCTGTGACTCAATTGACACGTAATGAAGGGCGTGAGCGCCCCCATGCCCTGACCTTGTGCCTGGCAAGCTTTTCCAAGCGATCGAGTTGGTCTAGTCTTTGTGACACTATAAAAACAAGAAACTGAGCAGGCATACAGGCATGGGAACGGGCTATCGGGGCACGTTCGTCATCTCTTGGTCACAGACGGATATAGGCGGTCTCAAGGCCGCACCTCCGTCCTCCTTGTCGGTTGGGGCCACGTGGTCCTGGCAAGGCGAGGCTGTACGGGTCGACGGTCCTTCGTCGATCCTGCAACTTGATCAGGCGACGGGCGAAGCACATTTGCGCAAACGCGCCGCACGCATGGTGCGGCGGTTGGTTGGCGCTGCAATCACGTACAAAAAGGACATCTCGACCGTCGAGGTCGAACATCCTTTGACCGACAGCAGTTTTGTCGTCACGGATGGCATGCAAAGCTATACCGTCACGCTGATCGAAGTCAGCAATGGCGCGCTGCCGTTGCTGATGTTTCTTGACGAGTTGCCTCCGACCAATCGCGACCTTTGGGTGGTTCACCACAATTTGGAGCTGATGCGCGATCCGGCTTCGGGCGAGCAGGCAGGCGGCGTGATCTGTTTCACCCCCGGCACATGGCTCAAGACACCCACTGGTCAAACCCTTGTCGAAGATCTGCAAATCGGCGACCTGCTTCAGACCAAGGACAGCGGTGCCCAGCCGGTGCAATGGATCGGCAGTCGCCGCATGACCGGCGCAAGGCTTTTCGCCATCCCCAGACTGCGGCCCATCCGCATTCGGGCCGGAGCCTTCGGACTTGAGCGCCCCGAAGAGGAATTCCTCGTTTCACCCGATCACCGGATGCTTGTGCAAGGGCATGTTGCCCGCGCCCTGTTCAACACCCCCGAGGTATTGGTTGCGGCGCGTGATCTGGTGAATGGGGAAAGCGTGATCCTGGATACCGCAGTGCGCGAGGTAACATATATTCATCTGATGTTGCCGCGGCACGAGGTGGTCTTTGCCAATGGTGTCGAGACCGAAAGCTTCCACCCGGCGAACACAGCCCTGACGACCATTTCCGAGCAAGACCGCATGCGTTTGCTGAACATTCAGCCCAGCATACGGGACAACCCGCATCTTTATGGCTCTTATGCGCGGCGGAATCTGTCCAGTTCCGAGGCGGCAATCCTGCGGTTCGAAGCCGCCTGACACCAACAACCGGACGGGCTATTCGCGAATCTCGTCCGGTTTGACACCCCAAAGCGCGGTCTTGGGCGCCCAACCTTCATAGCCGCCAGCGGTCAACTCGCACGCGGTCATTTCGCAATCGCCCAGCTCGGCGATGACACCCAGTTCCAGAATCGCCGTGACAGGGCTGTCCGGATCGGCGCGTTGGTGCAGTTGCAACATGTCCTGTTCGACCAGAACGGTGCGCACGCCGGACAACAGCGAATAATGCACCCAGCCGCCCGCGCCATCGCGATCCCGCACGCGGCGCCAATGGCCATGTTCCGCAGTCACCTCAAGCGGCATACCGCGGCGCTTGTAGACCCAGTCGATCCGATGAGACAGCGACGGGCCGCGCCGGGCATTGCCTTCGGTGGCCTTCATGGAAACGAAGCGCGGCAGCGGCAGATTGGTTACGGGGCCTCGATCCTCGGCCAGCGCGGCACTTGCCAATACCAAAAGACAAAGGGCAAAGCCCCCGATTTTCCTGATCATTTCACAGATCCGCCCGATATTATTGAGGTGGGGTTCTTGCGCCCCTACAGCCTTTGACGCACTGTGCCACAAGGCCCGGTTCGGGAAAAGTAGGGGAGAGTTTCGATGCCATCAAAACGTCCGAGTGTTGTTGTGACGCGACGCCTGCCCGAGGTGGTCGAAACACGGCTGAAAGAGCTGTTCGACGTTCAGTTGCGCGATGACGACACCCCGATGACCCGGGGCGAACTGGTCGATGCCGTCCAGAACGCGGATGTGCTGGTGCCGACGGTGACGGATGTGATCGATGCGGGGCTGATCGGGCAAGCGGGTGAAAACCTCAAGCTGATCGCCAACTATGGCGCCGGTTTCGATCATATCGACGTGGCGACGGCGCGGCAGCGCGGGATTTTGGTGTCGAACACGCCGGGCGTGGTCACCGACGACACTGCCGATATGGTCATGGCCCTGATGCTGGGCGTGACCCGCCGGATTCAGGAAGGTCTGAGCCTGATGCAGGCGGGCGAATGGCAGGGCTATGCGCCGACCGCTTTGCTGGGCACCCGTCTGGGCGGCAAACGTCTGGGGATTCTGGGTATGGGCCGGATCGGGCAGGCCGTTGCCAAACGCGCCGCCGCATTCGGCATGCAGATTCACTACCACAACCGTCGCCGTCTGCGCCCCGAGGTAGAGCAGGCGGTTGAGGCCACCTATTGGGAAAGCCTCGATCAGATGGCTGCCCGCATGGACATCATCAGCGTCAACTGTCCGCACACGCCCAGCACCTATCACCTGCTGAACGCGCGGCGGCTCAAGTTGCTCAAACCCTCGGCCGTGATCATCAACACGTCGCGCGGCGAGGTCTTGGACGAAAACGCCCTGACCCGGATGCTCAAGGCCGGGGAATTGGCCGGGGCCGGTCTGGACGTCTACGAACATGGCATCAAGGGCAACCCCGAGCTGCGCAACATGCCAAACGTAGTGATGCTGCCGCATATGGGCTCGGCCACCGTCGAAGGCCGCGTCGAGATGGGCGAGAAGGTCATCATCAACATCAAGACCTTTGCTGACGGGCACCGCCCGCCAGATCAGGTTGTCCCTGCGATGCAATAGGCCGCTCCGGTGGCGATGATCCGCGTCCTGTGTGTTCTGCTGCTGTTCCAACTTGGCGGGGAAACCATTTCGCGGGCCTTGGGGCTTTCGGTGCCGGGGC
This sequence comes from Pacificoceanicola algae, assembly GCF_049341065.1. Classification (NCBI taxonomy): domain Bacteria; kingdom Pseudomonadati; phylum Pseudomonadota; class Alphaproteobacteria; order Rhodobacterales; family Roseobacteraceae; genus Pacificoceanicola; species Pacificoceanicola algae. Next base: position 134,247 of record NZ_JBMPIX010000004.1, on the reverse strand, counting down.
CGGTACTGGGGCTGGCCGGACTTTTCGTGACGTTGCTGATGTTGCCGCGTCTGGCGCACTATATGCGCGAGACCGTGACGGGTTTGTTGAGTCATCTGTCATTGCTGTTTGTGCCCGCAGGCGTTGGCGTTGTCGCGCATCTGGACACCTTTGGACGGGATGGACCGGGGCTGATCCTTGCCCTGGTGGGCAGCACCATTCTGGCAATTCTTGTCGGAGTTGGTGCCTTTTTGCTGGTGGTGCGCCTGACCGGGGGCTCGAATGTCTGACGCCGTCGCTCTCTGGAGCTACCTTGCGCGCGACCCTTTGCTGTGGCTGACCCTGACGTTGGCCGCCTATGTCATCGCCGACCGCACCTCCGAAGCTTTGGGCCGCCATGCGCTGGCCAATCCGGTGCTGATATCGGTCATCTTGCTGGCGGTGATCCTGAAGGTCACGGCCACGCCTTACACCGACTACTTCAACGGCGCGAAGTTTGTGCATTTCATGCTGGGGCCGGCGACCGTCGGGTTGGCCCTGCCGCTGTATTTCAACCTGTCACGCGTCAAGGAAAGCCTGTTGCCCATGGCGGCGGCTCTGTTGGCGGGATCGCTGACGGCGATCTTGTCGGCGCTTGGCATTGCTTGGGCGCTGGGCGTACGCGGTGAAGCCCTGCTGTCGCTGGCGCCGAAATCGGCAACCGCGCCGGTGGCGCTGGGCGTCTCCGAGGCGATCGGAGGCCAGCCTGGCTTGACTGCTGTGCTGGTGATCCTGACAGGCATCACCGGGGCGATTGTGGCGACACCAATGCTGAACCTTCTGGGGGTCACGGATTACCGGGCGCGGGGCTTTGCGGTGGGTGTGGCGGCGCACGGCATCGGCACTGCCCAGGCCTTTCGCGTCAACGAAACCGCTGGCGCGTTTTCCGGCATCGGCATGGGGTTGAACGCTCTTCTTACGGCACTTTTGGCGCCCTTGGTGGTCGGCCTTCTGTTCTGACGCTGGCACCATTGGACGCATGGACAGGTCGTGGTTCCTGAGGTTTACACGGCCTACCCAGACCCAAGGACCGAAATCATGACCCAATGCGCCCTGTGCAAAGCCGATGACGCCAGCCCCGTTGCTGTTGCCCCCAAGGATGACACCGTGGCGCTTTGTGCGACTTGCGCCGAAGGTGTGGCCAACGGACCGACCGACGGACCTCATTGGCAATGCCTGAACGAAGCAATCTGGAGCACAAACCCGGCCGAGCAGGTTCTGGCGTGGCGCTTGCTCAAGCAATTGGATGCGGCATGGGCCAATGACCTTCTCGAAATCGCCTATCTGGAGCAGGAGGTGCAGGAATGGGCCGAATCTGGCTTGCCCTCGGGCGATGGCATCGTGCACCGCGATGTGAATGGGACCGTCCTTCAGAACGGGGACACCGTCACCCTGATCAAGGCGCTTCCGGTCAAAGGCGCGGGCTTTACCGCCAAGCAGGGCACCGCTGTGCGGAAAATCTCGCTCGAGGCTGACAATGCCGAACATATCTCGGGCCGGGTCGAAGGCCAGCGGATCGTGATCCTGACGAAGTTCGTGAAAAAGAGCTGACAGTTTGCGGGCCCGGTCGGAAGAAAGCCGCCGTCGTTAGGCGAGCAGGACGTGTTCCCGGCCAAGGTTGAGACCGCACAGGCCAAGCCACATGCGGTCAATGTCATCCAGATCGCTGACAGGGTACGGCTTGGCGGCCTCCCAATATCGCCCGGACTCGACGTAGCAGCCCAATTCACGCTCCCGCGCTTTCACGCGCATAAAGCCCGACAGATCTGGCAACACGTGTTCGACCTGGCCGCGCGCCAGATCGCCCAGCTCAGCGACAGGAAAGACCAGACGGCTTTCGTCTGACGGGATGCGAACGCAAGCGCAGCCTTGTCTGGCGGCATGAAACATCAGCCGGGCAGATTTGGCCTCGAGGTTTCGCAAGGTGATGTCGACCCGCAACGGGTCAGGCGTGCCGGTCCCGTAAAAATGCGTGTTGCCGCTTGCTGGATAGACCATATCGCAGCCGGCAAAGACCAAAATTTCCGGTCTCAACGCCGACAGCGCCCAGTACCCCGCGGAAAACGCCATCGTGCCGCCAGCGTAGATTATGCCGCCATATTGGTTGTTGGTTGGCACATAGCTGTCCGATCCAATCTGCCTTTGATCGCCACGCAGTCCGTCCGGTGACCGGTCCTTGGGAAAGTCATCCGGAGCGACGTGATAATCCCAGTCGTCTCGCACCCGCCATGCATTGTTGATGGCAACGATCGATGAAAACAGAGTCCGGGGCCAGTCGCGACACGCGGTGACGCCAGGAGCGCTTCCCATGATAAGCACCGTCCTTGCAGGATTCATTTTCGCCACCCTCGCTCCGCATACCATTCGCATGCTGCTAGAGTGGTATTAGGTCGTAGCAGGATCACGTCAAATGCCCGTTTTCGTCAGCGGCAAAATTTTAAGGGAATTATCCTTGGCGCGATCCCGGCCACCCACAGGCATGCGGGCAACCACAATCGTCCAGCGAAGCGGCCCCGGCCCGAAAGCCGGGGCGGGGTATCAGACATCTTTGTAAGAGATTTCCTTGACGTCCTTACCGGATTTTGCACGACGCACCAAAAGACGGTTGAGCGCATGGATATAGGCCAAGGCCGAGGCAACGACCGTATCGGTGTTGGCCGATTGGCCTGTGGCGATCATGCCGTCCTCTTCGAGGCGCACGGAAACCGTGGCTTGCGCGTCGGTGCCTTCGGTCACGGCATTCACCTGATAAAGCTGAAGCCGCGCCTTGTTCGGGTGCAATTCGCGCACCGCCTTGAAGGTCGCGTCCACAGGGCCATCGCCAGTGCAGGTGGCGGAATGCTCCTCGCCGTCGATCTCCATCTCAAGCGAAGCTTCGGCCGGGCCGCCAGTACCGCAGACGACCTTGAGGTTCACCAGCTGCAACCGGTTCGTGTCGCCGTCCGTCGTCGCGGTGACAAGCGCAAGAATGTCGTCGTCAAAGACCTCTTTCTTGCGATCGGCAAGCTCCTTGAAGCGGACAAAGATATCCTTGAGCTGGTTGTCCCCAACTTCAACGCCCAAATCCTTGAGCTTGGCGCGCAAGGCCGCGCGGCCCGAATGCTTGCCCAACGGCAGGGACGTTCCCGCGATGCCCACATCCTCGGGGCGCATGATCTCGAAGGTTTCGGCGTTCTTCAACATGCCGTCCTGATGGATGCCGCTTTCATGCGCAAAGGCGTTCTTGCCAACGATGGCCTTGTTGAACTGCACCGGAAACCCCGACACCGTGCTGACCCGGCGCGAGATGTGCATGATCTTTCGGGTGTCGATCCCGGTTTCAAAAGGCATGATGTCGCCGCGCGTTTTCAACGCCATCACCACTTCTTCAAGCGCGGTATTGCCAGCGCGTTCACCAAGTCCGTTGATCGTGCATTCGATCTGGCGCGCACCGCCTTCGACAGCGGCAAGGGCGTTTGCCGTCGCCATGCCAAGGTCGTTGTGGCAGTGCGTGGCAAAGATCACGTCATCGGCGCCGGGGACGGTTTCGATCAGGCGCTTGATCAAATCGGCGCTTTCACGCGGCGCGGTGTAGCCGACGGTATCAGGAATGTTGATCGTTGTGGCGCCCGCTTTGATGGCGATCTCGATCACCCGGCAAAGATAATCCCATTCGGTCCGCGTTGCGTCCATCGGTGACCACTGCACGTTATCGCAAAGATTGCGGGCATGAGTCACGGTCTCGTGGATGCGCTCAGCCATCTCGTCCATGGTCAGGTTCGGAATGGCGCGGTGCAAGGGCGAGGTGCCGATAAAGGTGTGAATGCGCGGCTGGGCTGCATGCTTCACGGCTTCATAGCAGCGGTCGATGTCGGGCAATTGCGCGCGGGCCAGGCCGCAGATCACCGCATCTTTGGACCGCTCGGCGATCTCTTTCACGGCGCGGAAATCACCTTCGGAGGCGATGGGAAACCCGGCCTCGATGATGTCTACACCCATGTCGTCGAGAAGCTCGGCGATCTCGAGCTTTTCGTCATGGGTCATGGTTGCGCCGGGGCTTTGTTCGCCGTCGCGCAAGGTCGTGTCGAAAATCAACACGCGGTCTTTTTTGGTCGTGGTCATGTCAGGAACTCTCTTGTCTTCTCCGTTGCGTTTGGCGCGATTCACATCTCCTCTGAGCGGACGCGCCGGGACGGCACGCTCAGAGGCGAGTTAGGAGAAGCGATAGGCCAAGCGCAAGCGACGCGTGAAAACGCGCAGGTGCTGGGATATGGCCATTCATCATCATGGCCGCCACTATACGTCGCAAATCCCAAAAGAAAACCCGCAAATTTCAGCCTGTTTTCGTTCCGGGGCTATGACCTCGCATCAGCTTGCTGCATATTGCGCGCGAGGCAATAAACAGGGCAATGAAATGTTCCGCAGGATGCTATGTGCAGCAGCGCTGGCTTTGATTCCGTATGTGAGTTTTGCGCAGGACGCACAGCGCGGAGAAGGCGCCGCGCGCGTCTATGTCTTTGGCAATTCACTGATAAACCACCTGAGTGAAAAGTCCGATCACACCAACGTTCCACACTGGCTGAACGAAATGGCAGTGGCGGATGGGCGCACCTTCGCGGTGGATGGCCAGTGGGGGTTCCTGCGCAACTATGCCGACGGCCTGCCGCCAACTGCCAACTGGTCATTTCCCGGGGTTTCCGGGGCATGGTCGCCCAGTTCCGAGTTTTCCGCGGGCAACTTCGATGCCGTGGTGATCGCCCCGGCGAACTTCATTCAATATCAACAACCGGATGTGCCCTATGAAGGTGATAACCCAGCCGGTGAAAGCCCGCTTGGCGCGGCGTTGCGCCTGATCGATTGGGTCGGCGCGCAAAGCCCGAAGTCACGTCTGTACATATACGAAGGCTGGGCCGAAATGGCCGGCGTTACAGGCGACTACCCGCCAGAGCCCGAGGCTTTGGCGCGCTATCACGCCTACAATCAGGTCGACAATCATCAATGGTACGTGGATCTGCTGGATAAGCTTGCCCAGACGCGGCCGGATCACCCGGTTTCGCTGATCCCCGTCGCCTCGATCCTGTCGTCGCTGATGGCCAAAGATGGGCTGTTGGAGGGCCTGCCCGCCGAAGCCTTTTACACGGACTCGGCGCCGCATGGGACCGAAACGCTGTATCTGCTCGCGGCCATGGTGACCTATGCGGTGATCTATGATGCCCCTCCGCCCAAAGACTGGCGCCCGCCTGTCGCGGTACATCCGGATGTTTTCGACAAATACCCGCAGATCGCGGAGCGTATCTGGCAGATGATGCCGCAGACCAAGGCCATGAAAGTGGCGCAGGACGCCGCACCCCAGACCTTGGCCCAAGCGGCTGCGGACGCAGATCTTCCGGCGCGCCAGCCAGTTACCTTGCCACCTTCTGACGTCAAGCCTGCCGGGTTGCCGGCCCTTGGCATGGGATTGAATGGCATCGCCGATTGGTCCACGCAGCATCCCTTTATCGACCTGATGAAAACCTCGCGCGATTGGGTGGGGCATCGCGGCGACGAATGGGGCGCTTTCACCTCTGAAGTGCTGCGTGCCGAGGGGCACGTCAGCCCTGATGGCTGGCCGCTCAGCCTGCCGAGCGGGGCCGACGCGCTGGAGGCAGTTCTGCTGACCGACCAACCCGAAGAGGCCCAGCATCTGCGCGGCGACTATGTCGTGCTTTATGAGGGCAAGGGGGATATCAAGCTGACCGGGCGCGCCAAGCGCGTGCGCTATGACGATGGGGAAATCGGCTTTTTTTACGAACCCGGCGAAGGGCTGGTTGGCATCGCGATCTCGCAGATCGACGCGGCTGATCCGATCCGCAACATCCATGTCGTAAAAAAAGAGAGCCTTCCGCTGTACGAGGCGGGCGTGCTTTTCAACCCCGACTGGATCGCCAAGATCGAGGATCTTCGCGCGATCCGCTTCATGGATTGGATGATGACCAACGGCTCGACCGTGACGACATGGGACGATCGCCCGAGGATGACCGATGCCAGCTATAGCGTCTGGGGCGTACCCGTTGAAGTCATGGTGCGGCTGGCCAACCGGATTGGCGCGGACCCATGGTTCAACATGCCCCATCTGGCGGATGACGACTATGTCCGGAATTTCGCCGAACTGGTAAAGGCAACGCTGGATCCCCGGCTGAAGGCGCATGTCGAATATTCCAACGAGGTCTGGAATTTTGTCTTCCCGCAGGCCGGATGGGCCGCCGCGCAGGCCGAGGCGCTTTGGGGCAAGTCGGAAACCGGCTGGATGCAATACTACGGTCTGCGCGCGGCGCAGGTCATGGACATCTGGAGTGACGTCTTTGGCAATGAGGCCAAGGCGCGTCTGGTGCGCGTGGTCGCCACGCACACCGGCTGGCCGGGTCTTGAGGAAAGCATCCTGATGGCACCACTGGCGTTTTTGCAGCTTGGCCGCCCACCGCAGGACAGCTTTGATGCCTACGCGGTAACGGGTTATTTCGGCTATGAAATGGGCGGGCCCGAGATGGCGCAGCGCATGAACGACTGGCTGGACACCTCCGAGAGGATCGCGACCCAGGCAGGCGAAGCGCAAGGACTGCGCCGCGTCGCGCTGCGAGAATTCGCCAAGCAGGCCCGTTTCGAGGCAGCGATTGCCCCTGTGACGCTGGCGCTTGAAGAGGGATCGCTAAGGGAGTTGATCGACGAGGTCTTTCCCTATCACGCCGCCGTTGCCCGCAAGGCCGGTCTGCGTCTGGTCATGTATGAAGGCGGCAGCCATGTCACCGCCCACGGCGATCAGGTCAACGACGACCGCCTGACCGAGTTTTTCACTCAGTACAACTATACCCCCGAAATGGCGAAGCTGTACGAGCTCTTGCTGGCCGGGTGGGCGAATGCCGGGGGCACCCTTTTCAATGCTTTCGTCGATGTGGCCCCCGCCACGAAATGGGGCAGCTGGGGCGCCTTGCGCCATCTGGACGACCAGAACCCGCGTTGGAATATGTTGATGGCTTACAATGCCTCGGGTCCAAATGATTGGGCGCCGCGCGATCCTGCTGCCTTTGCCAATGGCATCACCCGTATCGCCGAAGAGGGTAATCAGCGCCTTCAGGGAACGAGCCAAGAAGACATCCTGATTGCGGGACCGGGCGATGATACGCTGGTTGCCTCTGGCGGCGCGGATGTTCTGAATGGCGGGGCAGGCAAGGACCGCGCCGTGCTGCCCGGTGCGCGCAAGGACTATGGCTTTGCCCGCGAAGGGCGTCAGTTGTTGCTCACTGGGCCAGATGGCACATTGCGAATGACAGGGATCGAAGAGTTGGTCTTTGAAGCGGACCCCATCACCGCAATCCCGGAAAGTGAGTTTTAGGGCTCTGAAGAGGGGAGATAAGTCTTAGCGCTGGATCTCTTCGATCAGCGTTTCAGCCCCGAGCGAGGCGCGGAAATGCGCCTCGATATGGGCGCGGCCGGTTTCGGACAGGCGCATCAGCGCGTCGGGGTCGGTCGCCAGCCCGCGGATGGTGCGCGCAAGGGCGCCAGGGTTCTTGGGCGGCACGAGATAGCCGTGGGTGCCATCCTTGATCAGTTCCGGCACGCCGCCTGCGTCGGTGCCGATCACGGGAACGCCCATGGACATCGCCTCCATATAGGCGACGCCCAAGGGTTCGTGCCACGAGGCAAGCACGAAGATATGCGCCTCTTTCAGCTTTTCGCGGACCGCTCCGGAATCGATGGCGCCCAGCAGCTTGACGTGATCCTGAAGCCGCAGCTTTTTCAGATGGGCCTCAAGTTCCTTGCGATAGCCGCTGCCACCGGCGTCATCTTCGCCGGCAATTTCAAGGCGCACGTCCACGCCCTGATCCAACAGTTGGCGGACAGCGCTCATCAAATCCTGATGACCTTTGACGACATTCAGACGCCCGCAGGAAAACAACCGCACAGGGCGCCCTTTTTCTGGTGGCATATAGGGCGTGTCGCGGCTTAGCATCCGGGTGTCTACGCCCATCGGCCGGACGACCAGACGATCGGGCAGAGAGCCTTGCAAGGTCTCTTCGACTTCGTGCAGCAGCTTGTGCGTGATGATGGTCGCAAACTTGGCGCCGGACCATTTGAATCGCTGACCTGTGCCGTAGTCCGACAATGGGCCGTGCAAGGTGATCGAATAGGGGGGCCCGCCAAGGTTTTGCGCCAAGGCGGCGATCAGCGCGGCGCGCCCACAGGAATGGGCGTGCACATGGTCCAGCCCGTGTTTTTCGGCGTATTTCACCAGATGTTGGGCCGCGCCTGCAGAAACGAGGGCGTCTTTGGCGAACCGTGGGCCTTCTTGCGCAATCCATTTGGGCAGCCCTGCGGCCGTCAGGCGGGACAGCCCCACTGCCGAGGCAACCGGATCGAAAGAGCCAAGGTAATTGGTCCGCAAAATCGCGTCATCGGACCAGTCATGCGCGATCAGCCCCGAAGGCGGCTTGCGCGTGGACAAGACATGCACTTCGTGCCCCATCGCCTCCAGCGCAAGAATTTCGCGCCAGAAGAAGATGTGGGTTTGCCCCGGAAATTGAGGCACCAAATAACCGATACGCAGCTTTTGCGACACCTTGTTGTTGTCCTGTGGTAGGGCAGCTTGAACCGGCTTTCCCCCGAAAGCGGATGCCTTGGACTATTCCAGCCCGAACCATGCTTTGGCCATAGTTAACCGGCAATCAGCTAGAAAGAAGGGCTTGTATTTTTTGCATGTGTGGCTCCAAAGGTACGGGACATGGTTAATGGCATCGAGGCACGGGCGGGGCTTGTGTCGGTTATACTTCCCGCGAGCAACGAGGCGGCGCTGATCGGCGACTGCCTTCAAGCGCTTTTGGCCTCGCGCTGGGATCGGTCCGAGACGGTCGAGGTAATCGTGGTCGCCAATGGATGTCGTGACAATACGGCCAATCTGGCGCGGGGTTTTGCCGTCCGGTTCAAGGCGCAAAACTGGGGGTTTAACGTGACCGAACTGGCGCAGGGTGGCAAACCGGGCGCGCTGAATGCCGGTGATGCAAAGGCCTCTGGCGCGATCCGGGTCTATCTGGATGCTGATGTGACCGTATCCCCCGGCCTGCTGTCCGAACTGACCGAGGCGCTGTCCACCGATGAGCCGCGCTACGCCAGCGGCAAGGTTGAGATTACCGCGAAAAGCCCGGTCAGTCGCGCCTATGCCCGCATCTGGCGGCAAGTGCCCTTTATGGCAGAGTGCGTTCCGGGCTGCGGTGTCTTTGCCGTCAACGCGGCAGGGCGGAACCGTTGGGGCACCTTTCCCGATATCATTTCGGACGATACTTTTGTCCGCCTCAGCTTTGCGCCCGAAGAACGCATTGGCGTTTCCGCGACATACCGCTGGCCCATCGCCGAAGGTCTGCGGAACCTGATCCGGGTGCGCCGCCGACAGGACGTGGGCGTGGATGAGATTGCGCAGAAATATCCGGCGCGTTTGGCAAACGATGACAAGCCGGTTTTCCCAAGGTCACGCAAGATGGATATGGCGCTGGGCGATCCCTTTGGCTTTGCTGTCTACGCGGGCGTCGCCCTTGTGGTGAAGCTGACCAAAGGCCAGACATCGGGTTGGAGCCGCAGCAGATGAGCGCCCTGATCGGAAAATTGCGCGGCGGTTCGCTGTCCGCGCGGGTCATGCGATCGTCCTTGCTGACGGTGGGGGGCTTTGGCTTTAGCCAGGTGATCCGTCTTGCCTCGAACCTGATCCTGACACGCCTGCTATTCCCCGAGGCTTTCGGCCTCATGGCGCTGGTCATGGTCTTTCTCACGGGGCTCGGCCAATTTTCTGACGTTGGTGTGACCCCGGCAATCCTGCAATCCAAGCGCGGTGATGATCGTGAGTTCCTGAACACTGCCTGGACCATCCAGGTGATGCGCGGCTTTGGCCTTTGGGCGGTGGCTTGCGCCGCGGCCTGGCCGATGGCCTGGATCTACGAAGAACCCTTCCTGACCCAACTTTTGCCCGTTGCTGCGCTGACCTTGTTGATCGCGGGGTTCAAGCCGACGCGCATGGACACCGCCAATCGCCATCTGTTGCTGGGGCGCGTGACGGTGATCGACATGGTCGTGCAGATGATCGGCGTTCTTGTTGCGGTGGCGCTGGCCTGGGCGACGGGGTCGGTCTGGGCCTTGGTGATATCCGGCGTTGTCGGGGGCATCGCCGAGGTGGCGATCAACAGCGCATTCCTGCCCGGGGAACGCAACCGCTTTCGCTGGGAAAAAGCGGCGACGGATGAGCTGATCAATTTCGGAAAATGGGTCTTTCTTGCGACCATCGCTGGCTTTTTGTTCAGTCAGGCCGACAAGATCCTGATCGGCAAATACCTGAGCCTTGATAGCTTTGGCGTCTACAATATCGGCTATTTCCTTGCTGCCTTCCCGATGCTTCTGGGTGGGATGGTCACGCGAAAGATCCTGATCCCGATCTACCGCGAAACACCGCCATCCGAAAGCGCCGCGAACTTTGCCAAGCTGCGCAAAATGCGATTTGCGGTGACGGCATTGTTGATCAGCATGGTTGGCCTCTTTGCCGCGCTGGGGGTCTGGCTGGTCGATCTGATGTACGATCCGCGCTATGCCATGGCGGGGGCGGTTGTTGTCGTTCTGGCCTGTGCGCAGATGCCGATGCTTGTGGTTCAGACCTATGATCAGGCGGCCTTGGCGGCGGGCGATTCCAAGCGGTTCTTCGTGCTGGCGGCTGCCCGCGCCGCACTGATGATCCTCTGCCTGATTATCGGGCTGGAAACTGCGGGCTTGCTGGGCGCACTTGTGGGGCAGGGGGCGGCCTATCTGCTGTCCTATCCCGTGGTGGTCTGGCTGGCGCGTCGGATGGGCGCTTGGGATGGATTGCACGACGCCATTTTTGCAGGCTTTGGCACCGGTCTGGCGGGTTTTGCGCTTTGGCTGAATTGGGATGCGGTTGCAGAATTGGCGGGGAAAAGCCTTTGACCTCTCCCTGTTCCTTTATGGTTGCATTGGGGGTATGTTCCCTGCCTGTCGATTGAATGGAGCCAAGCCGCTGAGTGCCCTGTTCTTCGGGTCTTTTGGCGGGCTGAAACCTAAAAGTCGCCCAATTTTGTACGCATTCCTCATGCAGGATGACAGCATAGGTGTGTGGCGGGGTAGTGAATCATGGCGGGTGACGCTCAGCAGAAAACTGGCGAAAACGATATCGCCATTGTCGGTATGGCCGCGCATCTTCCGGGTGCGCCGGACATTGCCGCCTTTTGGCGTAATCTGCGTGATGGCGTGTCCTCGATCCGCCGTCTGTCCGAGGATGACCTGCGCGAGGCGGGCGAAGACCCCGGTCTTATCCGCCACCGCGATTATGTGCCCTTCGCCGCCCCTCTGGACGGGTTTGAACAGTTCGACGCCGAGTTTTTCGGGTTTTCCCCGAAGGAGGCGGCGATCATGGACCCCCAGCACCGCCAGTTCCTTGAAACCGCGTGGGAGGCGCTTGAGAACGCCGGACATGTGCCGGAAAACTTCCCCGGTCAGGTGGGTGTTTTTGCAGGCTGCGGGATGGGCAGCTATTTCTATTTCAATGTCTGCTCGAACCCTGATCTGGTTGAAAACACGGGTATGTTCCTGTTGCGCCACACTGGCAACGACAAGGATTTCATGACCACGCGCCTGTCCCATGTGTTGGATCTGCACGGTCCGTCGATCAATCTGCAAACCGCATGCTCTACCTCGCTCGTCGCCACCCACTACGCCGCGCAGGCGCTGCTGAATGGGGAATGCGATATGGCGATTGCGGGCGGCGTGACGATCGAGTTGCCGCAGGGGCGCGGCTACCTCTACAAGGAAAACGAGATCCTCAGCCCGGACGGCGAATGCCACGCCTTTGATCACCGCGCAAAGGGTACGGTTTTTGGCTCGGGCTCTGGCGTTGTGGTGCTGCGGCGCATGGCTGATGCGGTGGCGGATGGCGATCATATCTGGGCCATCATCAAGGGCACTGCCGTCAACAACGACGGCGCGCAAAAGGCTGGCTATCTGGCCCCTTCGGTGGACGGGCAGGCCGCCGCCATAGCGGAGGCGCAGGCGATGGCCGATGTGACGTCGGACACCGTGGATTACGTCGAATGCCACGGCACCGGCACCTATCTGGGCGACCCGATCGAGGTTGCCGCGATGACTCAGGCCTTTCGGGAAACCAGTGATGCCGTGGGCCATTGCCGCATCGGCAGCGTCAAGACCAACATTGGTCATCTGGACACTGCCGCAGGGGTCGCCAGCCTGATCAAGGCATCGCTGGCGCTGCACCATAAACAGATGCCCCCCAGCCTTGGGTTCGAGGCGCCGAACCCCGCAATCGATTTTGAACATTCGCCCTTTCGCGTGAATGACCGCCTGACCGATTGGTCAAGCCAAACCCATCCGCGCCGCGCCGGAGTAAACTCGCTGGGTGTTGGCGGCACAAACGCCCATGCGGTGCTGCAAGAGGCGCCGATGCGCGCGGCGTCAGATGACAGCGATTTCCCCTTCCAGATTTTGACCCTGTCCGGCCGCTCCAAAGCCGCGCTTGAGGACAACGCGGACCGTCTGGCAACGCATCTGCGCGCCCATCCTGAACAGCCATTGGCGGATGTGGCATGGACGCTCAAGGAAGGTCGCCGTGCCTTTGAAAAGCGTCTGGCGATTGTCGCCGATAACCAAGATGAGGCCGCCCGCCTGCTTCAAAGCGGAAACCAGCGCCGCGTCCACCAACATACCGCGCTGGATCGCCCCGACACGGTTTTCATGTTCCCGGGCGGCGGCGCGCAATACGCTGGCATGGCTCGTGACCTTTACGAGACCGAGCCGGTCTTTGCCGAATGGATGGATCGCGGGCTTGATCACCTTGCGACCCTCACGGATGTGGACATGCGGGCGCTTTGGCTGCCTGAAAATGATCGGGCCGAGGCTGACAAGGCGCTGCAAAGGCCCAGCCTGCAATTACCGCTGATCATGCTTGTCGAATACGCGCTGGCGCAGCTTTGGATCAGCTGGGGGGTCACGCCCAAAGCTCTGGTCGGTCATTCGATGGGCGAAAACACTGCTGCCTGCCTTGCCGGAGTGATCAGTTTTGAGGACTGTATCGGGCTGGTTCATCTGCGCGGTCGGCTGTTTGACACTGTCCCTGCGGGTGGAATGCTGTCGGTGGCGCTTTCAGCCGATAGACTGCGCCCGATGCTGGGGGATGACTTGGATCTGGGCGCAGAAAACGCGCCAGACCTGTCGGTCGCTTCTGGTCCCTTGGCCGCGATTGACGCGCTTGAGGCCCGCCTGAAGGCGCAAGATATCGACTGCCAGCGCATCGGGATCGACATCGCCGCGCATAGCCGCATGCTGGATCCCGTCCTCGCGGATTTCCGGGCCTATCTGGCCTCGATCACACTAAACCCGCCGCAAATTCCCCTGACGTCCAACCGCACCGGCGCCTTGATGACGCCCGAGCAGGCGACCAGCCCGGACTATTGGGTGCAGCACCTGCGCGGTACCGTGCATTTTGCCGATTGCATCGGCGCGCTTGCACAAAGCAACAGGATTTTCCTTGAGGTCGGCCCGGGCAAGGCACTGTCGGCGCTGGCCCGTCAGCACGGTGACGTCAGCGGCAATCAGGTGCTCAGCAGCCTGCGCCACCCCGAAGATTCCATTCCCGATGACAAGCACATGTTTGAGGTGCTGGGCCGGTTTTGGGCCTTGGGGGCGACCATCGATTGGGGCCAGATCTGGGGCGAAGCGCGCCGCAACCGGGTGCCGCTGCCAACCTACGCCTTTCAGCGCGCGCCTTATTTCATTGCGCCCGGCAAGGCACAGACCGAAACCGCGCCGCACTATCTGATGCGCTCCGACGATGTGACGCAATGGGGCTGGAAACCTGTCTGGCGGCCCCGCGCCGCACAGGTCGAAGTGGACGTGACCGAAGGGCTGGCCGACGCCGAACCGCAGGTCTGGCTGGTCTTCATGGATGACGCGGGCCTTGCCGATGATGCGGTGCTCACGCTGCGCAAGGCGGGCCATGGCGTGATCGAAGTGCGCCCTGGCGACACCTTTTCGCGACTGTCGGCAACCTCTTACCTGTTGGCGCCGGAACGTGGCCGCGAAGGCTATGATCTGTTGCTGCAGGATCTCGCGTTGCAAGGGGTGATCCCCACCCGCATCGCGCATTTCTGGCTGGTCACCAAGGACGAAAGCCATCGCCCCGGCTCCAGCTTTTTCCACCGCCTGCAAGAGCATGGTTTTTATTCGCTGATGTTCCTTGCGCAGGCCGTAGCCGAGGAAAACCTGACGCGCCCGCTGCATATCACGGTCGTTACCAACGGCGCGGCGAAACTGCGGGACGAGGCGCTGCCCTATCCCGGTAAGTCCACCATCGCGGGTCCGGCTCGCGTGATCCCGCGCGAATTACCCGGCGTTTCTGTCTCTACCCTCGATGTGCAACTTCCGGCGCCGGTCGAGGCCAGCTTTTGGAGCCAAGCCAAGGCCCATGCGGCGCGACAAGAGGCGATGAATGCCCTGTCGCTGCGCATACTCGAAGAGATGCTTTCCGAACCTGCCGACACCATCGCCGCCCTGCGCGGGGATCGGCGTTTTGAATGTGCGATCAAGCCGCTTGCCCTGCCGATGGAAACGCCGCAGCCGATGGCTGGCGGCACTTATCTATTGACGGGTGGTTTTGGTGGGATCGGTCTGACTCTGGCGCAGGACTTTGCCGCGCGAGGTGCCAACCTCGTGCTGGTTGCGCGCAAGGCTTTGCCAGATCGCGGCAGCTGGTCGGATTACCTGAACCGTCACGCGCCGCAGGACGCCACCGCCCGCCGCATCCGCGCAGTTCAGGCATTGGAAGAGGCTGGCACGCAAGTCATGGTCGCCGCTGCCGACGTCTGCAACCTGACCCAGATGACCCGGGTCCGCGACGAGGCAGAAGCGCGCTTTGGCCCGATCACCGGGGTGATTCACGGCGCCGGTGTGATCGACGATGCGCCGCTGCTGACCAAAAGCCCCGTCAGCGTCGAGGATGTCTTTACCCCGAAAATTCACGGCACCGAGGTTCTTGGCAGGCTTTTCCCGGACGGTGCGGTCAAATGGATGGCGCTGTTCAGCTCAACTTCGACCGTGACGGCGCCTGCGGGGCAGGTGGATTACGTTGCGGCCAACGAATTTCTGAACGCCTTTGCCCGTTCGCGGGCCGGCGGGCAGACCAAAGTGGTCGCCATCAACTGGGGCATCTGGAACGAGGTCGGCATGGCCGCCGAGGCTGTTGCCGCCCGAAACGGGGATTTGCCAAAGCCGCCGGTGACGCCGGTCAATCAGCCCATGCTGGACGAGGCGACTTTTGACAACCACGGAAACCGGGTCTTTCATGCGACCTATTCCAGCGACGATTGGTTCATCGGCGAACACCGCACCAAGGCGGGCGATGCGTTGCTGCCCGGTACGGGATACCTGTCACTTGCGATGAATGCCCTGCGCGCCCATCACGAAACCGGCGCTTTTGAAATTCGAGATCTGGATTTCCTGCGGCCCTTGCGCGTGGCCGATGGCGCCTCTCGTGATGTGCGGGTGCGGTTGTCGCGCAATGATCGAGGGTATGGCTTTGACGTTTTGGCCGATGCCACGCTGAACGGCCGCCACGGGCATGCATTGACGGCTCAGGGCACGCTGATCCTTTTGCCGATGAAACGGCCCGCTCCGATTGATCTTGCGGCGATGCGTGCGCGCTGCGCCGCGCCAGTAACAGCCGGGCCGGGTCAAAAACTGCCCGCCGCGCAAGAGGTCATGCTGTCTTTTGGCCCTCGCTGGAAGGTGCTGGATACCCGCGCCCTTGGGGACAACGAAGGGATTGCTCAGCTGTCCCTGCCGCCTGCCGCGCAGGGTGATAATTGCCTGCTGCATCCCGCCTTGATGGATATCGCCACTGGCTGGGCCATGGACCTGATCGACGGCTGGCAGCCAACGCACCTTTGGGCGCCTGTACGTTATGGCCGCGTACGCGTCCATGCGCCGCTGACGGATAAGATCGTATCTTGGGTCCGTAATGCCGCCGACAACAAGGCCAGCAGCGAAACCGCAAGTTTTGACATCACGATCTGTGACGAAGTCGGGGCTGTGTTGGTCGAAATCGCAGGCTTTACCATCCGCAAGCTGGCCAGTCTCGACATTCTCAAGGCCGCGCCGCGCCTGACTGCCGCCGAGGTCGAGTTTGACGAGGCTGACGCTGCGCAACCCCTGTCGCCCGCCGAGGAGCGACTGGCCCACAATTTGTCACAGGGCATTTTGCCCGCCGAAGGTGTTCAGGCCTTTTATGCGGCCCTGGCCCTGGGCGAGCCGCAGATTGTCATCTCGTCCATGGATCTTGATGCGCTGACCCGGCAAACCGCCGTCAGCACGGCCGAGGCGTCAAGCGGCCAAAAGTTCGAGCGGCCACAGCTTGAGGGCGATTATGTCGCCCCGGAAGGCGAGATCGAACAAACCCTTGCAGGGTTCTGGGAGGACCTGCTTGGCGTGCAGAACGTGGGGGCCGAAGACAGCTTCTTTGACCTTGGCGGGCATAGCTTGATCGCGGTGCGGCTGTTCTCGATGGTGAAAAAGGCGTTCCGGGTGGAATTCCCGATTTCGGTGCTGTTCGAGGCTCCGACCATCCGCAAATGCGCCGCTTTGATTGCCGAACAGACCGGCCATGTCGAAAGCGGCGCTGAGCCCGCGCCGCAATCCGCCCCTGAACGCAGGTTCAAGCATCTTGTCGCCATGCACGAAGGCGACGGCGGCCCGCGCCAACCGTTCTTTTTGGTGGCAGGTATGTTTGGCAACGTGCTGAACCTGCGTCATCTGGCCCATCTTCTGGGCGCGGACCGCCCATTTTATGGCCTTCAGGCCAAGGGGCTTTACGGCGGTGAAGCGCCGCATGACAGTATTCAGGACGCCGCCCGCGATTACATCGCCGAGATGCGCCAGGTGCAGCCCGAAGGTCCCTATATGCTGGGTGGCTTTTCCGGCGGCGGGATTACCGCCTACGAGATTGCCCATCAGCTTGAGGCCATGGGCGAAGAGGTGTCTCTGGTCGTCATGCTGGATACGCCCTTGCCGCAGCGCCGCCCGTTGTCGCGCCACGACCGGATGATCATCCAATGGCATCAGGCGCGTGAAAAGGGTCTGCTGTATCCCTTGATCTGGGCCAGAAACCGCATCGCTTGGGAAATCGTCAAGCGCCGCGAAAGGGATGGAACCGGCGCGGAGCATGCCTTTCACAATGCCGAAATCGAGGCTGCTTTTTATCGGGCCATTGCCACTTACACTGTCAAGCCGTGGGATGGTCGTGTCGTTCTGTATCGCCCGCCGCTACAAGGCAAATGGACGGTCTCAAATGGCCAGTTGGTGAACTCCGAACGGAGCTATGTGCTGCCGGACAACGATTGGGGCAGCGCTGTGCCGCACGTCGAGGTGCATGAAGTCCCCGGTGATCACGACAGCATGGTGCTTGAACCCAACGTGCGGGTTCTGGCCGGGCTGATGCGCGAGTCGATCGAGAGCGCCGAGGCCATGTCAGCGGGCCACGGCGAGGTGCTGTCGTTCCCAACGCAGGCCGCGGAGTAGCATATGCCCAAGCTTCTGGTCGTCTTGCTCAACTACCGCACAGCGGACATGACTCTGCGTTCGGCCCGCGCGGCTTTGCGCGCGATGGATGGGCTTGAGGCCGAATTGGTCATCGTCGACAACGACTCGGGAGATGGCTCGTACGAGACGATCACGCAGAAGGTCGCAACTTGGCCGGAGGCGTCGCTGATCCGGGTGATCCAGTCGGGCTGCAACGGCGGCTTTGGCGCGGGCAACAACGTGGGGATTCGGTCAGGCCTGTCCGATTGTGGGAAACCCGACTACGTTTATATCCTGAATTCCGATGCTTTTCCCGCAACGGACGCGATCCGGTGCCTTGTGGAACATCTGGAGGCCAATCCAAAGGCTGGTTTTGCCGGAAGCTATCTGCACGGCGAAGACGGCGCGGCGCATATGACCGCCTTCCGCTTCCCCTCGGCCTTGTCCGAACTTGAAGGGGCGGCGCGCTCTGGTCCAGTCTCGCGGCTGTTGCGCAGCAAGGCGGTGCCTTTGCCCGTGCCGCAAGCGGCCTGCCGCGTGGATTGGCTGGCCGGGGCCTCGATGATGATGCGGCAATCGGTGCTGGATCAGATCGGCCTGTTTGATGAAACCTTTTTTCTGTACTTCGAAGAGACTGACCTGTGCCTGCGCGCCGCCCGCGCCGGATTTGAGACGCATTTTGTCCGCGCAAGCGAAGTCGCTCACATCGGCTCGGTTTCGACGGGCATGAAGGTCTGGACGCGCATTCCCGGTTTTTGGCTCGACAGCCGCTGGCTCTATTTCTGCAAGAACCATGGGCGCATCTATGCGGTTTGGGCGACCGTGATGCATATCCTTGGTGGCACCTTGTGGCGTATCCGGCGCGTTATCCAACGCAAAGCCCCCGCAGATCCGCCGCACTTTTTGCGTGATCTGTTGTTACATGATCTCAAAGCGCTGCTCCGGCCCTTGCCGGGAAAGCAGCGCGCGGCCCGGAGCGCCATGACCGTGGCCGCGATTGAAGCAAAAGTGGAGTAAAGATCTTGGTTCAGTTTTCCTGTGTGGTGATCGGCAATGAATCCCTGCTTGTTCAATGTAGCGAGCGGCTGTTGGCACATGGAAATGTGATCCGTGCGGTTGTAACGGATGCGTCAGAAATCGCGGACTGGGCCAAGGGCAAGGGCATAGCCGTGGTTACGGACGCCCGCGATCTGGCTGGGGCGCTTCAGGGGCAAAGTTTTGAATGGCTCTTGTCCATTGCCAACCTCAAAATCATTCCGTCCGACGTGCTGTCGATGCCTGCCAAGGGCGCGATCAATTTCCATGATGGCCCGCTGCCCCGGCACGCGGGTCTGAATGCGCCGATCTGGGCGATGATCGAAGGCGAAACCACGCATGGCATTACCTGGCATATGATCGAGGGTGGCGTGGACGAAGGGGATGTTCTGGTCACGCGCAGCTTTGACATCTCGGCCAATGACACCGCGCTGACACTGAACACCAAGGCATATGAGGCGGCGATAGAAAGCTTTCCCGCTCTTTTGGACCAGCTTGAAAGCGGCGCCTTGCAGCGCAAGCGCCAAGATCTGTCTGAGCGCAGCTATCACGCCTTGGGCGACCGGCCCACAGGCCACGGTCTGCTGGATTTCAAATGCCCGGCTGCCGGTCTGGAGCGTCTGATCCGCGCGTTGGATCATGGCCCCTATTGGAACCCGCTGTCCGCCGCAAAATTCCGCGCCAAGGGGGCGCTTTGGCTGGTCCGTCACGCCAAGATCGTCGAAGGTCATGGGACGCCGGGCACCGTGTTGGAACTGACAGCGGATCACATGACCATCGCCTGCGCCGACCATGCGTTGATGCTTGACGGGGTTACCCGCATTTGCGGCATGCCGGTGAACCTGTTCGAGGTTGCGGCGGTTGGCGACTTCCTTCCCCTGCCAACTGCCGATGAGCTTGCCGAGATCGATGCCGCCGTGGCGCAGATCGCCGCGTATGACGGTTTTTGGCGGGTCGCGCTGGGCGATCAGAAGCCCGTGACCGTCCCCGGCGCGTGCGAAGGGGAAGACACCGTTGAAACCCGCGTATTGACCCTGCCAACCGGCGAGACAGGGGCGGCCTTGGTCGCCAAATGGGCCGCACGTCTGGGCGGGCAAAGCACCTTTGATCTGGCCTATGCCGACGCGGAAATCGCCGCCTTGGCCGGGACGGGCATGACCTCGCCTTGGGCGCCGTTGCGGGTGACCGGCGGTGTGCCCAGCGACTTTGCCAATGCCGCAAGGGGCAAGACCTTCACCACCGATATCGTGGCCCGCGCGCCCGAGTTGTCCTGGCCGCAGGTGCCTCAGATCGGTATCGCCGCCAGCGGCGGACACATTCCCGGAACTGTCCTTACGGTCGAACTGAGCGACACGCCGTGCCTGTCTTACGACAGCGGCAAGATTGCCGGTCAGACCGCCGAACTGCTCGCCGCGCGGCTGGAACTTCTGGCCCATAAGCCTGACCAAAGCCTGCCCGATGTGGAACGTGATCTGGTCTTGAACCACTGGAATGCCACGGCCAAGGATTATGACCACGGCCTGACCATGCACCGCGCCTTTGAGGCGCAGGTTGCCAAAACGCCCGGGGCCACGGCCCTTGTGTTTGAGGGACTAAGCCTGACCTACGCTCAACTCAACGCCCGCGCCAACCGCGCGGCGCATGTGCTGCGTGAGATGGGCGTCGCGCCGGGGCAGGTTGTCGGCCTGTGCTGTCGCCGTTCGGTTGATCTGATGACGGGCGCGCTTGCGATCCTCAAGGCGGGTGGCGCCTATCTGCCGATGGACCCCGGCTATCCGGCTGATCGCCTTCAGCATTTTGTCGAAGACAGCCATGCGCAAGTGATCGTGACCCAAGCCGCGCTTGAGGCAGACCTGCCGTCACATGATGCCCGGCTCTTGCTGATCGACGCTGAACCGCGCCTTGATACCGCCAGCAACGACAACCTGCCTGACACCTCCGGGCCCGAGGATCTGGCCTATCTGATCTATACCAGCGGCAGCACCGGCAAGCCCAAAGGCGTGATGATCGAACATCGCAACGTGATGAATTTCTATGCCGGGATGGATGATACGGTCGCGCATGAAAACGGCGGCACCTGGCTTGCGGTCACGTCGCTGTCCTTCGACATTTCCGTGCTTGAGCTGTTCTACACCACCGCGCGCGGCTTCAAGGTGGTGCTGTCCTCGGACGAGGATCGCGGCATGATTTCCAATGGGCCCTTGGGGGGCAGCGGCGCCGGGATGCAGTTCTCGATCTACTATTGGGGCAATGACGATGGCGTTGGCCGCGACAAGTACAAACTGTTGTTGGAGGGCGCGAAATTCGCCGACGACAATGGCTTTGTCGCGGTCTGGACGCCTGAGCGGCATTTCCACGCCTTTGGTGGGCCCTACCCAAACCCAAGCGTGACCGGTGCTGCGGTGGCTGCCGTGACGCGAAATATCGGGGTGCGATCAGGATCAGTCGTGGCGCCGCTGCACCATCCGGCGCGGATCGCCGAGGAATGGTCGGTGATCGACAACCTCACGAATGGGCGGGCCGGATTGGCCATCGCTTCCGGCTGGCAACCAGACGATTTTGTTCTGCGTCCCGAAAATACCCCGCCCAACAACAAGGCGGCGATGACCCAGAACATCGACCAGATCCGCAGACTGTGGCGCGGCGAGGCCGTGGAATTCCCGCGCAAAGATGAAACGCCGCATGCGGTGGTGACGCAGCCGCGCCCGGTGTCCAAGGAACTGCCGATCTGGGTGACAACCGCGGGCAATCCCGAGACCTGGAAAGAGGCCGGTCGGCTTGGCTGCAACGTGCTGACCCACCTTTTGGGCCAGTCCGTTGATGAGGTGGGCGGCAAGATCAAGCTTTACCATGCCGCGCTGCGCGAGGCGGGTCATGACCCCAAGGATTTCACCGTCACGCTGATGCTGCATACCTTCCTTTCGGACAGCCGCGATCACGCCCGCGAAATCGCCCGCCAACCAATGAAAGATTACCTCAATTCCGCCGCTGGCCTGATCAAGCAATACGCCTGGGCCTTCCCGGCCTTCAAGCGTCCGGAAGGCGTGAGCAACGCCTTTGATCTGCAACTGGACGGGCTGGAACCCGAGGAACTGGATGCGATCCTCGATTTCGCCTTTGAGCGGTACTTTAACGAGAGTGGCCTGTTCGGCACCATTGAGGACGCAATGGCCCGCGCCGAAGAAGTCAAACAAATCGGTGTCGATGAAATCGCCTGCCTGATCGACTACGGCATCGACCGTGAAGTGGTGCTGGAGGGGTTGAAACCGCTGGCTGAGGTGGTCAAGGCCACCAAATCCGCGCCCGAACCCGAAGCGAACGATTTTTCCATCGCGGCGCAACTGCTGCGTCATGGCGTGACGCATCTGCAATGCACACCCTCCATGGCGCGGATGTTTGCGATGAACGACGAAGCGCGTCAGGCTTTGAAGGGAGTTAAACATCTTTATCTGGGCGGTGAACCCCTGCCCGGCGCTTTGGTTGCTGAATTTGGTCAGATCACAGATGCCCAGATTACCAACATGTACGGGCCAACCGAAACGACGATCTGGTCCTCTACCCAGAAGGCGACGGGCGACGCCTCGGTCGTCAACATCGGGATGCCCTTGGCGAACCAGCAGTTGTATGTGCTGGGCGACGATCGACAGCCGCTTGGTATCGGGGAGGAAGGAGAGCTTTGGATCGGCGGTCAGGGCGTGACCCGCGGATATTGGGGGCGCGCCGAACTGACGGCCGAACGCTTTGTCGATAACCCCTTCCACCCGGGCCGCATGTATCGCACCGGAGATCTGGTGCGGCGCCGCGCCGATGGCGCCATCGACTTTGTCGGGCGCGTTGACAATCAGGTGAAACTACGTGGTCACCGGATCGAGTTGGGAGAGATCGAAGCCGTGCTAGAGGCGCAAGACGGTGTGACCCAAGCGGTTGTCATGGCGCGCGAGGATACCCCCGGCGATCTGCGTCTGGTCGGCTATTACACCGGTGCGATGCAGAACGAAGCCACGCTGAAGGCCACTCTGGGGACTGAATTGCCGGGTTTCATGGTCCCCGGACGCTTCATGCGCCTTGAGGAATTTCCGCTGACACCGAACAAAAAGGTTGATCGCAAGGTACTGCCCGCTCCGAGAGCGCAGCCCTACCTTGACGCGCGAACGCCCTCTATGGACCCGATTTCTGCACCTAAACCCAACGCGAAAACAGCTGACGTCGAAGGCGCTATTGCGCAGATATGGACTCGTTACCTTGGTGTTCCGGGGGTTTCCGGCCGGGATAACTTCTTTGACCTTGGCGGGCACTCCCTGTTGGCGGTACAAGCTCACCGGGCGATCCGCGAAGACCTGGGCGCGGCCAAGCTGTCGATCACCGATATCTTTCGCTTCCCGGTTCTGGCCGATCTGGCCGCGCGCGTCGGCGAGATGGTTGAACCCGTTTCCCGCGGTGCGACCAAAGTGCAGTCTCAGACGGCCCCAGCGCCGCAATTGGAACCCGCCGAAAATGATCGCGCCGCAGCCCGGTCCGATGCCATGGCCCGCCGACGTGCCATGCGGGCCCGCCGCAGCGCATGACTTTGGGCGCCCTGTGCGAATTGATGGCCCAGGTGGCGCTTCCGCCCGGGCTTTTCTGGTCGGCGGGGCAGGCTGAAGTCGATCCAGCGGCTCTTTTCCCGGACGAAGCGCAGGCCATTGCCCGCGCGATCCCCAAGCGGCAGGCGGACTTTACCGGAGGCCGCAAAGCTGCCCGCGCGGCTTTGGCCGAAATGTCGCTTGACCCGGTGCCGATTCCCGTCGCCCCAACGCGCGCCCCGGTTTTCCCCGATGGGGTGGTCGGCAGTATCTCGCACGATTGCGGGCTTTGCATCGCCTTGGTTGGGTACAGCGACCTGTGGCAGTCCGTAGGGATCGACATTGCCCCCGATCTGCCTCTTGAGGCTGATCTGATCGCGGAAATCTGCCGCCCGGAGGAACGGACCGGCGTCGACCCAAAAAACTTGCCGCGACATGCCCGGCGGCTGTTTTCGGTCAAAGAGGCCGTCTACAAAGCGCAGTTTATGCAGACCGGCGTAATCTTTGGCTTTCAGGGGCTGTGTGTCAGCTACCCAAAGAATGTGGCAAGGTTTGCCACAATTGCCGAAACAGACCCGATTCCCCCGCAGATCAAATCCCGCCCTTTGCCGTTCGTGCAGCGCTGCGATCACGGGCTGACCTTGTCGATCTCGGCGATTCCGGCCTGAATTTCCCCAAAATCGCAAAAAACCCTATAGATCGGCTGTAAACCGTCGGGAATATGGCGAAAATGTGTTCGTGATCCCGGATCTGGATACGCATTGTTTCCCGAATTGCCACCGAAAATCATGGCGGAAATATGGCAATCCGGCTAAATTGTGACACTAAGATGGCGCGTCCCGGTCAGAAATCCGGCGCAAGGCGGACAAAGCTGGGGCAGTCTCTTTCGAACGCATTGGGGGCCACTTTGCGGGAGCAGCGAAATGAACCAGTTTCAGACCTTCGATGAGGTTATATCGGCACTCAAGCGGCGCGCTTGGCTGATCGCCCTGATCACCTTTGTCGGCTGCGTGCTGTCGCTAAATTTCGCCCTCAGCCAGATGAAAACCTACGAGGCAACAGCCGTCGTCCAGATCGAAGACGCGCGCCTGCCGGATCAGCTTGCCGGAGCTTCAGCCGCCGCCGAAGATGCGGCCCATCGTGTGCGACTGATCGAACAGCGCCTGATGGCGCGCGATAACCTTGTCCGCATCATGGAAAAGCACAATCTGTTCGCGGATGATCCGACGATCACGATCAATGAACGCATTTTCAACATGCGTCAGGCTGCGTCCATCGAACAGATCATCGACGCCTCCCAAGCCTTTGCGCCCGGTGGCAATACGCCTTCTGGGTTGCGCATCACCGTGCGTCTGGATGACCCGGAAAAAGCCGCCGATCTGGCAAACGAACTGATGTATTCGGTGATCGACCAATCCCGCGACCGTTCGGTTGGTCGGGCCCGCGACACTCTGGAATTCTTCACAACGGAAGAGACGCGTGTCGGCAGCGAAATCGACGCCCTCGAAGAACAGATCGCCGTGTTCAAGTCTGCGCACAGCGATCAACTTCCCGCCGGTGTCGCCGACCTGCGCGACCAGCTTGCCAGCCTGCGCGACACCGATCTGGATCTGGATCAAAAGATCCTGACACAGGAAACCGCTTCGGATCGTCAACGCGAAGACGTGAAGGCCGCCAATATCCAACTGCTGAACGAGCAAAAATTGTTGATCGCCGAGCGTGTTGCCCAACTTCAGCAGCAGATTTCCGGCGCTCCGGAGGTTGAGCGTGAACTGAGCGCGATGGAACGCCAGCTGACGCAGCTTCAGGAACAATACAGCGTCATCACCCGCCGTCAGGCCGAGGCCGAGATGGGGCAGGCGCTGGAAGATCGTCAGCAGATGGACCGTTTTGAAGTTCTCGAAACCGCCTTGGTTCCGGAATACCCGGTGTCGCGCAGCCGCAAAAAGACCGCCATTATGGGCGCAGTGGCCAGCCTGATCGCAGGCATCGCCGTGGCCTTTGGTGCCGAACTTTTCAATCCGGCGATCCGATCGGCCGCGCAGATGGAGCGTATCCTCGGCATCCAGCCCGTCGTCGCCATCCCCGAGGTGCAAAGCCGCCGCGACCGTACCCGCCGTGGCCTGAGCATCTTTGGCTGGTTCGCTGGTTTGGCAGCGATGCTCTACGCCGCCTTCCGCTTGATCGGAAACAGTATTCCATGGTCCGAACTGCTGGGGCGCTTTCTGCCCCGACTGGCACGGTCCTGATCGCGCCGCTACAGCGCGCGCGTTTCGGCGGGGTTCAGGTCACGCAGGTGACCGGACGGTGGAAAAGATGCCGGAACGCAAAAAGGAAAGCCCCCGGAGCGAGTGATCGCGCGGGGGCTTTCTGGTTCTAAACGCAGTTGACTTCAGTAATGATATTTGTCGATCTCGGTGTTTTCGGCTTTGTTGAGCACCATGCCCAAAAGCGGTGTTTCTTCGCCAAGGCGACGCTCGACTTCCTTGATTTCCTTTTCGGTGGTGATCCCGCCGCCGATAACCAGAAGCACCCCATCGAACTGTGGGCGGAAGGCGATCACATCATCATAGTACAGCGCTGGCGGCAGATCGAACAACATGACGTCCGGCGCCACGCTTTGTTCGATCTTGGCCAGCGTTTCTGCGGTGCGTGGGTCTTGCAGCAGCTCCGAGGCATAGGGCTCAATCACCTCGTTAAAGCCGAAGGCGATGTTACGCCCGGCGTTGATCCGGTTCTTGCCCAGCCGCAAAAGGTGGTCCTGTGGATCGACTTTGCCGCGCAGCATGTCGCCCATTGACCCAGGGTGTGCCATGCCCATGACCTTCTGCAAAGTCGGGCGTCGCATGTCGCAATCCAACAATAGCGTGCGGCAGTTTTCCTGCCGCGACAGGCTGATCGCGAGGTTCGCTGCAGTAAAGGTCTTGCCGCAATCCTTGGTAGGCGAGGTGATCGCGACGCGTTTCCAACCATTTTCGTTCAGCGCCTGCAAAAGCCGGGTTCTGAGAACGTCAAAGGCGGTATAGGCCGGGTCTTCGCGGGTGGCCGTGATGATCCGGTTTTCGGCAAGGTGGCCTTCATCCACCTCGAATTCCCTCATTCTGTCCCAAGCGGTCAAGCCGCCGGACGAAATGGTTTCAATCGGAGTGCGCGCAGCTGTCGCCGGTTCCCCTTCGGGCCGCTTTGGCCTTGCCGGGGCAATTGGATTGGACAGTTCCAGGGGCACAGTGGCCTTCGCGCGCGCCTCTTTTTCGGCGGCCGCGAGTTTTGCGCGCTCCGCTCGTTCGGCTTCAATCCGTTCTTTCTCGCGGAGCTGCGCTTGCGCCTTAAGTCGCTGTTCTTCGCGCCTCGCCTCTTCCTCCCGGCGTTTCGCTTCAAGTTCGGCCAATCGGGCGGCTTCCGCCTCGGCACGTTTCTTGGCCTCAGCCCTTTGTTTTGCACGCTCTTCGGCTTCCAGACGCGCCTTTTCCTCGGCTTCCCGCAGCGCCTGCGCCTCGTCTTGGGCGGCTTTCAAAGCCTGTGCTTCAAGCCGCTCAGCCTCTTCCCGCGCCTTGCAGGCCGCTTCTTCAACACGCCGCTTATTCTCGGCCCTGCGCGCGGCGTCTTCCTGGGCTATGCGTGCTTGCATTTCGACGCGGCGCTTGCGCTGCTGCTCTTGCTTGCGCGCGAGTTCTTCCGCCGCTTGGCGTTCCGCTTCTTGTTCTGCGGCAATGCGGGCGGCTTCTTGCTCGGCCCGGCGCTCTTGTTCTTGGCGTAGGGCGTCTTGACGTTTGCGGTCCTCTTCGGCCTTGCGAGCGGCCTCGGCGCGCTTACGTTCTTCGACAGCCCGTCGCCGAGCCAGTTCTTCTGCGGCTTGCTGTGCG
The DNA here is from genome assembly GCF_049341065.1 of Pacificoceanicola algae. Taxonomy (NCBI): domain Bacteria; kingdom Pseudomonadati; phylum Pseudomonadota; class Alphaproteobacteria; order Rhodobacterales; family Roseobacteraceae; genus Pacificoceanicola; species Pacificoceanicola algae. Next base: position 107,183 of record NZ_JBMPIX010000004.1, on the reverse strand, counting down.
GCTTCAGCTTCGGCGCGCTGGCAGGCCTCTTCCGCCTTGCGTCGCGCGTGCTCCTCTTCAGCCTGCCGGGCAGCCTCAGCCCTGGCGCGCGCTGCATCGGCATCTCGCCGGGCTTGCGCTTCTTCCTCGGCTTTGCGACGGGCCAAGCGCTGCGTGCGGCTTTCCAGCGGCTCGACGGGCGCGGCCTGATCTTCGGCATCCAGTGAAGAATCCTTGCGGAATTTCCGGCGAAACTTGGGGCGGTCCATCATGTTCATGCCTCCCCTGCCTCCGAAGTCGAGCACACCAACGGACGCCTTTCGACGCCCCAAATCATGATTCTGCCATGTTCTGTCTTGGCATTCATATCAGCTCAACTCCGGTGCATGGCCATTTATTGCACGGCGCACGCGTTGCCTCACCACGGTTACATCAAACAAATCTGTCATGAATAAGACCGATTTGAGGGGATTGTTCACGAATCCGGCGGCAATCAGAACCCGAACAAATTGGCCTGGGCGATCGCTTTCTCAATGAACGCGGAGCGATCGGATTCGGGTTTCCAGCCCAGAAGACGTTTGGGTTTCTCGTTCACGAAGGGCGAAAAATGCGCGCGGCTCTTCCAATCGGCAAGGCTGGGGCGGATCACACCGGGGCGGCGCAGGGCATATTTCTTGAGGCCGTATTTCACCGCGTCCGAGGCATAGAAGGCATACAGATTCCCGGAACTGACCCGGATGCGCGCGCCAAGTGTCTGATGGATCGCGTCGAAATAGTCCCGGGCGCTCATCATCGGATCACCGATCAAGTTAAAGCTTTGGCCTTCGACCGGAGCGTCGATCATGCGGATCAGCCCGTCTGCGATATCGTCATTCAGCACAAAGGGCAGGATGTTGCGGCCATGGCCCCATATGCGGACAGCGCCGGCGCCGTGCCAGCGGCCGATGCCCCAATGCTGTAGTGGGCCGCCTTCACCCACAACGATACCGGGGCGGGCGATGACCAATGGCAGACCGCGTTCGCGGTGCAGTTTCATCAACTGCTGTTCGCACTCTGCCTTGGACCGGGCATAGAGGTTGCGGTCGGTCATATCCTCGGCAAAGCCGGTCTGCTCGGTGATCTGCGCGTTCGGATCGGACATGTCATAGCTGGCGATGGTGCCGGTATAGACCAGCCTCTTCACCCCGGCCTTTTCGCAGGCCATCCCGATGCGCGTGGCCACGCCGACATCATTGATCAGGCAATCGGCCCAACTGATCTCCAAAGCTTTGGCAAGGTTGAACACCACCTCGATCCCGTCCATCGCGGCGATCAGCCCATCAAGGTCATGCAAGGAGGCGCTGACGGTTTCGACATTGTCGGGCAGATCGGGGAAAGGGCCGCCGCGCCCACGCGACAGCACGCGCACATCGCGTCCCTCGGCGACAAGACGGTGGGTCAGCGCACGGCCAATAAAGCCGGTGCCGCCGATAACCATGGCGGTGGGTTTGGGTTTACGGGTCTGCACTGCGGGGGCTTTGACCGCCAGCACGTCGGCGGGAAGCAGGTTGATTGCATCGTCAAGCGCCTGCATCACCTGCGCAGCACTGGCGCCTGAGAACCGAGCATCCTGAGGCCCGTTCAAAGACCCGTAGATCGCCGCATTCATGTCCCGGAAACTGCGTCCATAGGGGTTTTGGGTGTTCAACGATTTCAGTTGGACGGCGGCGTTCTTCGCCCCTTCCCATAAATGTTGCCGCGACAGGTCCAACTGGCGGCGCAGCGGATTGACCACAAGGTCCGAAGCATTCTCGCGCTCGACGATCAACACGTCCTGCGCATAGTCCAGCCGCGCGCGTGCGCTGGAGCCGCGCAGGGTCACGCTGCGGTCATCCATGGTTTCGACAAGCGAAATGGTAAAGGTGATCTCGACCCCGCCAGCGCGTGCCAGAATGCGGAAAGCCTGCGGGCGTATGTCCTCGCCCGGCAGGGCGATGGTCTTGCTGGCCTCGGCATGGATCACTTCGACCGGGCCGAAAAGATCATACGCAAACGCCATCAGGTGCGGACCCAGTTCCAGCAGCAGGTTCTTGGGCTGACGCAGCAGCCAAAGGTTGAACGGCCCGGATCTCAAGGGCGCCAAAGGCAGGGCCCATGTAATTTCGCAACCCGAGATGCGGCCGTATGTCCCCTTGGCCATTTCGGCCTTCATCCGCGTGTACGAGGGCAGGCCAAGGAAGTTATGCCCGGCGAAAAAACATTTGCCCAATTTCTCAGCCGCTTGGCATATCTCCCGGGTCTGCTCGGCGGATTCGGCCACAGGCTTTTCCACAAGCGCATGAAGCCCACCTTCAAGGCATTTTAAGGCGATTTCCTTATGTAACTGCGGTGGTGTGAGAATGTGTACCGCATCGCACAACCCCGAGGTGATCAATTCGTCCACAGAGGTAAAGGGTTTCGCCCCATACGCTTCGGCCAACCCCTTGGCGGCGGTTTCCGAGACATCGCAGACAGCGGCAATCGTCACGCCGGGCGTCGCTTTCAAGGCATCAGCGTGCCACGTGGCAATATACCCGGCCCCGATCAGGCCAACGCGGGTTGTGGTGGACATATGGCGACCTCTTACTTGTATTCGATGATGCGCATGGCGCGCCCGGTCAGGCTGCGCCAGTGATAGCGCGCCATGCCGATGAGATTGGGGAGCTTTGACAGGGTCAGCAACAGCGCGTGTAGCCATGCCTGATCCTTGGGCAAACCTTCGTGGATCAACCCCTTGGCGGTGCGGATATAGTTCACCGCGTATAGCGCGGCGATCAGCAAGGGCACCCACCACGCGACAAAGACCCCGACCAGCATGGCAAGCGGGATGGCGGCCCCGTAGACCAGCACGCGTTGGCGTTCCTTGACGAAATAGTCGGGGTGTAAATGGCCGACCTGAGCAAAGCCGTGGCCTGTCCGTTCGGCCCTGCGCCACCACTGGCCAAAGCGCAGCATATTGGCGTCATGGCGGGTCATCTCTTGTGGAATCCGTTCCAGCAGCCAGCCTGCTTTGCGCAGCCGGGTGCAAAATTCGTCATCCTCGGCGGCAATCACGGCCGGATCCATGCCGCCAACGCTTCGCCAAGCCTCGGCCCGCACCATCATGTCACCACCGCAGGCGTCGATCTGCCCTGCGGGGCGGCGCCATTCCCAGTCGCACAACTGATTGTAGACACTTGCGTTGGGGTGAATCTCACGGCGCCAGCCGGTCACCATGGCAAGATGCGGATTGGTTTCCAGATGAGCGCGGGCGGTGGCAATGAAGCCGGGAACAAGGGCGCAGTCGCCGTCGATAAATTGCACGATCTGCGGATCCTCCAGCGCGTCGAATCCGGCATTGCGGGCGCGGGCGGCGGTGAAGGGGATGGCCATGTCCAGCTGCACCACCGTTGCGCCGCGCCGTTCAGCCTCTGCCACGCTGGCATCGGTCGAACCTGAATCCACATAGACCACCTGCCGCGCCTGCCCCATCACCGAGTTCAGTGCCGCGACCAGCCGCGCGCCTTCGTTGCGCCCGATCAGAACCACATCCACCGGGGTCATAGGCGTTTTCCCAAGGGTGGACACCCAAGACGGTAGCCCTCGAACAGGGTCGACAACCAGCGCGCTTCAGAGCCAATGTTGAAGTCCGCCTCGACGGTTTCGCGCCCGGCTACGCCCATTTCGCGCCGAATGTCCGGGTTGTCGAGCACGGTCTTGATGGCCGAGCGCAGCCCGATCACGTCGCCCGGCGGAACCAGCAAGCCCGACATCTCGTGAACGACCAGTTCCGGAACCCCGGCGATCCGGGTCGCGACGACCGGCAAGCCCGAGGCCATTGCCTCCATCAGGACAACAGGCACACCCTCGGCAAAGCTGGGCAGGACAAAGACATCGGCCTTGGCCAGCGCCTCGGCGACCTCGGCCTGCGATTTGTAGCCAACGAAGTCGACGGGCAGACCCTTGGCTTGGGCTTCCAGCAATGCGCGGTCAGGCCCGTCTCCGATCAGGGTCAGCCGCAAATCGCGAAAGTCGAGCCCGCGCAAGGCATCCAGAAGCACCGGCACACCCTTCACGCCCGCCAGTCGCCCCACAAAGAGCAGTTCTGCGCCGCCGTGTTGCGACGGGGTGTAACGATCAGGATCGACGCCGCAATGCACCACATGGAACCGGTTCCAATGCTGTTGTGCGGCAAAGCTCATCAATTGGGAACGGCAAAAGTCGCTGATGCAGGCGACGAAGCTTGCCCGCGCGGCCTTTTCATCAATCCGCCAGTGGTGCGGTTCAAAAAAGATATCCGGCCCGTGGATGGTAAAGCTGTAGGGGATACCCGAAAGCGCCGAGGCCAGCATCGCCACGGTGCAAGAGGCTTTGGCGATATGGTTGTGCAGGTGTTGCACGCCCTTATCCGAAAGATGCGCGGCCAAAACGCCGGCCTCTAGAAAATAGATCAGATTAAAGAGCCGTCCCTTGATCCCCTTTGGCGCGGTCCGCCACGCCAGCGCCAAAGCGCGCAGGTAACGGCCCGGCGTCCTGAGCCAGCGTATATGCGCCCGAGTTAGCCGCAGCGGCGACTTGCAGGCGTCCAGAACCTTGAAAGTGCTGGCATGTTCCGCGCGTTGTTCCGGCCCGACTAGGTGTTCGGCCCCGGTGGTGCGGATCGAGCAGGTCAACACTTCGTGCCCGATCGCGCGTAGGGCGGCGACTTCGCGTTGGATGAACGTGTCCGAGGCGCGGGGGTATTCCCCCGTCAGATAGGCCAGCTTGGTCAGGGTCATGGCGCGCCCTTTGTGCAGCGGGCAAGCATGACCTCAAATCGGTCGCTGTCTTCTCCGCCCAGCGCGTCGCGCAAGGCTGTGTTGGGATAATGCAGGGGCATCAGCCGCGCTTTGACAATGGGTTCGCGAAACAGGCCGGGCAGCTTGTGGCTGATCGGTTTCAAGCCCTGAACCAGGGCCAGCCAGAACCCGTAGGGCAGAGGAAGGACCGCTTTGGGCTTCCCGGCCGTTTGGCGATGTGCTTTCAGAAAGCGGGCGCGTGTCGGGCGATCATCGTCAATTGCGTTCAGGATCTGAAGTCCATGGGGATCTGTCACGGCGGCTTGAACCAGCACTGCGCCAAGATGATCCACATGGATCAAGGGCAGCTCTCCGGTCTGACCGATCTGCACATGCAGACCGGCGGCGTTGAACCCCATGAGATCGTTCCACGTGCGCCTTGGCCCATAAACAACACCCGGCCTGATCAGCCAAGCCGGTCGCCTGCTGGCGCGAACCAACTGTTCCTGCCGCAGTTTTGCCGCGCAATAGATATCGCGGGCGCTTTCGGGTTTTTCCAGCGGGCTGGATTCGTCCAGCTTCTGCCAGGGCTCAAGGCGCATGGTGTCATAGACGGCAATCGTGCTGATCAGCACCAAGGCCACGTCAAACCCCTCCATCGCATCCAAAAGCGTCTGCGTGCCGCGCAGAGTGTCCGATTCATGCGCGATGGCATCGTCGCCAAGATGGGCGGCGGCATGAATGACAGCGCCGACAGTTTCCATGGCCTCGGTCAACGGTTTTGTGTTGGAAGTATCGGACAGATCGATCCGGATCGGAATGATCCCGGTGTCATCAGCCCATTCCGGGCGGGGATTGCGCCTGTAGACGGCAACCACCTCGATCCCGCGCGCACGGGCGGCGCGGGTGGCGCTGGCCCCGACAAAGCCGCTGGCCCCGGTGATCAGGATGCGCGTCAACGGGCCCATGGCATCGGCTCCATAGGGTCGCAGCGCGTGGTCATGGTCTGGGCGCCGCTGTGTTCGCCTGCGGTCTGGATTGCCAGGGTGACCTCGGTCATGTGCAGGGCAAAGTCGCCGCCGACGCGGCAAGCGCGGCCTTGCTCCAGCGCCTCAAGGACTTCGGCGGGCCCCAACATAAAATTCATTGCCGCCGCGCCCCAACGTTTGACCTTGGGGTGCGTCGAGGCAGCGAGTTTGATCCGCTTGGGAAAAGGCGATTCCATCAGGCGGCGCCGGACGGTCATCCGTTTGGCAAAATGGACCTTGGCGCTGTTGTCCCACGCGGCATCGCATTTCAAAACGCCCCGGTCTCCGACGATCCGGATCGAATGGTTGTGCGGCGCCACGATCGAACAGGTCAGCCGCGTCACTGGGCCGTTCTCAAAGAACAAGGTCGCGACGGAGAGGTCGGGCGCAAATGGCCCGGCGCCCTGTTTGGCGGGAATGGTTTCGGCGCTGGCAGCAACCACCGTGCGAACCGAACCAAACCAGCCAATCAGCCAGCCAAGATAATATCCGGCGTGTTCAAGCGTGCAGCCGACGCGGAATTCGTCTTGATAAGGCCAGGGGGCGCCGCTTTCCGACAGCCACTTGGTGAACGCGGCCTGAGGGATGAAACCATCGTCCAACTCGGCATAAATTGCGCGCGGCGTGCCCGCCACGCCATTGCGCAAAGCATGACCCAACGTTTGCGCCGCCTCTCCCAGCACCGAGCAGGGCGCCGAGGCAAGCATCAGTCCTTTTTGCGCAGCAAGTCCGTGCAGCACCTTGGCGTCCTGTACGGTCATGGCCAGCGGCTTTTCCGAATAGACGTGGCGACCGGCATCAAGACAGGCGCGGGTCGTTTCATAATGGGCATCGGGATTGGTCAGGTTCAACACCAGCGCGTCGGGCGCATCCTGAAGAAGCGCCTCGAACGACGGCTTGGCAGGGACGTTCCAGAACTCGCAAAACGTCTTGAGCCGCGCCGCGTCTAGATCAAAGGCACCGGCGACTTCGATGCCTTTTGTTGCGGCGAGCGAGCGCATGTAAAGATCGGCCACAAAACCGCAACCCAAAAGCAAGACACGTCCCGTCATCCGCGCCTCGCACGGATCAAAGACCTGCCGAGGCAGGACATCTCAAGATTGAACCAGATTACCACTGCTCAGCCCACCATTGCCTGTGGGATCACTATACGGAAAACGTGGCCAGAATTCGACAAAACGGACGGTTTTCAGAATTTTCCGAAAATGACGAAAAAGTCGAATTATTGCCATTTTTTCGGACCGGGTTGTTGTGCATAAGGCTCGGCAGGCGGGTGTGATTTGCGTCACCCTGCGGGACGGGAATGGTATCCATGCATTTTACGCTGAAAAGACAGACAGTTCCGGTGAACGTGGCAACCTGGGCCTCGCTCGAGGCGCGCGTGGCCGAACGTTTTGCGCGACGCGAAGGTTTTGCTCTGGCGACGATAAATCTGGATCATCTTGTCAAACTGAACACCTCTCCTGCATTTCGCGCGGCCTATGCCGCTCAGGATTTCATTGTGGCTGATGGCAATCCCATCGTCTGGATGTCGCGGATGGCCCGGCGCCCTGTTGAGCTGATCCCCGGGTCCGAGGCGATCCTGCCGCTGTCGCGGATCGCTGCGCGGCAAGGGGTAAAGGTGGCCTTTGCCGGATCGACTGCCCAGGCGCTTGCGGCCGCCAAGGCTTACCTTGAGCGCGAAGTTCCCAATCTTGAGGTTGTGTGCTGTATCGCCCCCCCGATGGGCTTTGATGCTGCCAGCCCTCAAAGTGTGAAAATACTGAAAGAGATCGAAGAGTCCGGCGCGGGGCTGTGCTTTGTCGCACTTGGTGCCCCTAAACAGGAATTGTTCGCGGCAACAGGTCGCCGGGTCGCGCCGGGCGTCGGCTTCGCCTCAATCGGGGCCGGTCTGGATTTCTTTGCTGGTACGCAAAAGCGTGCGCCGGATTGGGCGAGACGCTATGCCGTGGAATGGCTGTGGCGGATGATGGCCAATCCAAAACGCCTTGGGCTGCGTTACATCAAATGTTTTGCGATTTTGCCCGGCCAGATGCTGCGCGCCGTTGCGCTACGCGTGAAAGGGACCGGCGCCTGACCTGCGTCACAGCCGTCGTGGTTTGCGCCGACGCATCAGGATCAGGTCCTTGATCTTGTCTTGGAGTCCGCGGGGCGGAAGAATTTCCCGGTCCATCTCGAATACGGCCCCGGTCAAGGACGGATCGCGCATCAAGGCCAGCTTGACTCCCCATTTCGCCGACTGCGCTGGGTCTAACCCGTCCTGAATGCCCATCTGGGTACGCAGCATGCCGGGCATCCAGTCACCAATCACGATGCCGGGCAGGCGATCGCAGAGATCGGCAACCAAAGTCCGAGTCAGGATGCGCCCCGCGCCCCTGGATACCGAATAAGCGCCTGCACTAGGCAGAGGATCGAGGTCCGCAAAGGTCGCGACGTTGAGGATGCGCCCCTCGCCACTCGTTGCCATGTCCTGCAACGCAGCGTGGCTGCAATTGACAATTCCGCCAAGGTTAACCGCGACTGATTTCATAAAGCTTTCAGGGGTTTCTTCAAGAAAATCGCGTTGGGGGTAAACGGCGGCATTGTTTATCAAAAGGGCAATTGGGCCATGCCTTTTCCGAATTCGGGAAAATGTTTCCACAACTGCGGAGGCGTCTGATACATCCAGTGGTTCGGCGTGGAAAAGGCCTTGCGGGCAAAGATCAGCTGTTTCGCGCAGGGCCTCGACGCGCCGTCCAGTTCCGGCCACAGAGAATCCGCGTCCAGTCAGCTCGATCGCCAAGGCCCGTCCCAGCCCCGAGCCTGCTCCGGTGACGATCGCGATCCCGTCAGAAGGGGTTATCAACGTCATGACTGGCCCTCGCGCGTCAAGATATCGGCCACGCGCAAGGCGTTGGCGGCGATGGTCAGCGACGGGTTCACCCCAAGCGAAGTTGGCATGAACGAGGCATCCGTGACCCAAAGGTTGCGTACATCATGGCTGCGGCAGTCGGGGCGCAAGACCGAGCGCGCCGGGTCGTCGCCAAAACGCAGCGTGCCACAGGGGTGGCCATAATTCAGCTCGGGGCTGATCCCAAGGAACATCCGGCGATGACCGCGAAAGGCGCGCCGGATGGCCTGACGAAAAGCGCGGCGACGACTCAGCAGTTCGGGTGCAAAATCATAGGTGACCGAAAGGCGGTCTGGCCGGGCGGGGTCATAGGTCAGGCGGTTTGCCTCGTAGGGCAGATCCTCCATCAACCCGACAAAGATCTGGGCATGTCCAAAAAGCTGCGCGGCGATGGCGGCAGGCAGCCGGGTCAGTTGACCTGCGCCGGGGATCCGGGCCAGCGCGGTGCGGGCCAGTATCAGGTTCAGATAATGCACGATCTCGCCATAAGACGCACGAATGCCCATCGCCTGAACTGTGCCGAACCGCGCGTCGCCATGGTAAAGGTCGCGCAGGGAAATCGCCTTGGTCGCGCCGTCGTCGTGGCCGCCGCGCTTGGGCCAGAGGGCAAACATCTCGTTCAGGTGAAACATCAGGTTCCGCCCCACAAGACCCGAACGGTTGGCCAGCCCGGTTGGCCAGCCATCATTTGCCGATGCCAGCAACAGCTTGGCCGACCCAAGCGCGCCGCCCGCCAGAATATAGCGCCGGGCGGAAAAACGGTGTGTCTCCCCTTCGATCTGCGTCTCGACATGGGCGATCTCGTCGCCGTTGGTGGCCAGCCGGGTGACCTTGGCGCGGCTGATCAGGTGGGCGTTCGCCGTTTCCAGCGCGGGTTCAACCCCGGCGGATCGCCCATCCATCTTGCAACGCTTGGGGCATTTCGTACCAAGACAGTTCAGGCAGCCGTCAACCCGTTCGATCGCGGTATTGGTGTGATAGGGCTGCAGCCCGGCTTCCGTCAGGCTGTCCATCAATAGCTGTTCTGTCCGCGTAAGCCCGGGCGGCGGACGCAATGGCAAAGGCGGCTCAAGTGACAGTGGGTCAGAGGTGCCATACACACGGAACATGCGCGCGGCCTTGGCGTACCAGTTCTGCATCTCATCAAAGCCCACAGGCCAGCCGCCGGTGGGATGCGGTCGCTGGGACGAATCCTCAAGATCGTGTCGTTCGGGGCGCTCAAGAGTTGCCGCATAAAAGGCAGATGAGCCGCCAAGACCCGCGCCCAAGGGCGCATAGAATGCGGTTTCCTTGCCGTTCAGTGTGACGTGCAAAGGTTCAGGCCAAAGACCTCTGGTCAGGCGCGCCTCGGGGACGAAGACCTCGGACATACCGTTGGTTTCGCTGCGATAACCTTCGGAGCCTTGTTCAAGGAACAGCACTTTTTGCCCGGCTTCCGCCAAAGCGCGTCCAATCGTTCCGCCGCCGATACCGGTGCCGATGACAATCGCATCCCAATCGGTGTCCGAGGCCGGGTGGGTCATTGCCCGAGGTCATCCGTCAGCGCGGTCTTCCGGGAACTTTGCGCAAAGATCGGTTGGAACAGATCACGCACCCGCAAAGCGGCGCTGTTGGTGATGTGGTTGTTGTCAAAGTATTGCCCGACGCCCTCAATAACGGCGGAGCAGGTCTTGGCATCACAAAATTTCGGCCAACTGTCGATATAATCGATTTGCCCGGTCTCGGCCAAAGGCACCCAAGGCGCATCCGCCAATGAGGCGCGCAGTGCCAGTGCATCCCGCGACACAGCACCTTGGGTCATTGGCCTGGCCGCCAGGGGCCAACCCGCATGCGTGGCCTCGCGCGCGGCCTTGCGGCTGTCGTAATTCGGGATTTCGGGCGGTTGTCGCATGACAAATAGACGAGGCGCCCAACGGCCAAGTGCACGTACCGTGTCGTTCGCCGTGACCGCAAGAAGCTTGGCCTGTTTATGGCCGACCAGTTCCGGCGCATCGGTTGGGTGCAGGGTAATCGTGTTCTCAGCATCCAAGCCAACACCCATGCCGCTGGCATAATAGCTCCAACGGCCAATCAGCAAGATGCTGTCGAGGGCCGGGAGGCGACCAAAGCTTTGCTCGATCTGTTTGTTGGCCTGCGTGCAGGCGGTGTCCTGTGCCTGCGTGGCGGCGGATTCGACTTTGCGGATATGGAACAGCGGCGGGCAGCCCGCGCGCCAGATGATCATCCCCGGTACACCGGTTTCTTTTGCCGCCAGATCCAGCCCTTCCTTGAAGGCGCGTACATGGCTATCGCCCCAAACCAGCACCTTTGGCGGCCCGTCCGGTCCGATGGGGCAAACCTCAAGCCCATCCAGCGGCAGGGTGTCGGCGATATAACAGCGGCTCCAATCCTGCAGGAAATCTCCTGAGGCGGCGATATGCACCTGTGCCTTGGGGCCAAATCGCCCGGGCATGCCGTCGTTGACAAAAAGCCAGCCGCCCAGCCCAAGCAATATGGCCGAGGCCAGCGCGGAACCGCTCAGAACGACGCCCCCCGGCAATTTCGCTGCGCGTCGTACCGGGTTTTCGACAAAACGCCACGACGCCCAGCCAAGCCCCACGGAAAGCGCCATCCAGAGCAGTGCCTCGAGCAGGTTTGCGTAGCCATCCCTCAGGTAGGTGGACAGGGTGAAGATCGGCCAGTGCCATAGGTACAACGAATATGAGATCGCCCCGAAGAAGACCGCATAGCGGTTGCACAACAGTTGGTTCACCGGGTTTCTGTTCAACCCATTGGCCAAGATCAAGACCGAGCCGAGTACCGGTACGATAGCCAGAATTCCGGGGAAAAGCGGACCCGCCGGGATAAACACGATCGCCACCAAGATCAGCGCCATGCCCAACCACGACAGCACCGCCCAGCCGCGCCACTGGCGCCCTGTCTCGTACCCCCAGATCGCCAGCAACACGCCAGTCAGCAATTCCCACGCGCGAAAAGGGAAAAGATAGAAGGTGGCCGTGGAAAAACCCGGTGTCAAAAGGATGCATCCGGCAAGCGACAAGCCCCAAGCGGCGACAATCGCCCCCAGAACCCCCCAGCGCCAGCGGGCCAGAAACAGGATCAGCAACGGCAGGAAGATATAGAACTGTTCTTCCACGGCCAGCGACCAGGTGTGCAGCAAAGGTTTGCTTTCGGACGCGGCGTCAAAATACCCGGCGCTGCGGAAGAACAGCACGTTCGACAGATAGACCGTCGCCGAGATCAGCGTCTTGCCATATTCACGGAACTCGAAAGGCAGTAAAAGCGCCCAACCCAGCAAGGTCGTCACGATGGCCATAACGAAGAATGCGGGCGCAAGGCGGCGAAAACGGCGAACGTAGAAATGGCGCAACCATAGCGTGCCCGTCTGATCGTATTCGCGCCAAAGGATGCCGCCGATCAAGAAGCCGGAGATGACAAAGAAGATATCAACACCGACAAAGCCGCCCTGCAGGGGCAGACCAAAGTGATACAGCACCACCGACAGCACTGCGACGGCGCGCAGCCCGTCGATGTCGCCGCGATATGGCAAAGTCTGGTTGCGGGGATTGCTCACCCAAGAACCTGCGGTTTTGTCACGTGCGGGGCCGTCATTGCGCCTTCCTCCCGGGTTCGCCGGCTAGTCTTACGTTTCGGACCCCCACCCGATGGTGCGGTCAATAACAGGATCAGTCGCGCCCAAGTCAAGCGCTCCGCGCCCCTTCGGCCGGGTAAGTGTTGCCATAGCGTCAAGTATGGCCCAAATCTTGACCTGAATTGGGCGTTTAACGGGCCGAAGGTTGGGCAACATGACAGGCAATCAGATATCGGCGCAGACCCCGGATTGGAGCCGCGAGTCCATCGGTCGGTATTGGGATCCGGGGCAAAAGCTGATGCGTGCGCTGCGGAGGTATCAAGCGGCCCGGGCGAACGGCGGTGTCGTCGCGCGGCTGTACTCCAAATACTGGGCACTGAACCATCTTTTCTGGTCGACAATCTGCCAGTCCGAAATTCACCTGAACACGGAAATCGGTGGCGGGCTGCGGTTGACCCATCCGACCGGCATCATCATCCATCCTGACGCCAAGATTGGGGTGAATTGCATGATATTCCATCAAGTCACCCTTGCCGGGGCAGTGGTTTTGGGCGGTCACGTGGATATCGGCGCCGGGGCCAAGCTGATTGGTCCCTTGACGGTCGGTGATCACGCGGTGATCGGGGCGAATGCGGTTGTCACCAAAGACGTACCTGCTGGCGCCACGGTGGCTGGCATACCGGCGAGGGTGATCTCTCAGGCGTGAAGCAAGTCCACCAGTTTGCGCAGGGTATTGAGATTGCGCGCTGTGCCCAGTTTCATCGCGGGATAGGTGAGTTTCGAAGACCCCATACCGCTTGGATAATAGACATAGACTTCGCGTGCGCCTGCCCGCAGGACTTCGTCCTTTTGATGACGGGCCTCAAGCGCATTCGGGCCGGGCGCTGTGTCAAGAAACAGCACCACGACTTGTTTCGGATCGGCACCCGCAAATGGTATCGCGTCCAGAACCGCTCGCATCTGATCCGCATCGCGCAGCATCACCGGCATGGACTGGCCTGCGTAGCTTTCCAACCGCGCCTCAAGCGCCGATTTCACGGCGTCCGCCGCCGCATCGCTGCTGAAAACCACGTTGCCGCTGGCGATATAGGTCTGCACGTCAGCAAAGCCCAGATCGGTGCACATGGCGCGCAGATCGGCCATTGGCAGTTTGCCCGTGCCGCCCACGTTCACGGCGCGCAAAAGGGCGCAAAAGCGGGTCATGGCTCAGACATTCCGAAAAAATCAGGTTTTGGCGTTGAGCGGCCCGCCAGAACCCAGTCATAGACCTGCGCGATCTGCCGGGCCTTCTGGCTCCAAAGAAAGTGGCTTTGCACCCGGTCTCGCGCAGCTTGTGACATGGCGGGCAGGCCCGAGGGATCGTCGGCAAGCGCCGTCAGCGCCGCTGCGAAGTCGCGCGTGATCTCGGCCCGTGTTCCGCAGCGAACCTTCAGGCCGACACTCGGCCCAACCAATTCGCCGGGACCGGCGTAATCGACGACCAATGGGACCACGCCCAAGGCCATTGCTTCAAGCACCACCCCGCCGCCGAATTCCCGGATCGAGGGGAAGGTCAGCAGGTGGCACGAGGCGAGAATATCCTGCACCTCATCATGGGGTTTCCAGCCGTGGAAAGACACGCCCTCAAGCCCCTTGGCCTGTTCCAGCAAGGCAGACATCATCGGTCCATCGCCGATGATCTCAAGCTTGAGCTGTCCGCTCTGAAGCAGGGGCATGGCGGCTTCGATCAACATGTCCGGCCCCTTGTAGGGAACCAGACGCCCGACGAAAGCGCCGCGCAGTGGGCCGCCTGGCGCGGCTGCACGGTTGAACCGCGCCGGGTCAATCCCGTTTTCGGGCAGATAGATCACCTTGTCGGCCACGCCTGCGGAGACTTCTTTGGCGGTGTGCCGCGACCCGGCAAGGATCGCCGAGGCATGGCGCAGTGTTGCCCCGCGGCCGGGCAGCAGTTTGTAGGCAGACCGAATGTAGCTCAGCCATTCCTTTTCGGCGCGCCGCTCGGCTTCGAACCCTTGAGGCCAGGGCACGCCGCCATTGAGCGGACCGAGCACAAACGGCACGTTGGCGCGCGCGCATTTTCCCGCCAGCGACGACGATATCGTCGGCGACAGGGGGGTGATCCGGTGCACGATGTCATAAGCGCCACCTTGGATGTTGGTCCCGAATTGCTTCCAGACCAGCCTTTCGAAATGCGGATAGCTCAGGGCGTTGATCGCCTGCACCATGGTCCAGCCCTTGCCGTCGCCCATGCGCAAAAGCTCGGCCAGTTTCCACATCGGGCGGGCGAAGCTCTCGGAATCGATGGCGGTGAAATCCGCCCCCTCGCGCAGACCGGCACGCAGGAACGCCTCGCGGTTGCGGACTTGGGTGACGATGTGCACGTCAGCCACGTCGCGCAGCGCCGTGGCCAGAGACCAACCGACCAAAGGCACGCTGACCCATTCCGGATTTGCCGCCTCGGCAATGGCCAGCACGCGCAGTCTTTTGCCTGTGCTCATGGATTACATCACCGATTGCCAGTTCAGCCGCGAAACATGCTGCTGCAGTTTCAGCCGCTCGGCGCGCAATTGTTCTGCATAGCCAGTCAGCGCCCCGGCAATCAGCCATGTCAAAGGCGTCAGGGTGGCGTTGGGCAACATGTCAAAGATGTTGACCGCAAGGATCAGGGAGATAGGCGCAACAAAGGGGGAAACGGCGATTTCCCTGTGCGCAAAGGATTCGCGCCAAAGCAGGATCAGTGGCCAGACAAGCAGTCCGAACTCGGCCAGAAAGCCCACCCAGCCATAAACGCCAATCACGATGATCCAGCGCCCGTCGGTTACCGTCAGGATATTGCCGCTGACCGGATCAAGGATATGGTTTCGCCCCCAGCTGCCCCAGCCAAACACTGGTTTGATATAGGCCCGGTCCAGCAAGGTCTGCTCATTGTCAAAGCGGAAGTCGAGCGACCGGGCCCGTTCCGGCTCAATGCTGGCGATGGCGTTCAGCAGCTTTTGTTCGGGGATCAGATCGACGCCTTTCAACATCGGATAGCTGACCGCCAGAAGGCCGATGAAAATCGCCATTCGGATCTGCGCAAGACGGCTGAGAAATGCTACTGCCGGGATCAGCGCGACGGCAAAGATCAAGGCGCCCAAGGACTTGGCCATGAAAATGATCGCCGTCAGATAGAGCGCCGCGCCCAGCAGCTTCACGCGGCTCCATTTGTCATCCATCCGCCAAAGCGCCCATGCCGACACCCCGGAGGTCATGACGAAAAAGGCGACCCAAAGCCCGTGATACAAAAAAACCACCGGGCGATAGCCGCCAGCGCGGATGCTTTGCCCGAAAAGGTGCTGGTAATAGCCGTACACCCACAGGTTCAACTGCGGCGACAGGCGCATTTCGATCAGCATGAGCAGGGAATAGACCAGCCCGCCGATCATCAGCGCCACCAAAAGTTCGCGCTGGGCGCCGCCGTTCGCCAGGTGCTGACGGGCCAAAAGGAAGGGCAGCACCAGCAAGGCCTGCTGAACAATCAGCGCAACCGCGTCTTTCATCGCCAGACCGGGCAGGCCAACCTGCCCAAAGAACACCGGGTCCTCGTTGGTCATGACGGTCATGATGGGGGAGAAGACAAAGGTCAGGATCAACACTCGCCCAACCCAGGACACCGGCAACAAAGGCCCCTTGTGACCATAGCGCCAAAGCATCAGCGCAAAGGCCGCCAGCGCCGGAATGTTGTGTTTGTTCAGCGGCGGCATCAGCGGCAGGTCGAAAGCCGCAGGCGGTTCCGGCAAGAAGAGGTAACCCAGCATCAACGACCAGATAAGCGCACGGTCGCGCGGCAGGCGCATGAACAGCACCGCCGAGACGAGCGGCCAAATGGCCAGCGCGAAAAAGGCTATCGGGTTGGGCATCAAACGCCTCGGTTGCCATGACGCATAGCGCCGGAGTGCCGTCATCCTAGCAACGGGCTGCGGCAATGTCGCGTCCACATTGGGCCGAAAGCAAGGAATGAGAAACGATCAAGGGCTCGTTGGGGGGCTTTTGCGGCAACGGCGAAACAGTGCCCAAGTTTGGCCTTATTTTGCGCGCAATTTTCCAAATGTACGAGTCGTGGGGTGGCAATGGTCAAGGACAGGCTGCGGATTGCGTATCTTTGCGATATGTCTCCGCTGGATCGAAACCTCTATTCCGGAGGGAATGCACGCATTTTCGATGCGTTGCAAAGCCATGCCGGTGAGGTGACAGTTCTGTCCTCCGGCTGGCACAGCATGGATGCGGTGCGCCGGGTGATTGCTGCCATGCCGGAGTCGGTAAACCTGCGCCTGCGCTGGCGGGCCCAACTGGCGCTGTCCCGGATCATTGCGCGCGGCATTCAGGACGAACTGGCCAAGGGTCAATATGACGTGCTGTTCGCCGCCTATTCGTTCCAGTCTTTGGCGCATTTGCGGGTGCCGCGTGGCATGGTGACTGCCTATTCCTCGGACGCGACGCAAACGGTCTATCGCACCTCTGAGATCGGGCAGGCCCATAAAAGGTTGTTCAGCATTGGTCCGCTTCTGGATGGCTGGGTCGAACGACAGGAAAACGCGGTTCTCAGCAAGGTGGACCTGCTGTTGTGGCCTTCTGAATGGCTGAAACTGGCAGCAGAGGCGCGCTATGGCATGGCACCGGAGCGTTCGGTTCTGGTGCCTTGGGGCGCGAATATCGACCGTCCCGAGACTCCTGCGCCGCGCAACATTTCCCGCGGGACTCCTGTGCAGTTGCTGATGATCGGGCGCAACTGGTTCGCAAAGGGCGGCCCGATTGCCTTTGACACGATGCAGGCCTTGCGTGCGAAGGGCATCGACGCCCGGCTGACAGTGATTGGCTGTGTGCCGCCGTCCTTCCACGTCAACGAATGGGTCACGATTCATCCGCAGTTGGACAAATCTGTTCCCGCTGAACTTGCAGACTTCAACGCCGAGCTGGCCCGTGCGCATTTCCTTGTGCAGCCCTCGTTCGAATCCTACGGGTTTGCCTTTTGCGAGGCGTCGGCATTTGGGCTGCCATCCTTGTGCCTGCGGGTTGGCGGCGTGCCAATCCGGGACGGAGTTAACGGCCACGCCCTGCCGATGGGGTCCGGCCCCGAGGCTTTCGCCGCGCAGATCGTCCGGTATTTGGACGCGCCCGAAACCTATATCACCCTGACCCAAAGCGCCCGGCAGGAATACGAAGACCGCCTGAACTGGGACATTTGGGGCGAAACGACTTCTGGCCTTTTGCACAAGGCGATCGCCGACAAGCGCCAGTAACGGTCCGGCCCGTTTGCGGCGAACGCATCGACATTGGGCAGATGACGCGCGGTGTATGTGGTATAACATCAGTCTATCTTTCCCGCCGCAGTCGTCATTTTTCGAAAGGCGACTGGCATTCATGAATTGGCACAGCGCCTCGCAGCAATTTGGCACTATTCCGTTTGCCAATCTGGCCCTATCCGCCCATCGCCGCGCCCTCTACCGTGGCGCCAAACCTCCGCCGCTTGTGCTGGCATTCCCGTTTCAGGAGACAGACCCATGAAAATGACCACCGAAGAGGCCTTTGTAAAAGTCCTCCAGCGCCACGGGATTGAACATGCCTTTGGTATCATCGGTTCAGCCTTCATGCCGATTTCCGATCTGTTCCCGCAGGCCGGGATCATGTTCTGGGACTGCGCGCACGAAGGCTCGGGCGGGATGATGGCCGATGGCTATACCCGCGCGTCCGGCAAGATGAGCATGATGATTGCCCAGAACGGCCCCGGCATCACCAACTTCGTGACTGCAGTCAAAACCGCCTATTGGAACCATACACCGCTGCTGCTGGTCACGCCGCAGGCGGCGAACAAGACCATCGGGCAGGGCGGCTTCCAGGAGGTTGAGCAGATGGCGCTGTTCAAGGATATGGTGGCCTATCAGGAAGAGGTGCGCGATCCGTCACGCGTCGCCGAGGTGCTGACCCGCGTGATCTCCAAGGCGAAACAGGCAAGCGCACCCGCGCAGATCAACATGCCGCGCGATTACTGGACGCAGATCGTTGATATCGAGATCCCCGAACCGATCAACTTTGAACGCTCTCCGGGTGGCGAAAATTCGGTCGCCGAGGCGGCTGCGCTGCTGTCCGAAGCCAAAAATCCGGTCATTCTGAACGGCGCCGGCGTGGTGCTGTCCAAGGGCGGGATCGCCGCCAGTATGGAGCTGGCCGAACGGCTGGATGCGCCGGTTTGCGTTGGCTATCAGCACAACGATGCCTTTCCGGGCGGGCATCCTCTGTTTGCCGGACCGCTGGGCTATAACGGATCGAAGGCCGGGATGGAGCTGATCAAGGAGGCCGACGTGGTGCTGTGTCTTGGCACCCGGCTCAACCCCTTCTCGACGCTGCCTGGGTATGGGATGGACTACTGGCCTGCTGACGCGAAGATCATTCAGGTCGACATAAACCCGGACCGTATCGGCCTGACCAAGAAGGTCAGCGTTGGCATTGTCGGCGACGCCGCCAAGGTCGCGCACGGTATCCTGCGGCAACTGGCCGAAAACGCAGGTGACGCGGGCCGCGACGCGCGCAAGGCCAAGATCGCCGAGACCAAATCGAAATGGGCGCAACAGCTGTCGTCCATGGATCACGAAGACGACGATCCCGGCACGTCATGGAACCAGCGCGCCCGCGATGACAAGCCCGACTGGATGAGCCCTCGTATGGCATGGCGCGCGATCCAAAGCGCCCTGCCGCGCAACGCGATCATCAGCAGTGACATCGGCAACAACTGCGCCATCGGCAACGCCTATCCAACCTTTGACGAGCCGCGCAAATACCTTGCTCCTGGCCTGTTCGGTCCCTGCGGATACGGCCTGCCTGCCATCATCGGGGCCAAGATCGGCTGCCCGGATGTGCCTGTGGTGGGCTTTGCCGGGGACGGCGCCTTTGGCATCTCGGTGACCGAACTGACGGCCATCGGGCGTGCTGAATGGCCGGCCATCACGCAGATCGTCTTCCGCAATTACCAATGGGGGGCGGAAAAGCGGAATTCGACCTTGTGGTATGACGACAACTTTGTCGGGACCGAGTTGGACGAGGATGTGTCTTATGCCGACATCGCCAAGGCCTGCGGTCTGCAAGGTGTCAAGACGCGTACGATGGATGAACTGACAGCGGCGCTGGATAAGGCGATCAAGGACCAGATGGAACATGGCAAGACCACGCT
Source organism: Pacificoceanicola algae (assembly GCF_049341065.1). Taxonomy (NCBI): domain Bacteria; kingdom Pseudomonadati; phylum Pseudomonadota; class Alphaproteobacteria; order Rhodobacterales; family Roseobacteraceae; genus Pacificoceanicola; species Pacificoceanicola algae. The sequence continues at coordinate 87,715 of NZ_JBMPIX010000004.1, read as the reverse complement.
GATCGAAGCTTTGATCAACCAAGAACTTGGCGAACCCTTCCGCCGCGATGCGATGAAGAAACCCAACGTGGTGGCCGGCATCGACAAGGCCGACATGCGACCACAGAGAGTTTGAGGCCGACAAATTCCTTTCAAAGGAATTTGCAAATCTCTTTGGAAGAGATTTGGCCCCGCCTAGGTCAAAGCGACGGTCACTGCCGTGGCCGCCACGATATCAGAGACATTTGCCCCCCGGCTCAGATCGCAGACCGGGTGGCGAAAGCCTTGCAAGATTGGCCCAAGCGCCTGCGCGCCCGCCAACTCCTGCGCCAGCTTGTAGGCAATGTTGCCTGCATCCAAGGAAGGGAAGATCAACACATTGGCGTCCCCCGCCCCCATCCCCTTCTTTTCCGCGATACGCGGGTTCAACGCCGCGTCCGCCTGCACCGGGCCGGTAAAGCCCCCGATCTCAGCGGCGCGACGCACGGTTTCGACGCTGTCGCCCGCGCCGCTGGTTCCGGTTGAAAAGGACAGCAGCGCGACCCTTGCCGCGCCCAGAAGCGCCTTGGCTGATGTCTCGGATGCGCGCGCGATGCTGGCCAGCCCTTCTGCATCCGGCGCAACGTTCACCGCGCAATCGGCAAATACCATCTCACGTCCATCCGGGAAGACCATCAGGAAAAACGATGATGGCAGGGCGACCCCGTCAGCCAATCCAATCCCGATGCTGGCCGCTTCGATCACCCGCCGGGTTGGGCTGTCGGCGCCCGCGACCATGCAATCCGCCTCTCCTGCTGCGACCATGGCTGCCGCACGAAACAAGGGCTTGGCCAGCATCCTGCGTGCGATGCCTTCTTTCATGCCGCGCGCGTCGACCAAAGCGGCCAATTGCGCCTCGGTTGGTTCTGACAGGCGCAGGGGTTCGCAGAGCCCGTCTGCCTTGAGCTTCTTGCAGGCCTCAGCCACGCGTGCATCCGCCATCTCGGGGAACACAACCCGCGCGCCGCGCCCACGGGCGCTTTCGAAAATCTCATCCAGGATCGGCATGCCATCCTCCTCTGTTCACTCGAAAAGGAGCCCGCAATGAGCGACGACGTCAAGATCAACCGAGGGCTTAAAGGCATCTATTTCGAGCGCTCCGGGGTCAGCCATATTGATGGGGCCAAAGGCGAGTTGCTGTATCGCGGCTACACAATTCACGATTTGGCGCAGCACAGCACCTTTGAAGAGGTTTGCTACCTGCTGATCCACGGCGAATTGCCCAACGAGGCGCAGCTTGCCGGGTTCGACGCCCAGCTCAAGGCGGCGCGCGAATTGCCGCCGCAGATCTACGACATCATTCGCGCCACCAAGGACGGCCATCCCATGGACGTGCTACGCACCTGTGTCAGCGCGCTTGCTGCGCTGGAACCGTCCAGCCATGAAAAGGGCGAAGAGGGGTTTCTGAAGAACGGTATTCGACTGACCTCACAGGTGCCGATGATCATCGCTGCGCATGAAGCGATCCGCAATGGTCGCGACCCGGTGCCAGCGGAACGGACCCTCGGCCATGCCGCCAACTGGCTGTGGATGCTCAAGGGGGAAAAGCCGTCAGATGACGCGGCGCGGCTGGCGGATGTCGATTTCATTCTGCACGCTGAGCACGGGGCGAATGCCTCAAGCTTTGCGGCACGGGTGACTGTGGGGACCGAAGCAAACCTGCACGGGGCCATGGTCACTGCCCTGTCCACCCTCGCAGGCCCTGCCCATGGCGGCGCCGCAGAGGATGTCATGAAGATGGTCCAAGAGATCGGCAAACCCGAAAACGCGGCCGCCTATGTCAAAGAGAAACGCGGCAACCGTGAGGCTGTCACCGGCTTTGGCCACCGCGTCTATCGCGCCGAAGATCCGCGCGCGCGTCATATGCGCGACGGTGTGCGCAAGTTGGGCGAAGAAATGGGGGCGCCCGAGTGGTACGAGATCCTGCAAGCGGTGGTCGAGGCGATGAAGCCCTATGCCCGCCACGGCCTGAACGTGAACGTCGACTTCTATTCTGGCGTCATCTATCAGTTGCACGGCATTCCGATGGACCTGTATGTCCCGATCTTTGCCATCGGCCGAATGCCGGGCTGGCTGGTTCAATGCCTTGAACAGCAACGCAGTAATATCCTGATCCGTCCGCTGACCCTGTACAACGGTCCCGAAGCGCGCCCCTACAAGGCCATCGACCAAAGGTGAGCGGTCTTCTCGATCTACCGCCCGGCGTCGCGGGATTGGCTATCGGCTCCTGCTTTGCAGCGGGCGCGATCCGCGGTTTTGCGGGTTTTGGCCTGTCGGCGCTGGCCATGGCGATCCTTGCGAGCTTTATCTCTCCGGTCCAGCTGCTTCCGGTCTTCTGGTTTCTGGAAATGGCGGCGAGCCTGATCCTGATGAAAGGCGGCTGGGCAGATGCCGAGCGTACCACAGCGCTGACGCTGATTGTCAGTTCTGCGTTGGGTTTGCCGCTCGGCTTGTTGTTCAGCCTGTCGCTCGATCCCGGTGTGTCCAAGACGCTAGCGCTATTGGTGCTGATCGTTTTGGCACTGGCGCAATTGGCCCGGCTGCGCCTGCTGTTTCTGGCCACGCGTCCCGGCACAATGCTCAGCGGATTTTGTGCCGGACTGATCACCGGGATTTCCGGGGCAGGCGGCATGTTCATCGCGATTTATGCGCTGGTTCGGGGTCTGCCCGCACGGCAGATGCGTGGTACGTTGAATATCTACATCCTCGGCGGCGGCACACTTGGGCTGATCAGCCATCTGGTGGTGGGCACGATGACCGGACAAGCCGCTCTGCGCGCCGTTGTTCTGATCGTGCCGACACTGGCGGGGCTGTTTCTGGGCCGCGCGCTGTTCACTCCAAAGTGGGAACCCTATTACCGCCCCGTTTGCCTTGGCCTTTTGATTTCACTCGCGGCCATGGGACTTTTGAGATTGGGGATTAGCTGATGTGGGGCCTTGCACAACACGGCCAAGGCGTTAGCGTCGCGATTCAGGGAGTTAACGCATGACAAAATACCGGCAGCCAGCCTTGAACACCTCGCCCCATGTATCGGACGAGGTTCGCAAGACCACCTGCTACATGTGCGCCTGCCGCTGCGGGATCAACGTGCATATGAAGGACGGCAAGGTCGCCTATATCGAGGGCAACCGCGATCACCCGGTCAACAAAGGGGTGCTTTGCGCCAAGGGCAGCGCCGGTATCATGCAGCACAATGCGCCCTCGCGCCTGCGTGCGCCTTTGAAACGCATCGGACCGCGCGGGTCCGGCAAGTTTGAGGAAATTACTTGGGACGAGGCGTTGGAGATTGCCACTGGTTGGCTGGCCCCCCTGCGTGCCGAGGCGCCCGAAAAACTCGCCTTTTTCACCGGACGCGATCAAAGCCAAAGCTTTACCGGCTTTTGGGCGCAGCAATTTGGTACGCCCAATTTCGCGGCGCATGGTGGGTTCTGCTCAGTCAACATGGCGACGGCGGGTATCTACACCATGGGAGGCGCCTTCTGGGAGTTCGGCTCGCCGGATTGGGAGCATACCAAACTGTTCATGATCTTTGGTGTGGCCGAGGATCACGATTCCAATCCGATCAAGATGGGGATCGGTCGGCTCAAGGAGCGCGGGGCCAAGGTGATCGGAGTGAACCCGATCCGGTCCGGCTATAACGCCGTGGCGGATGAATGGATTGGCATCATGCCGGGCACGGACGGGTTGTTCATCATGTCGCTGATCCATTGCCTGCTGACAGCGGGCAAGATCGATCTTGATTACCTTGCCCGTTTCACCAATGCGCCGGTGATCCTGAATGGCGATCCGAAGTCGCCCGACTATGGCCTGTTTCTGCGCGATGAAAACGGCAAGCCGCAGGTCATCGACCGCGTGACCGGCAAGTTGACAGCTTTCGATCAACCGGGCGTAAAGCCGGATCTGACCGGCCATTTCCGCAAGGCGGGCATCACCCACGCCGCTGTCATGCACAAGATCGCGGAACGCTATTTGGATCCGCAGTATGCCCCGGAACAGATCGGCCCAAAGACCGGGATCGAGCCCGCGCGCATCCGAACCATCGCCGCCGAACTGGCCCGCACCGCCTTTGACGAGGCGATTGAGCTTGACCAACCCTGGACAGATTTTCGCGGTGACCGGCACGAAAAGATGATCGGGCGCCCGGTCAGCTTTCACGCCATGCGCGGGATTTCGGCCCATTCCAACGGCTTTCAGACCTGCCGCGCACTGCACATCCTGCAGATCCTTCTGGGCGCGGTCGAAACACCCGGCGGGATGCGCTTTAAACCGCCCTATCCGAAGGCGGCCGAGACGCATCCGAAACCGCACTTTACCGCCACGCCCGGCGCACCCTTGGATGGCCCGCACCTAGGCTATCCGCAGGGTCCGGCTGATCTTGCACTGGACGCCAACGGCAAGGCGATCCGCATCGACAAGGCCTTCACCTGGGAAAACCCGCTTTCGGCGCACGGCTTGATGCATATGGTCATCTCGAACGCTCATGCCGGAGATCCCTACAAGATCGACACGCTGTTCTTGTACATGGCGAACATGGCGTGGAATTCGTCGATGAACACCCGCGCGGTGATGGAGATGCTGACCGATACCGACGAGGACGGAGAATACGTGATCCCGCGGATCATCTATTCCGATGCCTACAGCTCGGAAATGGTGGCCTATGCCGACCTGATCCTGCCAGACACCACTTACCTTGAACGGCACGATTGCATTTCGCTGCTGGATCGCCCGATTTCCGAACCGGACGCGGCCGCGGACGCGATCCGCTGGCCAGTGGTGCAGCCTGACCGCGATGTTCGCGGCTTTCAGTCCGTGCTGATCGACCTTGGGGCGCGGCTGGGCCTGCTCGGATTTGTCGATGACAACGGCGAGGCGCGTTATGCCGATTACGCCGATTACATCACCAACCACCTGCGCAAGCCCGGGATCGGCCCGCTTGCGGGCTGGCGTATGTCCGAACGCGGTCTGACCCATGGTCGGGGGGATCCCAATATCGCCCAGATCGACAGCTATATTGCGAACGGCGGCTTTGCCACCTTCCACATCCCGGACGAGGCCCAGTTCTACAAGCCTTGGAACATGGCCTATCAGGACTGGGCCGTGCAAATGGGGCTGTTTGATGCGCCCGCGCCCTATCTGTTCCAGCTGTACGTCGAACCGCTTCGCCGTTTTCAGTCCGCTGCCGAAGGGAAAGGCCCGCATCAACCGCCCGAGCATCTGCGCGAAAGGATCAAGGCCACGCTGGACCCCCTGCCGCTTTGGTATGCCCCGCTGTCAGACGCGCACGAAGACCCTGCCGAATTCCCGGTGCACGCCCTGACGCAACGTCCCATGGCGATGTATCATTCCTGGGGCTCGCAAAACGCGTGGCTACGGCAAATCCATGGTCATAACCCGCTGTATCTGCCGACCTACTGGTGGGAAAAGCTGAACATGTCTGACGGCGATTGGGTGCGCGTCACCTCGTCCCACGGGGAAATCACCGTTCCTGCCGCCCATATGGCCGCCCTGAACAAAGACACGGTCTGGACTTGGAACGCCATCGGCAAGCGCAAAGGCGCATGGGCGCTGGACCCGGACGCGCCCGAGGCGACCAAGGGTTTTTTGCTCAACCATCTGATCCACGAGCTTTTGCCGCCCAAAGGCGACGGGCTGCGCTGGTCCAACTCGGACCCGGTCACAGGGCAGGCGGCATGGTTTGATCTGCGTGTGCGACTTGAAAAGACGAAATCGCCCGGGGAAAGCCTGCCGAGTTTCTCTGCCCAAAGCTCGCCCGTGCCGCCCGCCCCGACTGAATTGCGCTGGAAGGTGAAGCCATGACCGATCTTCCGACCTCGACCCAAACCAAGCTTGGACTTGTGATCGATCTGGATACCTGTGTTGGTTGTCACGCCTGCGTGGTGTCCTGCAAAGGCTGGAACACCGAGAATTACGGCGCGCCTTTGTCCGATCAGGACCCTTACGGCGCCGACCCGACAGGCAGCTTTCTGAACCGCGTGCACAGCTACGAGGTGCAGCCGGAGTCGGGCGCGGCGCAATTGATCCACTTTCCCAAATCCTGCCTGCATTGCGACGACGCGCCCTGCGTCACCGTCTGCCCCACCGGCGCAAGCTACAAGCGTGTAGAGGACGGCATCGTTCTGGTGAACGAGAGCGATTGTATCGGCTGTGGTTTGTGCGCATGGGCCTGCCCGTATGGCGCGCGCGAACTGGATGCCGCCGAGGGGGTGATGAAGAAATGCACCCTCTGCGTCGACCGGATCTATAACGAAAATCTGCCCGAGGAGGATCGCGTTCCGGCCTGCGTGCGTACATGTCCGTCAGGCGCGCGGCATTTCGGCGATCTTGGTGACCCCAGCAGCGCCGTCAGCCAACTGGTGGCCGAGCGCGGCGGGGTGGACCTGATGCCAGAACAAGGCACCAAACCCGTCAACAAATACCTGCCGCCACGCCCCAAGGACACGTGGGAAGGGCAGGTCGATGTGCTTGCCCCCTTCCTTGCGCCTGTCGCGGAAGAACCGCGTGGCTTTCTTGGCTGGCTCGACAAAGCGTTGGAGAAGCTCTGATGCATCCGGCTCCATCGATCATCGCATTTACCACCTTTTCCGGCCTCGGCTTTGGCCTGCTGTTCTGGCTTGGCATCGACGCCATACCGCCCACTGGCGGGACGGCTTTTGTCTTTTTCCTGATCGCCTATCTGCTGGCCGTGGGCGGGCTGATGGCCTCGGCCTTTCACCTTGGCCGCAAGGAGCGCGCACTCAAGGCGTTTTCGCAATGGCGCACAAGCTGGCTGTCGCGCGAAGCATGGCTGGCCTTGGCGGCGCTTGGCCTTTCGGGTCTATACGCCCTGTTCTTGGTGTTTTTTGACATCCATATTGCTCCGCTGGGTTGGCTGGCCGCGATACTCTGCCTTGCCACCGTCTTTGCGACCTCGATGATCTATGCGCAGTTGAAGACTGTGCCGCGTTGGCATCACTGGACGACACCGCTGTTGTTCTTGCTTCTCAGCCTGTCGGGCGGTGCGTTGCTGTCCGGCAGGGTTTCGATCACCGCGGCGGGGTTGGTGTTGTCGGGGCTGGTGCAGATGTATATCTGGTACGATGGTGACAAACGCTTTGCCCAGTCTGGCACCACACTTGCGACGGCTACCGGTCTTGGTCCGATCGGCACCGCCCGCGCGTTCGAGCCGCCGCATACCGGCAACAATTACTTGCTGCGCGAAATGGTCTTTGTCGTGGGGCGCAAACATGCCGCGAAACTGCGGGTGATCGCGCTGGCCTTGATGAGCGTACTGCCCATTCTTTGCCTTGCCTTGCCATTCAACCACATCCTGGCGGCGCTGGCAGTGCTCTCGCACGTCGCGGGGGTACTGACCGCCCGCTGGCTGTTCTTTGCCGAGGCAGAGCACGTTGTGGGCCTTTACTACGGCAAACGGTAAGGCCCCCGTATGGTCCGCGCCTACTCGGGCAGGACCCGCTGGGCGATGAACTGTTCCAAACGCTCCCGCGCGACCATTTTTTCATCATCGATCCGCAGCGCTTGCAGGGCGTCCATGTCCAGCAAAGGTTTCAGATCGCCCACGCGTGTGTGGTTCATCCACAGGATCGTCACCTTGTCCAGCGCCGCCAGCGCATAAGCCTGCGTGGCGGGAATGCCTGAGATCGAAAGTTGTTCGATCGACGGCAACCCGGCCAACGGCCCTAGGTCTGCCACCTTCGTGTCAGTCAGCCATAGCTTTTTCAGCGCGCGCAGATTGGCAAGTGGAGACAGGTCAGAAACGGGTGTCTCGCGCAGGTCCAGTTCTTCGAGCAGCGGCAGATGGTGGATTCCGGTCACATCCGCAACCTTGCTGCCGCGCAGATCAAGATTGCGCAGCTTTTTGGCGACCGAGAGAGCTGAGATATCTTCCAGTGCACTGTCCAAGGCGCTGAGATTCATCAAACTGTCCGGGTGCGGAAGACTGTCCAGCGAGGTGACCTCAGAGCCATTGAGGACAAGAAACGCCAGATTGGGACTGCCGGACAGCATCGACAGGTCGTCCAGCCGCTCGCCCCGCATGATGAACCTGCGCAGGTTCAGCGCCGCGACAGCCGACAGATCAGTTGCACCTGTATTTGCCAGAACAAGGCTTTGCAGGTCGGTCAGCCGCTCCAGCCCGTCCAGCGCGGGCAAGGGTGTGTCGACCAAGGTCAGATCGACCAGCGGCGGCAGGTTGGCCAGCTTCAGACCGGGCAGGCCGGACACATTCACAAAGCGCAGTTTACGCAATTGCGCCACGCGGGCCAGACCAGAGAAATCGTCCGCAGAGACACTTTTGAATCCCAGATCCTCGACTTGAAGTTCACCAAGGGCACCGGGGTCTGAAACGGTCAGGTTCTCCAACCTCAGATTGTTGAGATTTGGCAGATTGGCCAGCGCCGCGATGGACACCGGTGGACGTTGCCCTTCGGGTCCGATCAATTCCACCGATTCTGCCCAGTCCAGAACGCCGATCCCGCTTAGATCGGCACCGTCTTGGCGTAGTTTCACGGTGACGTAACTGCTGCCGGTGTTGTGGCACTTGCCTAGAAACTCGACACAGTCCTGCTGTGCCGCCAAGGGCGCGGCCAACATCCACAAGGCAAAGGTCAGAAAAACAGTTCGCATGATGGCCCTATTAACGACTGAAAAAGCGCCGCAAACGGCTGCCACCTGCGTGTACCGAATCCTCGACGCTTTCCAGCGCAGGGTCGATGCGGCGTTCGCGGAAGCGGACCCAGCGAACGCGGAGAGCCCAAAAGGTGGCGGCAAGCAAAGTCAGGATGAAGATGTTCAGCCAGGGGATAATGCGCACGTCCGGGTCATCGACCGGACGCACGGATATGGCGTTGGGGAAGATCGTCATGAACTCGTTCCGCCAGCCATAGTGGGTGATCACCACCCATTGCGGATCGCTCGCGATCGAGCGGAGGTCAGCCGCCTCGGCCTGAAGGTTCGAGGTGTCGAACTTGAAATACGGCGGCCAACCCCAGCCGGTGTCCTCGTTGCGGTAAACCATGACGTCATCGCCGCGACGGCGGGTCTGGATAAAGAACACATCGCGGTTTTGCAGTGTCCCATCGGTGCCCACGTCGGCCTGCGCCCAGAACAGGCTGTTTTCGCCCGGATCAATCCGCTTTTCATAGGTGTCGGTGATGCGCGCGATATCGTGCTGCGGCAGCGTATAGTGCAGGAACGCCGCGACCAGCAGCCAGAACGCCGTGATAAACACCCATTTCACATAGACCATCCTGGCCTCCTTAGCGGAAATTCGTCAGATAGATGATAGTGCCAATCAACACCAAAGGCACCACGTAAACCCCAAGGATCAATTTGCGCCTGAGCGAGTGATCATAGTCCTTGAGGCCTTCTTCGACAAAGGTTTCGCGATCGCCAATCCGGCCCTCGTCGTTCCACTCGTTGATCAGCTTGGCCCGCCGCACGCGGCGCGAATAAATCGACAGGGCCACGTAGACCACGGTCAAAATGATGAAGCCGACCACCAATAGCTGAAGAAGCGCATACATGAACCTTGGTCCCCTTTGCCCTTCACCTGACTGGACGGCGCGGGAAAATCAAGACCCGGACGTGCGTCACCATACGGACTCTTTCCAGCGGCTCGGGGCGGTGATGACAACCAGCAACATGATTGGCCCCCAGACAAGAGCGGCTTTGGCCCCCAGCCAAAGAAAATGCCGCCAGCCCTGCGACTCTCCAAAGAATGAGGCGAAAGTCACGCCGCGCCAAAAGTACAGCGCCGCGAACAGGCCTGCCGAAAAGGCCCAAAGCAACAGCAGTGAAAGGACAAATGTCGCGACGATCCCAGCCATGCTTTCCGGCATCAACGCTTCAATCCCCCGCGTCACAAGGATTGCAGCAAGTATGAGCAAAGCGACAGGAAGGGCGAGACCAATGAGCATGACTTATAGATGTGCGTTTGCTTCGCCGGGGTCAACGCAGGCGGTCAGCGAAAAATCGGTATGGCTGGTTTGAGCCCATTTTACCGGATGCTGCACGATGCATGAAAGTCCGCTCAATTGGCTGCAGGCAATAGCATTACCCTTGTAACTTCCGCCGTCCCAGGATGATGAATCGGCCTTCTAATCCCACCCAACTTGCCTGCGGTTCCGTTGAAAGCGATAGCGGATCTGGTGAGAATATGTCTCACTCGGCAGGAGTATGGCACTCGGAAAATCGGGGCGGTTTGGCGCATCCGGCCAGCTTTGCGTTTCCATCGCGATCCCTGCGAACGGTCCGTAGCGATAATCATCCAGCCCAGGCAGTCCCTCTTTCGGGATGTACCCACCATCGTAGATCTGAAGCCCTGGCTCGGTGGTTTCGACACGCATGGCGATCCCGCTCTCGCCGCTGAATAGTTCGACCACAGGTCGTAGGGGAACCTGGCGGGCGGACAGGCAGAAGTTGTGATCAATTCTCCTTGATTCAAGCTCGCGCGCTGTGCGGAAATCAAAGGGTGTTTCTGCCACGTCTGCCACCTCACCAGTTGGGATCAGATCATCATCGACGGGAAGGTAAGATTGCGCATCTATCCACAGTAAATGGTTCGTAATGTCGGCACCACCATCCAGATTGAAGTATCCATGATGTGCAAAGGAACAAGGACTTGGGGCGTCGGTCGTTGCCTGAATGTCGATGGCAAGGTCACCGTCACCGCCAAGGAAAAAGCGTGCGCTTACCGACATTTCGCCGGGGAACCCCATATCTCCGTCCGGCAAAGTCAGATCAAGGCGCAGGCTGTCTGCGGAGAGCGCGCCAATTTTCCAGACTTTCTGCCCTGTACCAACCGGGCCACCATGTAAGGCATGGCGACCGAGCCAATTGGCCGGAACATGGTTAGTTTCGTCGCCTATGCTGAACTTTCCGTTAGCAATCCGGTTCGCAAACCGTCCGACGATCGCGCCGAAATACGTCATCGGCCCAAGATATGGCTTCAGCACAGGCGCACCAAGGACGAGTGGATGGTCTACCCCGTCGAGCCGCAAATCCTGAACCGTTGCGCCGTAGGTGAGGATATTCGCAGTCAGCCCCCCGCCGACAATGGATACACGGTCCACCGGTGTTCCATCCGGCAGCATTCCAAAGGGCTGAATTTTCGGTGTCACAGGCGTCTTATCCGCGCAGACGCTGTTCTGTTTCGGCGTCGAAGAGGTAGAGCCGCTTGGGATCAAACTTCAGGCCCACACGTTGACCTTCATTGACCCGTTCATCCCCGCGCTCTTCGATGACAATTTTCTCGCCGGTGTCCGAAACCAGATAGGCGAAGGACACACCGCCCAGGCTTTCCACCAAATCAACGTGCAGGGCATCGCCTGCTGGATCGATTTCAAGGTGCTCGGGGCGCAGTCCGGCTGTAATGGCCTTACCAGTCGCGCCCGACAGGTTCGGGACGGTCATCTTCAAGGACGGGATCGTCACTCCGTCTTCGCCTGCTGTCGCATCGAGGAAATTCATTGCAGGCGAGCCGATAAATCCTGCGACGAATTTGTTGTCGGGATCACGGTACAGGTCTAGCGGCGAGCCAACTTGTTCAATCTGCCCCAACCGCAACACCACGATCTTATCGGCCAGCGTCATCGCCTCGACCTGATCGTGGGTCACGTAGATCATCGTAGCACCGATTTCCTTGTGCAGACGGGCGATTTCAACCCGCATCTCGACCCGCAATTCGGCATCAAGGTTGGACAAGGGTTCGTCGAAGAGGAAAACTTCGGGGCCGCGGACGATGGCACGCCCGATGGAAACACGTTGTCGTTGACCACCCGAAAGTGCCGCGGGCTTTCGGTCCAGATATTCATCCAGTTTCAGAATGCGGCTGGCTTCAGCAACCTTCTTTTCAATCTCGGGTTTGGCGTGGCCGTTCATACGCAGGCCGAAGCCCATATTCTCCTTCACGGTCATATGCGGATAGAGCGCATAAGTCTGGAAAACCATCGCGACACCACGATCAGACGGGTCGAGTTTTGTCACGTCCCGCGCACCGATGGTCATCGTGCCAGCGGTTGTCTCTTCCAATCCCGCGACCATGCGCAACAAAGTTGACTTGCCACATCCGGACGGGCCGACGAAAACACAAAATTCGCCGTCTTCGATTTGCATGTCGATCCCGTGGATCACCTGCACGTCACCATATTTCTTGACGACGTTATTCATCGTGACGCCTGACATCAGATTGCCGTCCTTTCATGCATCCGCGCTTCGCTTGAGGTAAGCCGCTTGATGGTTTCAATTTCTCGTTCGTCGTAGGGTCGCCCGTCCTCATGCAGCAAATCGTGGAACCAGATGTCACGGCTCGGATCTCCGCCATGCGCCTTGACCAACTCGTCTGGCCACGGCACCCACGTCTGCGTGCGACCCTTGACCAGCCCCCATTGAAAACATCCGACAAGACGGTCATGAAAAAGCTCGAGTTGGTCACTGATCTGGCTATCGACAGCGCGGGCCATCCACTCGGTGCACAGGATCGGGCGGTCGAGGACGGTCAGAACGTCTATAAATTCGGACACACGTGCGCGGTTCCAGTAGGCGTGGAATGTGACAATGTCTGAATGCAGCAATGCGCTGCGGTCAATCTCGGTTTGGTAAGGGTGACTGTCATCGCCCGGCAGTGGGGTAGTCCATGCTGCGACCGTCAGCGGTTGGATCGGATATTGTGACCTTGCCCATTCAAAGCAGCTTTCCATCAGTGACAAAGCGCTTTGTTCAAGTGCAGAAGCGTAATGCTCAAAATCACCATCCGAAAAATTCATCCGGTTGCCGGGTTCATTATACAAATCCCAGAACAGGATGCGGCGGTCGTCACGGAACTTGCGAACGACTGCCTGAACGTAGGCTTGCAAGCTCTCACGCTGTTCGGGGTCCATAACAATTGCCCGACCCGGTGAGGCGACAGCGCGACTGTTGTGAACGCCAGGCACTGGCTCGGCCTGCGATCCCCAAACAGGTTCATCCCCGCCAAATCCGCAATCATCAAACAGGCATGGGATTGTGTCGATGCCAAGACCGTGGGCCACGTCCATTACCTGATCGAGTCGATCCATAAGCCCGTCGGCGTCATGAACCCAACCAAGATACGGCAAGTTGACGCGGATTGCGTTGAAACCAATGTCGGCCGCCCAACCAAGTTCCCGTATAATCGTCGGCATATCGAAGGTATCGGGATGCCACATTTCGATGAAGTTGACAGCGGTCGAGGGTAGAAAGTTGAAACCACAGACCCAAGGGCGGCCTTGCCACCAGTCTTTGGCGTGTTTGCTTGTCCAACGGGTCATGGGCGCACCTTTGTTCGTAAAACGTGAACCGCCCCGCTGGTTGCAACGGGGCGGTAGGTTTCTTAGCGGTCCAGCAGGTCCTGAACTTCGATCTCTGCGTCAGCCAATGCATCGCCAACAGGCTTGTCTGTCAGCCAGATGGCCTGAAGCTCACGGTTGAGCACGTCCTGGATTGCGCCGTAACGCTCAGACGGTGGCGTGTCGCGTGCGATGGCGGCTGTGCCGGTGTATTCATCGCGATGCGGCAAGCCTTGGTAGGCTGCGCTTTCAACCACAGATGTGCGAACCGACATGTGGCCAGTGCGGGCCCAATCGATGTTATGGTCGTTGATGAACGCCATGACCTTCAACGCAGCGGCACGCTGCTCTCCCTCAAGGGATGCAGGAATTGCCCACATGTGGCTGTCGGCCCAAGTCGCACCCGTTGCGAACAACGTCGGGAAGTCGGCAACATAGTAGTTGTCGAGGCCGACTTCTTCCTTAGCGGCTTCAGCAGTGTAGAAATCAACGACCCATGTGCCGTTGACCAAAATTCCGGCCTCGCCATTCAGGAACGCTTGCTGGCTGTCTGCGTAGTTTAGCTGCGGATTGGCCAACTCGGCATCAAACAGCTGGGTGATGGCCGTGACAGCATTTTGCGCTTCGGGTGTGTTGATGGTCGCCGTGCCGTCATCTGTGAAGATGTTGGCGTCCTGCTGCCACAAGAGCGCCAGAACCGTCCGCACACCCAATGGGAACTGGGCAAAGTCAGCGGCAAGGTAATCCTGCCCGGTCGCGTCCTTGAACTGCTGCGCATGAGCAAGGAGCTCATCCGGTGACGTTGGCAGCACAGGCTTGCCATCTGCAACCAAACCGGCTTGCTCCATCAGGTCCATGTTCACGTGCCAGAGGTTGGCGTGGAAATCCATTGGGACGCCGTAGATGCCACCATTGAAACTGACAGCATCCAAAGCTGCTGGCGACCAGTCGGATGGGTCGATGCCGGCTGCTTCCAACTCGCCGGAAATCTCGGCGATTGCACCAAGACCGGCAAACTCGGGCACACGGTGTCGGTGCATGACGTGAACGTCGGGGGGCGTACCACCCGCATAGGCGGCTTTGACTTGATCGTAGTAATTGCCCCAGTCAGTGGGCAGGGTGTTGATGCTGATCCCATCAAGCTCGGCATCGGCGGCGTTGATAATAGACTGAATGATGCAGGCCTCACCTGCGGATGCAGTGGTGTCCGTACCTGCGTCCTCACATGCTCCGAAGAACCGGCCCAATGTAATCTCTTGTGCGGGTGCCGTTGTGGCTATCCCTGCGGCCATAGCCGCCGTTAGAAGCGCATATTTCATAAGTTTCCTCCCTTAGTGTGCGTTAGCCCTTTGATCCGCCGGCCGTCATGGCTTGAACCACGTACCGCTGGAAAATCAGGAACAAGATGACAACCGGAAGGGACGCGATCACGCCCGAGGCCATGACACGGCCCAGCCCTTCTGATTGCGCGAAGTTTGATTGAATGGATGCAAGGCCCAAGGTGATCGTGAAGTATTCCCGCTGCTGGGCGCTGACGAGCGGCCAGAGGTAGTCGTTCCAAGCATAGAGGAACGTCAGGATGGCAAGCGTCATCATGGCAGGGCGCGCCAGCGGCAGCATGACGTACCAGAAAATCTTGAGCCATGTGACACCGTCCAAACGGGCGGCCTCCTCGATGTCTTTTGGGATCGCCTTGAAGAACTGCATCATCAAGAAAACCCCGATCGGCACAGCCATGCGCGGCAGGATCAATGCGTGATAAGAATTGTGCCAGCCAAACTCGGCGAACATCGTATAGAGCGGGATGAACACGGCCTGTTCGGGAACCATCAGACCAATCAGGCAGATCACCATGATTGTGCGCTTGAACGGAAAATCCATCCGCGCCAGCACGTAGCCTGCGGTGGTTGAGACAAACAGAACGCCCAACGTCATACCAACTGCCACGATGATCGAGTTCATGAACCACCACGGCGTCTGGCCAAACGAAAACAGCGCTGCGTAGTTCTCCGCTGTAAAGGGCAGCGGGATCAGACCGAAGAAGGTCGATGATGTTGTTCGGGCCAGAACCTCGTTGGGTTGGAACGACAGCGACACCATCCAAAGTGTTGGCACGAGCCACAGAAATGCGGGGATCGAGAGGCCGAGGACAAGCCAGTAATAGCTGCGATTCATCAGTCTTTCTCCCGCCCGATTACGAATTGGATGATCGAGAACGACCCCATGATGAGGAACAAGAACACGGCCATGGCGCTTGCGCGGCCAAGTTCGCTATCGCGGAAACCGGTCTGATAGATGTAGCGGACGAGCACTTGCGTTGAATCGTTCGGACCACCTTGGGTCATCAGGTGCGGTTGACCAAAAACCTGAAAATGCAGGATGATTTGCAGGATCACGACGACCGAAATCGTGCGTGTCAGGTTTGGTAGGGTGATGAACCAGAAGGCTTTCCAGCCGCGCGCATTGTCGAGCGCAGCAGCCTCGTAAATATCTTTGGAGATGTCCTGAAGTCCCGCCAGAAACAGGATCATGGCAATGCCGAGTGACCACCAAACTGTCGCGATGACAATCGCCGCCATGGCGAACTGTTGATCTGTTAGCCAGTTAATCGGCGTGCCACCGAAGGTTTCAGTGATGTTCGCAATCAAGCCCTGACGCGGCGAAAACATAATTTGCCAAATCAACGTCACAACCGTGACCGAGAGCACCTGACTGAGGAAAAACAATGTTCGCAGAATGCCCATCGCACGGGTTTCGCGGTTGAGCGCTGACGCCAACAGAAGCGCAAAAATGGTCACACCGGGAACTGCAAAGCCGACAAACACCAGCGTGTTGCCGACCGTAGGCCAGAACCGCCGGTCATACCAACGTCCTCCTTCTCCCGGATGAAAGCCGGGGAGGACAACCAAGAGCACTGAAACGACGCCAAGGGCGATCACATTGAAGCGGCTCAAACGGCCCATCCGGGAGAGGAAGATCGAAAGCACGGCGCCCGCGAGGCCGAGCGACTGCAAAATAGGGGCGTTGAAAACGGACCATGTGATGCCTTTGCCCCACATCACCCTTTCGTAATTTCGCAGGCCCACGAATTCTTTTGCGTCAGGGTTGAACGCGACGGCCAGCAGGTTCCAATCGTGCAGCGATATCCAGACTCCACGAAAGAACGGATAGATCAGGAACAAGGTGTAGGTGATGAGGAATGGCGCAAGCAAAAGCCAAGCGGCTTGCGTCTGCGATAGTTTTGACCGCGAAGCCATCGATCGCCTCCTCCCAAAGTGCGTTGATTCTTCTTGTGCTAAAATTATTAGCAATATTTATTAGCGCAAAGCAAGGAATATAATTTTGGCAAGAAAACCTAATGAAAAAGGCACGTCGCGCGTCACGATGAAGGACGTCGCCCTTCACGCTGGCGTCTCACAATCCACCGTTTCGTTTGTGTTGAATGGTCTGGAGGACATGCGCATCAGCCGCGAAACCCGCAAACGGGTGACGGACGCGGTAGACGCTTTGGGCTATCGCCCGCGCGGTGCAGGCCGTCCCCCAAAGTCCGCTGGCCTTGGTGTCATCGGCTTGATGCTGGACGAAATCGCAACCAGTCCCTTTGCCGCAATCTCAATTGAAGGCGTCCAGGAAGAAGCCTGGAAAAACGACATCATCGTCGAAGTCGTCATGACGGGGGGCGATGCGCAATATGAGGCGGAGGTTCTCAAGAAATGGGCGCATGACGGCGTTGTCGGCGTCATCTACGGCTCAATCCTGACCCGCGAAGTTGTACCGCCAGACGGTTTGGCACGCCACCGTGCAACACTGCTGAATTGCTATGACGCGGCAGGCAAATACGCATCCGTCGTCCCAGCCGAACGGCGCGGTGGAGAAGAAGCGACAAAAGCACTCCTCGCAGTAGGGCATCGCCGCATCGCGTTCATTTCAGGTGAAAGCTGGATGGAAGCCTCTGACCAGCGGATGGAAGGCTACGAACGCGCGCTTCGCGCGGCCCGTATCCCGGTTGACCCGAGCCTCATCGTCGAAGGCAACTTCCTGCCCAGTGGGGGCCGCGAGGCCACATTGAAACTTTTGGCTGGAAAGACCCGCCCCGACGCCATCTTTTGCGCCAACGATCTGATGGCGGTCGGCTGCTACGAGGCACTCAAGGAACTTGGCGAGATTATTGGTGAGACCATCGCAGTCATGGGATATGACGATCAGGAAATTGCCCAACATCTTTCACCCGGTCTCAGCACCGTTTTGCTACCCCATCGTGAAATGGGCCAATGGAGCGTGAAAGAACTGCTGAAGATTAATGAATTGCCCTCAATTGAGCGAATGGAGTGTCCAGTGGTCACTCGGCAATCGCACGTGCTTGGCGCGGCTCAAGCTCGTACCGACTGACACCCAAAGCAGTCATTGGCGCAGCCGCCGCGAAAAGGCGTTTTGTCCGCAAAGAGAACATCCAATAAAGGGGTGGTCCGGACGAAAATGTAGCGCCCCGATGTGAAGCGGGGCGCTGTGGAGTTTAGCTGACCACGTTGAACTCTGGCCCGTAGGGATAGCCTGTGATGTTGTCATTGCCGTCTTCGGTGATGACAAGGATGTCATGCTCGCGGTAGCCGCCCGCGCCGGGGGTGCCCTCGGGAATGGTCAGCATCGGTTCCATGCTGATGACCATGCCCGGTTCCAGCACCGTGTCGATATCTTCGCGCAGCTCCAGCCCGGCCTCGCGCCCGTAGTAGTGCGACAGCACACCGAAGGAATGGCCGTAGCCAAAGGTGCGGTATTGCAGCAGGTCGCGTTCTGCAAAGAATGCGTTGATCTTGTTCGTTACCTCGGCGCAGGAGGCGCCGGGTTTCAGCAGGGCCATGCCGTATTCGTGCGCGGCGACGTTCGCCTCCCAGATCTTCAGCGATGCCGGATCGACCTCTTCGACAAACAGGGTGCGTTCGAGTGCGGTGTAATAGCCCGAGATCATCGGGAAGGTGTTCAGCGACAGGATATCGCCGCGCTGCAAGGCGCGCGCGGTGACCGGGTTATGGGCGCCATCGGTGTTGATGCCGGACTGGAACCAGACCCATGTGTCGCGGTATTCCGCATCGGGAAAGCGTTTGGCGATCTCAAGTTCCATCGCGTCGCGGCCCGCCATGGCAACGTCAATCTCGCGCACGCCTGCCTTGATGGCGTCTTTGATGGCATAGCCACCCACGTCGGCAACCTGCGCGCCGTGGCGGATCAGGGCAATCTCGGCCTCGGATTTGTGCATCCGCTGGCGCATGGTGGCGGGGGCGATGTCGAGTGTAACCGACGGCTTCAGGAAATCTTCCAGAAGGTCGCGCTGAGCCAGCGTAAGGTGGTCACCTTCGAAACCGATGGCCTTGCCGGTGCCGATCACGGATTCAATCGCGCGCCAATAGTTGTTCCGCTGCCAATCAGTGTAGGTGATGTTGTCGCCGTGGCTGCGCCGCCAAGGTTGCGCCGCGTCGATGCCGGCGCTGATCGTGACGCTTTCGGTATCGGTGACCACAAGGCCATAGGGCCGCCCGAAGGAACAATACAAAAAGCCCGAGTAATAGGCGATGTTGTGCATCGAGGTGAAAACGCAGGCCTGCACACCGGCCGCGTCCATCCGTTCGCGTAGCCCGGCAAGGCGCGCGTCATATTCCTCGGACGCAAAGGGCAAAACCTTTTCGCCCTGATGAAAACGGTACTGTTGGGGACGTTCCATGAAACCCTCCTGAGAAGCGCGAAGGGGAACCTTCCCCCACCGCATTGGCAAAGCAAGGTCCCGGCGTTCAGGACGGATCAGGGCTTTGAAAAAGACGACGCCATCGTCTGCCCTTGGCGCGAAGATGCGCTGGGCCGCGTGGTTTGGCAAGCCTCTTCGCAAGCGGGACGTTGCACCAGACACCACTTTTCTTGTAATTTATGGCGCATGAGAACCCGTACTCGAAACCTGGTCGTTTGCCAGAGCAACCGAATTACCATCCCGGCCTGATACGCCGGGCCGGGTATCCTGCATCCAATTTGAACTTACATGCGCGCAGTCCGCGCCAATTTCGGTATTCTCATGTCTCAACAACAACCAACCCTGCACCTTGTGTGCGGGAAAGCTGCCTCTGGTAAATCCACGTTGACCGCCCAGTTGGGCGCGCAACCAAACACTGTCGTCATCGCCGAGGATGACTGGCTTTCGGTTCTGTACGCCGACCAGATGGGCTCGATCGCCGACTATGTGCGCAACGCGTCCCGGCTGCAAAAGGTGATGGGTCCGCATGTGGCCAACCTGCTGGGCGCGGGGATGTCCGTCGTGCTGGATTTCCCGGGCAATACCGTCGCGCAGCGGGCGTGGATGCGGGACATTCTGCACAGAACGAAGGCCGCGCATAGGTTGCACGTCCTCGATGTGCCGGATCATGTTTGTCTGGAAAGACTGCGTGCTCGAAACGCCAGTGGCGACCATCCCTTCGCGCTGAGCGAAGACCAGTTTGCGCAGCTGTCCAAACATTTTGTCCCGCCCACCGCCGACGAAGGTTTTGACGTCGTTTTGCACCGGTGGGCGGACCAGTCGTAGTCGGGGCGGGTCATACGCCGCCCCAAAGCTCCTCGGCGCAGCGCACGACCAGTTCCAGTTTGCGGCGCTGGTCGTCCTCGCTCAGGGCGTTGCCATGTTCGGTCGAGGCAAAGCCGCATTGCGGGGCGATGCCCAGCTGATCCATGTCGACGTATTTGGACGCCTCGTCGAACTTGGACTTGAGCCAGTCCATGCTTTCCAGTTCGGCGGATTTGGTGGTGATAAAGCCCGGCATGATGCGCTGTTTGCCTTTCGGCAGCAGCTTCAGTGGCTCAAGGCCGCCTGCGCGCTCGGTGTCATACTCCATAAAGAAGATATCGACACCGGTGGAAAAGATCGCCTCGGCGGCTTGGTCATAGGCCCCTTCGGCAGCGTGTGCATTGCGAAAGTTGCCGCGGCACATGTGCATCCCGATGGTCATATCCTCCGGGCGGTCCTTGATGGCGTTGCGCATCATGTCGGCGTATTTGCTGATCAGCCAATCGGGGTCCAGGCCCGCCTCGGCCTTTTCGGCGCGGTGCTTGGGATCGCAAAGGTAGGCGAAAAAGATGTCGTCCAGTTGCAGATAGCGGCAACCCGCTTCGTAAAACTTGGCGACGGTCTTTTGATAGGTCTTGGTGATCGCATCAAACAGCACTTCGATATCGCGGTAGGGCTCATAGCGGATGCGGTCCGGGTTCAGACGAAAATGCACAGCCGATGGGCCGGGAACCGAGATTTTCGGGCATTGAGTGGTGTGCTGCGCGACGAATTTGAAGTGCTCCAGCATCGGGTGATCGTCCGGGAAATCCAGCGGACCGTTGATTGCGGGAAAGACGCCGGGGGATTTGACGCCCTTGAAGTTGAAACCTTCGCCCTCGTCCTCTTCGATATCGAGGCCGGTCAGCATGTCCATGAAATCGTAGTGCCAGAATGCGCGGCGCGCTTCGCCATCGGTGATCGCCTTGATCCCGGCGTCTTCCTGCATCTTGATCAGACGCGGAATTTCGCGGTCTTCGACTTCGCGCAGGGCGTCGCCTTTCAGGCCAGCGGCGCGCGCTTCGGCAACGGCCTTCGGGCGCAACAGGCTACCAACGTGGTCGGCGCGGAACGGCGGTCTGGGTGCATCACTCATGTTTGGGTCTCCCGGTTGTGTTCGCCAATGTCATGACACGTTTTTCTATTCGGGAAAACGGGTCCAAAAGGTCAAGTCCCGGCCGTTCTGAGCCACAGCTTGTACTGCAGTCGCGCGCCATTGCGGCGCGCCATCGTCAGCTTTTGGCGCAGCAGGGCGAAGGCGCGCGCGGGGTCCCGATGGTCGTCCCAGTTTTCGCCCTGCGGATCCGCGCCAAGAATTTCCCATCCGATATCGCGCGGCGGTTCGTGCAGGGTATAGGCGGCGGCCTCCATCAAGTGAACGCCTTCTCCTTGTGCAAGCGCATACCGGGCCAGCGCCTCGGCCTGAGCCGCGCTCAGCCAGGGCGAGCCTGCTCCGCTGCGTGCCGCGGCGGCCCAATCCTCCAGCAGGCTTGGCAAAGGTCGCGGTTCCGGTGTCAGAAGATCGGTCATGACGCACCTTTCATGGGCCATCCGGCGCGAACCAGCGCCTGCACGATGCGCGTTTCGGCATCGGGGCGACTATCATCAATGGCCATATCACGCAGAAACCACCAGAGATAGGCGGCATAGTCGGGTCGCAGGTCGGGGACGGCGCCAAGGGTCGCTTCAGCGCCAAGGTCATGCGCCTTCGCGGCGATGTGGTGGAAATCGATGCGGCCAAACAATGCGGCAGGTTTTTCAAGGAAATATCCCGCCAGAGCCACCGAGGAATTCATCGTGACGACATAGTCGCAGACCGGAAGAAACCGGTCTGTTTCACCTTTGCCATAGCTCAGGCGGGGGAAGCGATGGGAGAGGTCTTCAAGCGCGGCAATCTCTTGCGGGGAATAGGTTTCGCTTGGGTGCAGCGTCGCGTGGATGCGGTGAGTCTTGTCATGCTCAAGAACCGCCTGAACCATTTGCAGCGGGGTACAGGTTTGAAAACTGCGCTTTTCCAGCAGGCGCCCTTGCAGCGGGATCAGGACCAACCCATCGCGGGATGTCGTTGCGCCGGGAAAGTGGCGGGCCCGCATGTTGGTCATGAACCTTTCGGCCTTGTGCGGTTTCACATCTGCCGGATCAAAGCTGGCCTTGGCCACAGGCCAATCCCAGCGCGCGGCGCTGCCTTCGATATGCCAGAAAGGCGCAAAATAGGTTCGGCGAAAGGTCACGCCGCGCGGTGATGGTGGATCGATCATCCGAACGATCGAATATCCCGACCGGTCGCGTGCCTTTGCCAGTTCATCGGGATCATCGCCGCATATCCGGACGTCAAACCCGTTGTCGCGCAGCACGCCGCAGAGTGTGGTCAGGAACCCGCGCCGCCCCTCTTCGACGCGGCGGCGCAGATCAGGATAGAGGTAGAGCCGCGCAATCCGCGGCTCAGACCCGCCCATGGTCAGACACTCATGCAGACGTATTTCATCTCGAGGTAATCCTCGATGCCGTGATGGCTGCCTTCGCGGCCAAGGCCGGATTGCTTGACCCCGCCAAAGGGCGCCACCTCGGTCGAGATGATGCCGGTGTTGACCCCGACGATGCCGTATTCCAGTGCCTCGGCGACCTTGTACACACGGGACAGGTCCTTGGCGTAGAAATACGAGGCAAGGCCAAAGATCGTGTCGTTCGCCATGGCAATCACGTCATCCTCGTTTTCGAACTTGAACAGCGGTGCCAGCGGGCCAAAGGTTTCGTCCTTTGAAAAGGCCATGTCCTGCGTTGCGCCGGTGACGACGGTCGGGGGCAGGAAATAGCCCGGCCCCTGAATGGGCTCGCCGCCGCCAAGGATCACCTTTGCGCCTTTGGCGGTGGCATCCGCCACATGTTCCTGCACTTTTGTGATGGCGTCGGAATTGATCAGCGGACCAAGATCCGTGCCCTCTTCAAGGCCATCACCGACCTTCATTTTCTCAACGCGTGCCTTCAGCTTCTCGGCAAAGGCGTCATAGACCCCGGCCTGCACATAGATGCGGTTGGCGCAGACGCAGGTCTGGCCGTTGTTGCGGAACTTGCACAGGATCGCGCCTTCGACGGCAGCATCCAGATCGGCGTCGTCAAACACGATGAAAGGCGCGTTGCCGCCCAGCTCCATCGAGCACTTCATCACCTGATCCGCCGCCTGTTTCAGCAGGATGCGGCCCACTTCAGTCGAGCCGGTAAAGGTCAGTTTGCGCACCTTTGGGTTCTCGCAGAATTCCTTGCCAATATCCGAGGAGCGCGAAGAGCAGACAACGTTGAACACACCCGCCGGGATGCCGGCACGTTCGGCCAGAACACCCAAGGCAATGGCCGACAGAGGCGTTTCTGCTGCAGGGCGCGCGACAAAGGCGCAGCCAGCGGCCAGTGCGGGCGCAGCCTTGCGGGTGATCATGGCGTTGGGGAAGTTCCAAGGCGTGATCGAAGCCGCGACACCGATGGGCTGTTTCATCACCGTGATGCGTTTGTCGCGCTGGTGGCCGGGGATTGTCTCGCCGTAGATGCGTTTGGCTTCTTCACCAAAGAATTCGACGAAAGAAGCGCCATAAGCGATTTCGCCCTTGGCTTCGGCCAGCGGTTTGCCCTGCTCGGCGGTCATTATGGTGCCAAGATCGTCCTGATTTTCCATCATCAGATCAAACCACTTGCGCATCACGGCGGCGCGTTCCTTGCCCGTCCATTTGGCCCAGTCCTTTTGCGCTACATAGGCGGCGTCAATAGCCTGCCCGACCTGAGCGCGTGACAGATCGGCGACCTCGGCGATGACGTCGCCGCGCGCGGGATTTGTCACATCGAAGGTGCCGTCGCCCTCGACCCATTGGCCGTTCACATAGGAGCGTGTTTCGAGAAGGCTGGGATCCTTCAGCAGGCTTTTGAGATTTGTGGACTGATCAAGCATCGGATCCTCCTGAATGTGTTTGAATCTCTTGGCAAAAGGCAGAACATTTGGTGAGGTAAAAGTATAGGGCCAGTTAGAGGAATTTTATGGAACTTGATGATGCCTATGCCAATGCCGCCTATATTCCTGACGCGGCTGAGTTTCCTCCCAAATGGGAGGCGCTGGCCGATGCCTTTCGCAAACGCCTGTCCGTCACCGGCAAAGCGCGGTTGGGCGTCATGTACGGACACGGAACGCGGCAGGCGCTGGATTTGTTCCTGCCCGAAGGCGTTCCCAAGGGTCTTTGTGTCTTTGTCCACGGCGGCTATTGGCTCAAATTCGACCGGTCTTTGTGGTCCCATCTGGCGGAAGGAGCGGTAGAGCACGGCTGGGCGGTGGCCTTGCCCTCGTACGATCTTTGCCCGCGCGTGCGAATTGCCGACATCACGCGGCAAGTGGCACAGGCGATCGCCGTGGTCGCCCACGAGATCCCGGGGCCGATCCGGATGACCGGGCATTCTGCCGGCGGGCATCTGGCGGCCCGCATGGCCGAACCCGGAGTGCTGCCCGATGATGTGCGCGCCCGTCTGGCCCATGTCATGCCGATCTCACCCGTGGCGGACCTGCGCCCGATGATGCGGACCTCGATGAACGCGGACCTCAGGATCGACGAAGACGAGGCTCAGGCCGAAAGCCCGGCCTTGCATCCGGCGCCTGAGGTGCCTGTCACCGTCTGGGTCGGGGCCGACGAACGTCCGGCGTTTCTGGAGCAGGCCGAGGCTTTGGCCAAGGCATGGGGCTGTGGACATGTGGTCGAGCCGGGTAAGCACCATTTCGATGTCATTGAGGCGCTGGCCGATCCGGGCAGCGACATGGTGGCCAGGCTGCTAGGGTAGTGTGACGGGGGTACGTTCCGTGTTCCAGCCATCCAGCAGACAGCGCGCCCGGACATACAGCCGCGTTGCGCCCTCTGGCACGGCAATGCCGCCAAGTGAACGGGTGAATGGCTGTTCGGTCTCGTGCGGGTGGACAAGGACGCGGGTTCCAAGAACCTCTCCGTCCTCGGTCTCGATCCGCCAGCCGTCGGCGTAGTGATCCCATCCGGTATCGGGATGGCGTAGGGTCACGGAAAAGCTGTGGCTGTCGCCCTGCGTACGGGTTGTGACCTTAATGACCTTGGGTGGCTCGGCGATGGCGGCGTTGGCAAGCAGGGTGAGGGCAATGGCAAATTTCATGCGCGTCAACCTATCAGGCCCAAGCGCCGCGCAAAGTCACGTGTCCGTGCGGTCGATTGTGGTCAGCAAAACCGCCCGCGACTGCGAGGCAAATTCGCGCCGCAAAATGACGCCCGCCGTAAACAGCCCCGCCGCGATCAGCGCAGGGGCGCCCGCAAGCCATGCAACAGATGCAATGCCAAAGTAGACCGACCGCAGCCCGCGGTTATAGCTGCGGGCCGCGATAATGTTGATCTCGCCTGCTTTGGCGGCGCGGGGCAGGGCCAATGCATCGGTTTCATCATTTGGCACTGCGGCCATCAAAATGGCGCAATAGCCAAACAGCCGATGCGACCAGACGAACTTGAGAAAGGCATTGGCGGCGAAAGCCAGCATCAGGAACAGCTTGATTTCCCACACAAAGAGCGGATCGGCGGATTGCGTCAGGTCCTGCGCCACGCCGCGCAGCCGTTCGGTATTGCCCAGCAAGGCAAAGCCGCCCCCAATGGCGATCATGCTGCCCGATGCGAAAAAGGCGGTTCCCTGTCGCAACTGGCCAACGATCTGGCTGTCAAAGATCCGGGGCTGACGGCTGACGAACTGGACCATCCATTCGCGCCGGTACTGCGCCATGAGGCTTGAGGTCGATGGGCGCGATTTCGGCGAATGCTCGATCATCTGGGTCGAGACCAGCCAGACCAACACCAGCAACCCGACAGCGACAAAATCGAGCGTGGAAAACAGGGCAAGGCGCTGGGTCAGGTCCATGGCTCAGAAGGGCTGGGCCACGACGACCCAAAGGATCGCAATGGTGCCGATTACACTGACCTCGTTGAAGATGCGTAGGTAAAGGTCAGATTCGGTGAAAATCCCCTGTTGCGCGCGCTTCACCAGCCGCCCGGTCCACAGGTAATGCCCCAGAAGCAGCAGCACCAGCGTGATCTTGAGGTGCACCCAGGCGGGCCAGCCCAGCCAGTGCGCGTACCAGAGCCCGGTGATAAAGGCGATCACGGCCAAGCCCGCCGAAAAGCGGTACAGCCGATAAGTCAGGTCGCCCAAGGGACCGTTTTCCCCAAGCTTTTCATATTCGCGCTTCCAATAGATGATGGCGCGCGGCACGGCGAAAATGGAGGTCATCCAGCCCATCACGCAAAGAATATGTATGATCTTCACCCATGTCATAGGCGCACCTGACCCCGAAGCACGGCGAAGTGCAAGATGCAGCGCGGGATGCGGCGAATTGGGACTCGCAAAATCGGGATTTTGGTTATATAAAATTACCAATTCATGTGATTTGCGTTGGCTGGATCTATGCGCCACGCCCGCGAAGGGGGGATTACCCATGCAGATGCCGGAACCTGATGCCAATATCCTGTCCCGCAAGGCGGCCATCGTTGCGCGATTGCGCACGGTTTTGCCAGCCGACGCCGTGATCGACGACATCGCCGAGACGCGCGCCTACGAATGTGACGCGCTGACCGCCTATCGCTGTCCGCCTTTGGCCGCTGTTCTGCCATCGTCCACCGAAGAAGTTTCCAAGGTCTTGCGCATCTGCTTTGAAGAGGGGGTTCCGGTTGTTCCGCGCGGATCAGGCACTTCGCTGGCGGGGGGCGCTTTGCCCACGGCAGACAGTGTTATTCTAGGTGTGGCGCGGATGAACGACGTGCTCGAAACCGATTATGAGAACCGCTTTATCCGGGTGCAAACCGGGCGGACGAACCTTTCGGTCACCGGCGCGGTAGAAGAAGAGGATTTCTTTTACGCGCCCGATCCATCCTCGCAGTTGGCCTGCGCGATTGCCGGGAACATAGCCATGAACTCGGGCGGGGCGCATTGCCTGAAATACGGCGTGACGACCAACAACCTGATGGGCGTGACGCTTGTGCAGATGGACGGTACCGTGTCCCGGATCGGGGGCGCGCATCTGGATGCGGGCGGGCTGGATCTGTTGGGCGTGATCTGCGGCAGCGAAGGGCAACTGGGCGTCGTGACCGAGGCCACTCTGCGCATTTTGCGCAAACCGGAAGGCGCGCGGCCCGTTCTGATCGGTTATGACAGTAATGAGGTGGCGGGCGCCTGCGTCAGCGACATCATCAAGGCGGGCGTTCTGCCCGTGGCGATCGAATTCATGGATGCGCCCTGCATCCGCGCGACCGAAGATTTCGCCAAGGCAGGCTACCCCGATTGCGAGGCGCTGCTGATCGTCGAGGTCGAGGGCTCCGAGGCCGAAATCGCCGAACAACTGGAAAAGATCACTGCCATCGCCCGCCGACACAACCCGGTCGAGCTGCGCGAGGCAAAGGATGCGGACGAAGCGGCGCGCATCTGGTTAGGTCGCAAGTCTGCCTTTGGTGCGATGGGCAACATCAACGATTACATGTGCCTTGACGGGACGATCCCGGTGTCGGAACTGCCCTATGTGCTGCGCCGCATCGGTGAGATGTCCAAGGAATTCGGGCTGGACGTGGCGAACGTGTTCCACGCCGGTGACGGGAATATGCACCCCTTGATCCTGTTCAACGCCAACCAGCCGGGCCAGCTGGAATTGTGCGAGGCTTTCGGGGCGGAAATTCTCAAGCTGTGCGTCGAGGTGGGTGGCTGTCTGACGGGCGAACATGGCGTCGGGATCGAAAAGCGCGATCTGATGGTGGATCAGTATGACCCCGCTGATCTTGAGGCGCAGATGTCCATCAAGGATGTGTTCGACCCAAGGTGGCTGTTGAACCCCGCCAAGGTGTTTCCGCTTGCCGCGTCCGAAGGGCGGCGCGCTTTGCCTTTGGCGGCGGAATGATTGAGCTTTGACGCTGCGCCGAAACAATGGCGCATCAGTGACGACTCTTCGCGAAATTTGAGGATCAGTGAAACCATGAGACCTGAGACCGAGGCCGAACTGGCCGAGATGATTGCCGGGGCAACCGGGCCGCTGCATATTCGCGGCGGCGGGACACGCTCGATTGGTCGGGCGATTTCGGGCGAGGTGCTTGAAACCGGGGGGCTGTCGGGGATTACGCTGTATGAACCGGGATCGTTGACGCTGGTTGCGAAGGCCGGAACCCCCTTGGCCGAGATTGAAGCCGCGCTTGACGCCGAAGGCCAAAGGCTGGCCTTCGAGCCAATGGATTATCGCGGTTTGCTGGGCACCAGGGGCGAGCCGACGATTGGCGGTGTCGTCGCGGCGAATGTCAGCGGGCCGCGCCGGATACAGGCCGGGGCCTGCCGCGATTTCCTGCTGGGCGTGCGCTTTGTCGACGGCGCGGGGCAGGTGGTCAAGAACGGCGGTCGCGTGATGAAGAACGTGACCGGCTATGATCTGGTCAAGCTGATGGCTGGCAGTTGGGGCACTTTGGGAGTGCTGACCGAGGTCAGTCTGAAAGTCCTGCCGACACCCGAGGCGGCGGCCAGTATCCTGATCGACGGTCTTGATGACGCCGAGGCGGTCAAGGTCATGGCGCGGGCGCTGGGCTCTCCTTTCGAGATCAACGGCGCGGCACATGTGCCGATCGGCTTGGACGACACGCCCGTCACGATGCTGCGGATCGAAGGGTTTACCCACTCGGTGGCTTACCGTGCCGGGCAGCTTTCGCAGATGTTCAAGGATCATGCGGTCCGGGTCGAGAGTGATTCCGCCAAGGTCGCCGAGGGCTGGCGCTGGGTGCGCGACGTGGCCCCCATGCAGGATGCTGCTGGCGATGTCTGGCGGATCAGTTGCAAACCCTCCGATGCGCCGGGTCTGACCGCGCGTCTGGGCGCCAATGCTTTGTTGTACGACTGGGGCGGCGGGTTGATCTGGGCGCTTATGCCCGAAGGCGCGGATGCCCGCGCCAAACTCGGCACCTTTGACGGCCATGCTACCTTGATCCGAGGCAGCGAAGCCAGCCGCCGCGCCTTGCCGGTGTTTCAGCCGGAACCCGCGCCCGTGGCGGCATTGACCCAGGGAATCCGGAAAAAATTTGACCCGCGCGGCATTCTCAATCCGGGGCTTATGGCATGATGTTTCTGATGACGGTCGGCGCCTTTGTCGTGACCTTTATCGGTGGGCCCCTGATTTGCGCGCTGATCTTGCGACTGCCGGCCAAGCCCTCGACGCTGATTGTTCTTGGCGTCGGCGTGGTGGGGGCTGTCATGCTGGCTCTGAGAATGCAGCAGATGGGCGCGGACAGGGCGGTGGGATCGCTTGTCGCGCTTTGGCTGGCTTGGGTTCTCGCGGTGGGCATGGTCGCTCTGGCGGTCCGCCGACATATGACCGGACCCCGCGCCAGCCGCTGGCTGACCGTGATCGCTCTTTTGACAACAACGCTCCCGTGGTTCGGATTGGCCACGGCCCGATTGATGGTTTGACATGCAGACGAATTTTACCGACGCCCAGTTAAAAGACCCCGGCACAGCCCGCGCGAATGAAATTCTGCGCAGCTGCGTGCATTGCGGATTTTGCACCGCGACCTGTCCGACCTACCAAGTACTGGGGGACGAGTTGGACAGCCCCCGGGGGCGAATCTACCTGATCAAGGACATGCTGGAAAACGAGCGCGTCCCGGATGAAAAAACCGTCAAGCACGTGGATCGCTGCTTGTCCTGTCTGGCCTGCATGACAACCTGCCCGTCCGGCGTGCATTACATGCATCTGGTCGATCATGCCCGCGCCTACATCGAAAAGCACCACAAGCGGCCTTGGTCAGATCGCGCCCTGCGCTGGATTCTGGCGCGGATCATCCCCTATCCAACGCGCTTCCGGCTGGCACTTTTGGGGGCTAAGATCGGACGGCCCTTTGCGCGCTTCATGCCTGACCCACGCCTGAAGGCGATGCTCGAGATGGCGCCAAAGACCATTCCGCCGGTCAGTCTGAACGATGACCCGCAAAGCTTTCCCGCAAAGGGTACGCGAAAGATGCGTGTGGCGTTGATGACAGGCTGTGCGCAAAAGGCGCTGAACACCGATATCAATGACGCCACGATCCGGCTTCTGACGCGGCTCGGCGCCGAGGTGGTTGTCGCAAAGGGCGCCGGATGCTGCGGCGCGCTGACCCATCACATGGGTAAAGAGAGCGAAAGCCACGCCTCGGCGGCGAAAAACATTCGCGCCTGGAGCAAGGAAATGGCAGGCGACGGGCTGGACGCCATCGTGATCAATACCTCGGGCTGTGGCACGACGGTCAAAGACTATGGCCATATGTTCCGCAACGATCCCTTGGCAGATCAGGCTGCGAAAGTGGCCGGTTTGGCCAAGGATATCAGCGAAGTCCTGATGCAGCTTGAGATTGCACCGGGTCAGACCAAAGGGCTGCGCGTGGCCTATCACGCGGCCTGTTCGTTGCAGCACGGCCAAAAGATCAAGACCCACCCCAAGACGCTGCTCAAAAAGGCGGGCTTTGAGGTTGTCGAGCCATCCGACAGCCACCTGTGCTGCGGATCGGCGGGCACATATAACCTGTTGCAACCAGAGATTTCGCAGCAACTGAAGGCGCGCAAGGTCCGCACGCTCGAGGCGAAAAGTCCGGATATCATCGCAGCGGGCAACATTGGGTGCATGATGCAAATCGGCTCGGGCACTGACGTGCCGATCGTACACACGGTGGAACTGCTTGATTGGGCGACGGGCGGTCCCAAACCGCGCGCTTTGTCTGCAGATGAATAGCAAAGACGTCGCAGATACAAACTAGCGCTTGCCCTATTTTTGCCGCACCGTTCTTTTAATTGGTTAGGCAAAAAGCGGATTGATTACGTGCGATTTACAGCGATTCTTGTCGCGCTCCTTTGGGGCGCAGCGGTTCAGGCGCAGGGGCTTTTCTCAATGGAAAGTCGCCAAGATGGCCGCAAGTGGGAGGCTGTCGGTCGTCTTGAGATCGCTGGCGACGCCTTTTGCACGGGCGCATTGATCGCGCCAGACCTTGTTCTGACCGCCGCGCATTGCCTGTTTGATCCAGCCACGGGGGCGGCTGTTCCGACGGACGAGATCCAGTTTCTGGCCGGCTGGCGCAATGGCCGCGCGGCGGCCTATCGGCGCGTTCGTCAGGCAGTGCACTTGCCGGATTACGATTTTTCCGGCCCGACCGATACCAACCGCGTCCGCAAGGACCTTGCGCTGATCGAATTGCAACACCCGATCCGCAACACCACGATTACTCCGTTCGCGACCCACCCGCGCCCGGAACAGGGCGCTGAAGTGGGCGTGGTTTCATACGCGCACAACCGCTCGGAAGCGCCGTCGTTGCAAGAGATGTGTAACGTGATCTCGCGGCAGCAGGGCATACTGATCCTGTCCTGCGAGGTCGATTTTGGCGCGTCAGGCTCACCGGTTTTCACCTTTGACAAGGATGGCACGCCCAGCATTGTGTCGATCGTTTCGGCCAAAGCAAAGGACGAAACCAATGGCAAACCAATCTCCTTGGCGACATCGCTTGAGGGCCCGCTGGACACCTTGCGCGCGCTTTTGTCCAACGGGGCCGGTCTGACCTCGGGTCTGGTCCGGCAAGCGGCCGGGGATCGCAAGGATACAGGTGCCAAATTCATAAAGCCGTAGGATTTCTGACTCTTCTTTTGGCGGTTTTGGGGGCTATGGCCTCTGCGCAACAGGCCAACTTTGATGTGATGGACCGGCGCGGCGAGTTGCTGGGATGGGAGGCTGTGGGCCGTCTTGACTCGGGCGGCGGATTTTGCACCGCAACCTTGATTGCCCGCGATATCGTTCTGACGGCTGCGCATTGTGTCTTTGACCAAAACGGCCAACCGCTTGCGGCCGAGCGTATCCGCTTTCGTGCGGGGTATCATCGCGGCCAGTCCATCGC
This sequence comes from Pacificoceanicola algae, assembly GCF_049341065.1. NCBI lineage: Bacteria > Pseudomonadati > Pseudomonadota > Alphaproteobacteria > Rhodobacterales > Roseobacteraceae > Pacificoceanicola > Pacificoceanicola algae. Next base: position 55,886 of record NZ_JBMPIX010000004.1, on the reverse strand, counting down.
AGATCGCCGTGTGGTGAAATGGGTTGTGCCTGATGGTTACCAAAGGGCGGCCACATGGTCGCACGATGCCTCGATGGTGCCACGCGACGTGGCGCTTTTGCGGCTTGACCGCGCCATCCACGCCGCCGAGGCCAATCCCTTCAGGGTCGCCAGCGCTCCAGCGCAGGGCAGCGCGGTCAGCGTTGTCTCCTACGGGCAGGGACGCGCCGAAGTCCTCTCGCGGGAGGCAAGCTGCGCCCTCACCGGGCACTATCGCGACGGTATTCTGACTTTCGACTGTGACGTGACCTTTGGATCCAGCGGCGCACCGGTCTTTGTGCGTGAAGACGGACGACTGCGCATCCTGTCGGTGATCTCGGCGATGGGAAGTCTGGAGGGTGGCAGCAAAGTCGCCTTGGGCATGACCCTGCCGGATCAGGTTCAGGCGCTCATGGCGCGATTGCGATCCGATGCGGCCCGTCCGATTGTGACCAAGGGTGCCCGCCGTGTCGGCGTCGGAGAGCGCAACAATATCGGCGCACGTTTCGTGACACCCGGCGGGGGTTGAAACGGCAAATTTTCCTCCCCATTTGAATGGCACCGGGGTGCCGATGATCGGGCTCTGGTACAACTCTGACGTCTGTCCCTGATGGGAGGGCGCCGCAAAATTGGTTTCGCTCAAATGGAGGATTCCCATGCGACACTTTGATTTCGCCCCGCTGTACCGGGCAACCGTTGGCTTTGACCAGATCGCAGACATGATGGACCGTGTCCTGTCCAGCGATGTCAGCCAGCAAACCTATCCGCCTTACAACATCGAGAAAACCGCCGACGACGCCTATCGTATTTCGATTGCCGTCGCAGGCTTCTCGGATCGCGACCTTTCGGTCGAGGTGAAGGAACAGGCGCTTGTCGTCTCGGCACGCAAAGCCGAGGAAGACGAAGGCAAGACCTTCCTGCATCGCGGCATCGCCACCCGCGCCTTCGAGCGTCGTTTCCACTTGGCCGATCATGTCCGCGTCATGGGGGCCACCCACGAGGACGGCATGCTGCACATCGACCTGAAACGGGAAATCCCCGAGGCCTTGAAGCCGCGCCAGATCGAAATCGCCACGCCGACCGTCTCGGTGGAAAAAGACGTGGTTGACGCGAAAACTGTCAACTAAGCCTTATTTGCGGGCACCGAAGGCCCCGGGTCCTCCCGCCCGGGGCCTTTTTGCGTCTGCTGTCAATCTTGGCGGAAATTCTGCTCGGCTGTCGCTGTGGCCCCTTTGATTCTGAAAAGACATTGACAAAACTCCCACCAATCCATGCAATGTCGTATGGATTGGCGTTCAGTCACCTTCGATTGGAACCGCGCGAGGGCGTTTCTTGTCACCGCCGAAGAGGGGTCCCTTTCGGCGGCGGCGCGGGCTTTGGGGATGACCCAGCCAACCTTGGGTCGTCAGGTCACCGCGTTGGAGGAAGAGCTTGGCGTCATGCTGTTCGAACGTGTCGGTCGCGGGCTGGTTCTGACCAAGGCAGGCACGCAACTGATGGACCATGTCCGGGCCATGGGCGAAGCTGCCGCTGCCGTCTCGCTCGCGGCGTCTGGACAGGCGCAAGAGGTCGAGGGGCATGTCGCCGTCACCGCCTCGGAAATCTATTCCATGTGGCTGTTGCCGCCCGTCCTGCGCCGCCTGCGCGATATCGCGCCGGGGATAAAGGTTGAGGTGGTCGCTTCGAACGCCATCCGCGATCTCAAACGCCGCGAGGCCGACATCGCCATTCGCAACGCGCGCCCGGACCAGCCCGACCTGATCGGCAAATTGGTGGCTGAAGATCGGGGCAGCTTTTATGCCACGCCCGCTTATCTGGACAGACTTGGCCCTGTCAGTCAGCCGGATGATCTGGTGGAGGCCGAATTTATTGGCCTCGAAGACAACGCCAGCTTTATCCAGGCCCTGAACAAGCGCGGTATCCCGGTGACCGAAAAGAATTTTTCGGTGACGGCCACAAACCACATGGTTCATTGGGAAATGGCGCGCGCCGGGCTGGGCATCGGGGTTGGCCCCTGCGGGCTTGGCGATGCTGACAGGGACCTGCGCCGCGTACTGCCGGAGGTGCTGATCGCCTATCCAGTCTGGCTGGTCGCACACCGCGAATTGCGCACCAGCCCAAAGGTTCGGATCGTCTGGGATCTGTTGGCCGAAATGCTGCCCAACCTGATCCGAGGGTAACGGGGGCAGCAACGACCGCCCCCGCCATTCGTCTTATGCTGTAAGGATATCCCCCGCCCGTTCGCCGATGATCACGGTTGGCGCCATGGTGTTGCCGGTCGAGACGCGCGGCATGATCGAGGCATCGGCGATGGTCAGCCCCTCGACCCCATAGACTGACAGGTTGGCATCCACGACGGACATCTCGTCCCGGCCCATCTTGCAGGTACAGCTTTCGTGGAAATAGGTTCCCGCAGCGTTCTTCGCGAAGTTCTGCATGGCTTCGGGCGAAAGGGGGCCCGGCATGACCTCGCGTTTGACGAAATCCTTCATCGCCTCCGAATTGCCGATCTCGCGGCACAGCTCGATCGACCGCACCACGGCTGTCAGATCGTCGGGATGGGACAGGAACTTTGCATCGACCTTGGCCTGTGCCATGGGATCGCTGCTGTCCAGATAGACGCGCCCCCGGCTTTTGGGTCGCACAAGCCCCGGAGAGATCGTCCAAGCCCCCGCGGGCGGGCCATATTCCGGCCCGGTGACCTCGGTCGCATAGGGCACTTCGATCTGGAAAGGCTGCATGTCCGGCCCATCCAGCGCCGAGTCGCTCTTCCAGAAAAAGGTTGCCTCGGCGAGCGAGTTCTTGGGCGCCTGTGGTTCGTTGTATTCCCAGATGCAACCCGCGACGAGAACGTGGTCTTGAAAGTTCTGACCGACACCGGGCAGATCCACGATGGTTGGCACGTCGATCCGGTCCAGTTCGGCCTTGGGACCGATCCCCGACAGCATCAGGATCTTTGGCGTGTTGATCGCCCCCGCGGACAGCACCACGCGGGACGAGGCAGCGACGGACTTCATCTGCCCGTCTTTGACAAAGTTCACACCAGTGACCTTGGTGCCGTCCATGATCAGGCTGGTCGTTTCGGCCCCGGTCAGCAACGTCACGTTGCCCTGCTTGAGAACCGGGTACAGATAGCTTTGCGGGATGTTCACCCGCCGCCCGTTCTTGATTCGGACGTTTGCCAGCGCCGCGCCGCCCTCTTTCTCCATCATCTCGCCGTTCATGTCGGCATAGGCCGGGATGCCGACGCTTTCGCAGGCGGTGAGCATGGCGGGGGCGATTGGGCAGGGGTCTTGGACTTGCTCGACCCAGACCTTGCCGCCCTTGCCGCGCCGCGCAGGGTCTTCGACACCCTGCCAATCCTCGATGCGTTTGTAGATTTCCAGAACGCTGTCGTAGTTCCATGCCGCATCACCGGCTTCGTCGGCCCACATGTCAAAGTCGTTCTTGTGGCCGCGCGCCCAGATCTGCACATTGATCGACGATCCGCCGCCCACAACCTTACCCATCGGCAGGATGATCTGGCGGCCGTTCACGCTGTCAGCCGCATCAGCGGTATGGCCCCAGTCCCGCTCAGAGCGTAGGTTGGTGGGCCACATTGCCGGGTTCAGAACGGCTTCAAGTTGATCTGTCCCGCCAGCCTCCAGCACCAGAACCGAAGCGCCGGTTTCGGCCAGCCGCCCGGCCACCGTTGCGCCGCCGGTGCCAGACCCAACCACCACATAGTCATAGGACGCCTGCAGCGCCCGCGCGTTGTACAGCTGGGTGATCGCGGCATCACCGCCGTCTTGCGCCATGGCGCGCACGGCACTGAGCGAGGCCCCGGCAGCCAAGGCAAGCTGCATGAACCGCCGTCTGCCGATCTTGCCGCGATAAAGGGCTGCTTCCAAAGCGTTGACGATATCCCCCGCAGAAAGCGGGCTCGGATGATTGCGAAACATAGGTTTCCTCCCTGGTCCTGACGCTTTGCCAAAGACCCTCCTCCTTTGGCATGCGCGTTGACTATGCAATATGTTGCACCAATGGGCCAAGGTTCACGGAATTCGATTATTCGATCAAGGTTATCGTGGTCGTAGATGCATGAAATTGCACAGGCAAAACGACGCGAAAAACCCCACGCCGAAGGACGCGGGGTTGATTTATTGAGCTATTGGAGGTGTTTAAAGCTTGCCGAGGCTCCAGAAGAAGGTCTCGCCCGAGCTGTCATCGACGCCGTCATTGTCGGTGCTGACCCACGCGCTGCCGTCCTCAAAAATCGCCAACCCCTCGACCTTGTCGACCACATAGCCGCCAAAAGACTGAAGGTCGGGGATCAGGTCGCGGACCTCTTCTTTGCTGACAACGGGCAGATCGCCGCCCAGCGGCGCGGGCCGCATATCAGCTGCTGGGATGCGATAGATCTTCTTGATTTTGGCTGCTTCGCCGATCTGGTTGTCGCGCTCGATGACATAGAACCAGTCACCATGTGCCACGATCTCGGACAGGCCAACCCAGCCGGTATCGGGCGCCGCCTTGGGATACAGCACCGCGCCCCATTCCTTGGTTTCAAGGTTATAGGACAGCAGTTTGACGTGATCCTTGGGATCGTCTTTCCATTCTCGCTGAATGGCCATCCAAAGGGTGTCGCCAACCTTGGTGATGCCTTCAAAGCCAAAGCGCTTTTCGACCGCCATCAACTCGGATGGCAGGCCGATCTCTTCTTTGATCTCGCCCTTGGCGTTGACGTGGTACAGCGCATGCGGAACAAGGCGGTCCGTCCGGCCTTCGGAGGCGATCCAGAACCCGCCGTCGCCATCGAGGGTGATCCCCTCCATGTCCAGCTTTTGTGCAGCCTGGCCGTTGCGCGTCACTGGCAATGCTTTGATGATCCGCGCCGGGGTCTGATTTGTGTCAACGGTGAAGATCGTCGGTTGAAAGGCGTAAAAGCTGTCATTGACGAAATAGACCACGCCATCTTTGCCAGCGACCATGCCGGAATTGGCACCCCAGCCGATCAGCGTGTCAGCGCCCGCCGAGGTGATCTGCGGATAGGTCGCCGGCGTGTCCTGATATTCGTAGATCATCACATGAGCCCGCACGCCGCCTTCTGGGCCAAGGTCTTTTTCGTTGGCGGTGACGAACAGGTTGCGGTCCGGGATCGCGATGATCCCTTCCGGCGCGATGCCCGACGGCAGAACCTGTTTGAAGGCCGGGTTGGCCGGGTCGGTCACGTCGTAGACGCTGACGGTTGAGGAACGTTCGCCCAGCACAAAGGCGTAGGGTGTCCCGCCAAAGCTGGCGAACTCCATGCCCTCGGGCTCGACTCCCTTGGCGTCCGACCGTTTGTCCGGGTAATGCCCGGCCTGAATGATCGCGGTTTCGAAATCCGAGCCGGATTCGAAAACCTCGGTCCCGTCCTTGACAAAAACGGTGATCGAGCGCGATCCACCATCCATATCGCCCTCGTTGGCGATCATGAAATGCGTGTCGTCCAACCATTGCACGCCGTCAGGTTCGCGCAGGCGGCCCATCTGCGCGCCGGTGAATTCCAGCGAGGCGCGGTCGTCCTCGGTATCGATCCGCGTCAGGTCCACGGCACCGGCCGAGAAATGGTTTATCACGGCACCATCGGCCCCGATCACCACCATTTCATTGTTTTCCTGCATGGTCAGAACGATCTCGCCCAAACCGTTGACGTCTACGAACTCGGGTTCCGGGTCTTCGGGGGCGATTTGCGCAAGACCGGTCATGTCGATCTTCTGGATCGAGGCGCAGTCGGGCTGGCCATCCGTGATCGTCACTTTCGATACCCAACCGGCGGGCATCTGGCCGACGCGGCCATCGCCTGCATCCTCGTCGCGCTCGTTCTCGATGGCGACGACGATGAACGTTCCGGCGTCGTCATGCGCGGTGCTGTCGGGCTGGCCGCCCAGATCGCAGGTTGCGGTAATTTCGCCCGAGGCCAGATCAAGCGCGACCAGTTTGCCGCCCGGATTGGTGTAGCTTTCCGAAGTGTTCACCGCGACGTAACCAGTGTTGCCGATCACCGTGACCGAGGTCGGCTCGCCTCCCATATCGGTGTTGCCCAGTGGTTTCGGCGCGCGCGGGTCGGTGATGTCGACGCGCCCCACCACACCCAGCGGGCTATCGGTATAGATCAGCGTCATGCCGTCCTCGCTGGCGGCAATAATCTCGGCGCTGCTTTCGCGGGCCCGGTCTTCGCCATCGGCCATATTGTGCGGCGTGGCAAAGCTGGCAATGCGGTTGAAATTCATTTCGGCGCTGGCGGCGCCGGCGATCAGCGCAAGGGCGCTGGTCAGGCAAAGCATACGGGTCATGGGATCCCCCTGTCATAACGTATCCGCGCCGGAGTGCCGATGAGTTGTAACAGGGGCATGATGGTTTGGTAACAAGGCTTTGAAAGTAACCCGCCCCTGTCGAAACGGGGGGGCGTGGCCCCGGGACATGCCCGGGGCGCATCCGTTATTTGGACAGGCTTTGTGCCAGCCGCATCAGGGTCACGGCCTCTTGGCGATAGCCATAGGGGTCATCGCCACGCGCGCTTTGCGCCAAGGCAATGGCTTCATCATAGCCGAAATTGCCCAGCAGGTCTGAGCCCTGCAACAATTGCCCAAAGCCCGCCACAGCCAAGGCGAAATCCGCGTCGGGCAGCGGTGCTGTGCCCTTGGTGATCGGGGTTTCGATCAACTGGCTGTCATCGGCCCCCGGCGCCTTGTAGCGCAGGCGCAAGAAACCAAGTTCAGTGCTGTCGCTTGTCACCGTCTGCGCGCCATAGCGGAGCGGATCGGTCATGCGCGCGTCCGAGCCGACGGGCGTGATTTCGTAAATCGCGGTCACTTGATGGCCTGCGCCAATCTCGCCCGCGTCCACCTTGTCGTTGTTGAAATCCTCGCGGCGCAGCGCCCGGGTCTCATAGCCAATCAGCCGGTACTCGGCGACGGTGCTTGGGTTGAATTCGACCTGAATCTTGACGTCATCGGCGATTGGCACCAAGGCGCCGGTCAACTGGTCCACCAGCACCTTTTGCGCTTCGGACAGGGTGTCGATATAGGCCGCCATGCCGTTGCCCGTCTGTGCAAGCGCTTGCATCGTGGCATCGTCCAGATTGCCGCGGCCAAAGCCCAGAACGCTCAGGTAAGTGCCGCTGTCACGCTGCGTGGCGATAAAATCTTTCAGAGCGTCCGGATCGCTGATCCCGATGTTGAAATCGCCATCCGTGGCAAGGATCACGCGGGACACCTCGCCGTCTTCGGTCATTTCCTTGGCGGTGTCATAGGCCTGTTGCAGACCAGCCTGGCCGGCGGTTCCGCCACCGGCTTGCAGATTATCAAGCGCGGCAAGGATGGTGTCGCGCTCCGTGGCGGGGGTCGGGTCCAGTACCCGGCCAGCGCTGCCAGCGTAAGTGACAATCGAGACCGAGTCTTCGGCGCCAAGTTGGCCAAGCATCAGCCGGAAAGACTGCTTCAAAAGCGGCAGTTTGTTGGGTTGATCCATGCTGCCGCTGGTGTCGATCAGGAAGACGAGGTTCATCGCCGGGCGCGTGGCGGGCAGGGCGCCCTGCAACCCGATGTGCACGATTTGCGTGCCTGCACGCCATGGGCTGTCGCTGACGCCAACGCTGGCGCGGAAAGGCGCGTCGCCTTCGGGCGCGGGGTAATCATAGGGGAAATAGTTGACCATCTCCTCGATCCGCACGGCTTCTTTCGGCGGCAGATACCCGGCAGTCAGCGAATTGCGGATGATCGACCAGGAGGCCGTGTCGACATCGATCGAAAAGGTCGAAACCGGGTCTTCTGCAGTAACCTTGATCGGGTTCGCTTCGGCCTGCGGAAAGGCCTCGGTATCGGCTTCGGGCGCGATGATGCTGTCTGAAGGGGGCGGCGCGGGCAGGGTGATCGGGCCCTCGGCCTTCATGAATGCGCCGCCCGCCGCTGGTGCTGCTGCTCGCGATTGTACGCTCGGTGCCGGGGCGATATTGGATGCGGCCGCGTCATCAAAGACGATGACGGCCTCGTCTTCGGGTGCTTCTTCGGTTGCCGCGTCGGGCAGGATCACAGGCTCCAAAGCGCCCTTGCTACCGGTTTCATGCACCGCGTCGCTTTCAGTCACGGTCAAGCCGGGGCCTTTCGGGCCGGGCATATCCTGCAAGACCGGGATCAGGGCCACCATGGCGACGGCCACAAGGGCCGTGGTCGCGGTCAGAACGCCGCGCGAGGACAGGGTTTTGGTCAGCATTTTCATCACTCCTTTGACAGGCCCCTCTTTGGGGCGGTCAGAGGTGTGACGCGCCGCGACTCCGTTTCCTTGGAGCGCGTCAAAATTTTTCATCGCGAGTGCGATATTCTCCGCGCGCTTGTCCGGGTCAGGCGCAGGCGTGGCCGCGTCCAATGCGCGTTTGAGATCGTCCAGATCGTCGCTCATGCCTCGGCCTCCTTCATCTGTTTCAGTTTCTTTTTCGCCTCGGAGATGCGCCAGCTTATGGTGCCTTCCGAAACGCCAAGGATGCTTGCCACCTCGGCATGGCTTAACCCTTCGAGCACCAGAACCAGCGTTTCACGCAACTCGGGCGGGGTCAGCGCGTCCATTGCCAGCCGCAGCCAATCCATTCGCTCGGCGGTCTCGGCATCTGCGGCCCTGCGACTGATTTCCCAATCGCCCCAACCTTCGGCGGCGCGGGTATGTGTGGCCAGTCTGCGAAACCGGTCGCGCGAGGCGTTCACCGTGATGCGATACAGCCAAGTGGTCAGCCGTGCCTCGCCGCGAAAGCTGCGTAGCTTGGCGGGCAGGGCGGCACAGATATCCTGAGTCAGATCCTCGGCATCGGCGCGGCTTCCGGTCAGGCGAAAGGCCAACGCAAAGACACGGTCATGCACCCTGCTTATCAGCAGGGCAAAGGCCGTGCGGTCGCCATCTGCGGCGGCGCGGGCAAGGTCCTCATCACTGGCTTTCATGCGCATCACATTGGATCAGACGCGCTGGCTTGGCCATTCCTTGGGATCGAAAAGAATTTTCTGCAAAATTCTTGTCTCAGTTCCGCCCTTCGCGCAGCCAAGCGCCGACAATCAGAGCCGAGGCAAGGATCAACACCAGCCACGCGGGCAGCAGCGGTGATTGGCGGACGTCCAGCGTTTCATAGGCCGCGCGCGGGGTGATCCCGATCCAGCCGCGTCCTGCAGCGGGGCGGCCTTCGCGGACATTGCGGATTTGCGGCAGACCCTCTTCTATCCGCGGAATGCCGCCGCGCAGGTTGTCGATCAACGGTTTCAGCGCCTCTCCGCTTGCGATGGTTTGCTCAAACTCGCGCGGCGCGGCGGGGCCAAGACCGATCACGGCGCTTTGGTCGCCTTCTTCCAGACGGTAGAGGCCGATTTCAGGCCCTTGAAACAGCGCTTCGAAACGGCCCGGGCTGACTTCGGACAGCGGCACCTCGTCGGTCGTGCCATCGGGATGGGTGATGGTCACGGCGCCCACGTCGTCCGACAGAGAGCGGCGTATGATGCGCATGGTCTGGCCCGTGGCCTCGGCCCAAAGCGCCTCTTCCTCCAGTTCGGGTTCCTTCATCATCCAGTGCGCCAGCCGGCGCAGAAGTTCCAGTTGCGGCCCGCCGCCCTCAAAGCCGCGCGACCACAGCCAGGCATGATCCGAGGCCAAGAGCGCCACGCGCCCCTCGCCTACGCGGTCGAGGATCAGAAGCGGGCGGTCATCAGCTCCGGACATGACGACCTCGCCGCGATCGGGGCGAAGTTCGATCTGGCGCATCCAGCGGCCCCATGTGTCGGCGCCTTGCAGGCCAGCGGTCACCGGGTGCCTTTCGCCCAGATCCGTCACCTTGGGGCGATAGCCCTGTTCGACCACGCGGGCGGTTGGCTCAGCTGGCAAAACCTCGGCAAGGGGTGAGCGATAGATGGAATCCGCGCTGGCAAAATCCGGCCCTGCAGCAACCAGAACGGCGCCGCCGGTTTCGACATAGTTGCGGATGTTGTCCAGATAGATCGAGGGCAGAATTCCGCGCCGTTTGTAGCGGTCAAAGATGATCAGATCAAAATCGTCGATCTTTTCAAGGAACAGCTCGCGCGTTGGGAAAGCGATCAGGGACAGCTCGTTCACGGGCACGCCATCCTGCTTTTCCGGCGGGCGCAGAATGGTGAAATGCACCAGATCGACGCTGCTGTCGGATTTCAGCAGGTTGCGCCATGTGCGCCCCCCTGGATGCGGCTCGCCGCTGACCAGAAGCACGCGCAGACGGTCGCGCACCCCGTTGATCTGCACAAGCGCGGTGTTGTTTCGGTCGGTCAATTCGCCCGAAGCTTCGGGGACGGTGAACTGGATCACGTTCAGCCCGCCGTGCGGCAGGGTTATGGGCAGGTTGAGGTCTTCGCCAATAGGAACGTTGAATTCCTGCGGATCCTCGCCGTCGACCGAAATCAGAAGCGGGGTGGACCGATCGCCCGGGGTCGCGCCATCGTCTTCGACGCGCAGGGTCAGCTCCACCTCTTCGCCAAGGATGGCAAAGGCAGGCGCGTTGCGAACGATCAGCCGCCGGTCCCAGTCACTGCTGCGCCCGGTCAGAAGAAGGTGCATCGGGGCGGGCAAATCGGGGGCGCGCTCGAGGTCATGCAAACGGCCGTCGGACAGCAGGAAGACCCCGGCGATGCGCCCGCGCGGCTCTTCCGCCATGGCGGTGGAAAGCGCTGTCATAAGCTGGGTTCCGGCATCGCCTTCACCATCGCCCACGGGAATGCGCCGGACTTCGGTATTGGGGCGGGCGTTCAGCTGCGCCTCAAGCTGATCGGCGGTGTCTGCGGTGACACCTGCCCGTTCGGCCAGTTGCTGCGAGGCGCTTTGATCGACCAGCATCAACACGATATCGGCCAGCGGCGCGCGGTTTTCGATCTGGTAAGACGGCTGCGATAGCGCAGCGACCAGCACAGCCCCCGCCAAAAGACGCAAGGCCCAGCCGGACAACCCACGCCAAAGCGCAAGCAGAGCGCCGCCAAGGGCCAGGGCACCGAGGCTGGCCACCAGCCACCACGGCAAGAGGGGGTCAAATACGATCTGTCCGGTCATTGTCCCAACCTGTCGAGCAAAGCAGGCACGTGCACCTGATCGGATTTGTAGTTCCCGGTGAGCACATGCATCACCAGATTGACGCCAAAGCGGTTGGCGATTTCGCGCTGGCGTTCGCCGCTATAGCCGCGGCCCAGCGGCAGCAGCGGGGCACCCTGCGCATCCACTGCCCATGCTGCAGCCCAATCGTTGCCACCGATCACCACAGGCGTGACATTGTCGTTCAAATTACGGAACGGCATTCCGTCGATCAGTTCGGCATCTGGCGGCGCTGCCTCGACCCAGACATCGCGGCCGACATAGCGGCCTGGAAAGTCCTGCAACAGATAGAAGGTGCGGGTCAGGACATGATCTTCGGGGATCGGCTCCAGCGGAGGAATGTCCAGCGGGCGCGCCAGTTCCTGCAACTTGCGCCCGTTGGGTGTATTGGCGCCAAAGCCCGCAATATCCGCATCGCGCGTGTCAAACAGGATCATCCCGCCTGATCGCAGGTATTCGTTCAGCTTGGCATAAGCGGCATCGGAAGGCGTTGGCTGGTCGGGCGTTATTGGCCAATAGAGCAGTGGGAAAAACGCCAGTTCGTCGGTTTCCAGATCAACGCCCATCGGATTGGCCGGCTCGATCGAGGTGCGGAAGAACAGCGTATCCGACAGCCCCTTGAGCCCCGCATCGGCAAGGTCATCCAGCCGCGTGTCGCCGGTTAGAACATGGGCAAGAACCACTTCGGAGGTGGCGGCGATCGCCCGATCGTCATCCTGCGCCTTCGCGCCCTGCGGGTTCAGTGCCAGTGCTGCCAGCAGCACCATGACCGGGGTCGCCTTTGGCCCCCGCAGTCGTCCCGACAGTGCAAGCGAGGCGATCACATCCGCAAGCAGCAGCGCGATCGCAAGGCCCAGCAGCCAACCGGCCAGCGGTGTTTCGCGCGGCGTGCTGAGACCCTGAACGGGAATGCGGTCCGGCCAGACAACCGGCGCAAGCTCGGTCTCGGCGGTCACGACGTTCCGTGCAATACTGCGATCTTCGCCCTGATAGACACCGGGGCGCAGATCGGGACCAAGGCGCGCGGCCACCAGATCTTCGCCCGCGACACCGGGCAGGGTGCCCGCATCGCGCAGTACGCCAAAGGCATCGAGAACCCGGATCGGCTGCCAGATGGTGCCTTCCAAATCCTCGGCCTCGGGCTGAGCGGCGGACGACGATACCGCCAATCGTTCTAGCATCTGCACGAACAGTCCCGAAAGCGGCAAGCTGGACCATTCAGCGTTGGCAGTGACGTGGAACAGCACGATCTGGCCCTGCCCCACGCGTTTACGCGTGACCAGCGGAGTGCCGTCCGTCAGTTGCGCGATCACGCGATCCGCCAGATTGGGATCAGGTTGCGCCATCACCTGCGAATTTACGGTCACGTCCTCCGGAATGGCCAGGCCGAAAAACGGGCTGTCATCGGGGAAGGGGGCAAGTGTCTTGGGTTCGCCCCAGCTCATGGCGCCGCCGACGGTGCGGCCTCCGGCGCGCAGACGTACCGGCATCAGCGGGTCTTCGGCGTCGCGGCTGACATCCGAGGCGGCCAGACGCGGACCGGCAAAGCGCAGCAGCATGCCGCCGTTGTTCAGCCATTCATCCAGACCGTCCTGCTCGGCGGCGGACAGGGTGGCCACATCGGCCAGAACGATCACATCTGGATTGGCGGGCAGAATGTCGGACAGGGCACCATCCAGAATGTCCGCGCTGGGGGCCAGAGCCTTGTGGAGGTAATGCAGCGGCGACAGCAGTTCGAGCCCTTCGCGATCCTCGCGCCCGGCGATCAGGGCAATCTCGCGCCGCCGCAGGCTGTCGTCCGGCAAGGTCACGGCACCGGCGCTGCGGTTGCCTTCGATTTCGAACCGGGTGATGCGGGCGCGCATTTCGGCGGGGATGGCAAGCTCGGTCTCGGCCAGCAGCGCATCTGCCGCAAAGGTGACGGGTGAGCGGACAAGCACCGCAGGATTGCCAGCCGGGTCCAGCCCATTGCCCGCCAAAGTCACCTGCACCTCTGGGCCCGGGCGCAAACGGTGCAGGGTCATCTGCAAGTTGCCATCGGCAAAGCGCGGGGGTTCCAGCGCGTAAAGCGATCGGGGGCTTTCAAAGACGCTGACCCGACCTTTGCCTTCAAGCGCGCTCAGCAGATCTTCGCGCCCGTCACGGGCCAGACCGTCAGACATCCACCAACTGTCAAATCCTTCCTCCGGCAGCAGTTCGATGGCTTGGGCGACGCGTTCGGCCCCCGGCTCCCACGGTTCGGGCAGGATGCCGGTCAACCGGCTGCGTAGCACATCAGCAGACAGGAACTGGACCGGCTGCGGATCGGTCAGGCGCATCAGCGCCACGGGGCGCTGCTCTCGCCCGGCTTTGGCAAGAAGCCCCTCAAGCGAGGTCATGCGCGCGCGCCAGTCATTGGCCGAGGCCCAGCTGGCGTCCATCACCACAAGCAGCGGCCCGGTACCTGCGGCCTCGCCTTCGTTCTCGGGGTTCAGCACGGGGCCAGAGAGGCCGATGATCACGGCGGCGACCGCCAACATGCGCAGCAGCAACAGCCACCACGGCGTGCGGTCGGTCACCTGCTCTTCGTCTTTCAGGCCAAGCAAAAGGACCACGCCGGGAAACAGTCGCCGGATGGGGGCCGGGGGCACGGCGCGCAGGATCACCCATAGGATCGGCAGCGCCAACAGGCCCAGCAAAAGCCAGGGTGCGGTAAACCCAAGTGCACCAAACAAAGTCATCCGTGGCCCCCGTCCATGGCCCGATACAGCCATAGCAGCGCCGCTTGCGCGCTGGTGTTTGTGTGATGGCAACTGAATTGCCAGCCGGTCAGGCGACAGAGGTCTTCCAACCGGGCTTTGCGTTCGGCAAGGCGCTCAAGATACTTTTCGCGCAACTCCCCGGCCTTGAGCGTTTCAAAGGCCAGGCTACCGCCCATGCTTTCAAATATCGTGCGCCCGTGGAAAGGAAAGCTTTCTTCGCTGGGGTCCAGAACCTGCAATAGCAGTCCGCGTACACCCCGGTCGGCGGCCTTGGTCAACGCAGCCTCGACCGCTGTGATGTCACCCAGAAAATCCGACACGAACAGAGCGCGCGAATGCGGGATGATGCCGCGAGCTTCGGGTTCGGCATAGTCATCCTGGCCTTCTGCGCTGAACACCTCGGCCAGACGCAGGATCTGAATGTCGCCGCGGCGCGGCGGCAGGCTCCAACCGGTCAAGCCAACGCGCTCACCGGCGCGGATCAGCAGGATCGAAGCAGCCAAAGCGATCAGCCGGGCGCGATCCGCTTTGGAAGGCAGCTCCTTGCTGCTGGAAAAGCGCATCGAGGCGCCGGGATCGACCCAGACCTGAACACTTTGCGCAATCTGCCATTCGCGTTCGCGCACGAACTGCTCGTCGCCACGGCCCGAGCGCCGCCAGTCGATCTGGCGATAGCTGTCACCGGGGCGCAGCGGGCGATATTGCCAGAAATCGTCACCCATCCCGGCACGCCGACGGCCATGTTCGCCCAGCAGGACGGTTCCGGCCAATTGCTCGGCCCGGGCCAGCAATGCCGGAAAACGGCTGGCCTCTTCCTGAGCATTCTGGCGAAGGGTTGTGACGGTGGCTGTCACGCGGCGGCCTCGCTCCGCGACATGCTGCCCGCGATCTCGTCAATCAGCGCGCCGAGATCCTCGCCGCGCGCCCGCGCCGAGAAGGTCAGCGCCATTCTGTGAACAAGCACCGGGCGGGCCATATCCAGAACATCTTCGGGGCTAGGTGCCAGACGTCCCTGCAAAAGCGCGCGCGCCCGAACGGTCATCATCAGCGCCTGCGCGGCACGCGGACCGGGACCCCAGGCGACCATCTCGCGGACGCGGTCAGGTGCGGCGGGATCGTCCGGTCGGAACGCGCGGACCAGATCGAGGATCATTTCGACCACGGCATCCCCAACCGGCATGCGCCGCAGAAGGTGCTGCGCCGCGATCAGGCTGGCACCGTCAAAGACCTCGTGCGCCTCGGCCTCTTCGACGCCGGTCGTCGCCAGCAGGATGTCCTTTTCTGTTCCGCGATCGGGGTAGGGTACGTCGATCTGTACCAAAAAGCGGTCCAGCTGGGCTTCGGGCAGGGGGTAGGTGCCTTCCTGCTCAATCGGGTTTTGCGTTGCGAGAACGTGAAACGGCGCCTCTAGTACGCGGGTTTGGCCCGCGACCGTGACGACTTTTTCCTGCATCGCCTGCAGCAAAGCGGACTGGGTGCGCGGCGAGGCGCGGTTGATCTCATCGGCCATCAGAAGCTGGCAAAAAATCGGGCCTTCGATGAATTTGAAGGCACGCGAACCGTCCATCCCGGTTTCGAGCACTTCCGAGCCCAGAATATCGGCGGGCATCAGGTCAGGCGTGAACTGAATGCGGTTTCCATTGAGGCCCATGACCGTGCTCAGCGTTTCGACCAAACGGGTTTTTCCCAGCCCCGGAAGGCCGATCAACAGCGCGTGACCGCCGCACAGTAAAGCCGACAGAGTCAGGTCAACCACCCGTTCCTGACCGATAAAACGGCTGGTGATCGAACGCTTGGCCTCAGCCAGACGGACCTCAAGTGCCTCGATATCGGCGACCAGATCTTCGGCCTGCGCCATGTTATTTCTCCTAGTTGGACTATATACTTGGGTATGAGTGTATCTCTTGGGAAGGAAATGGCAAAAGTTATGAGCGGACAAAATGTCGTGACCCCATCTGCCGAAGGCATTGCAGCCTCGGCCCGCTCGGCCAAAGGCAAGGGCCTGCCGCCTGTGCACAAATGGAACCCGCCGTTCTGCGGTGATCTGGACATGCGCATCGCGCGCGACGGGACTTGGTTCTATCTGGGAACGCCGATTGGCCGGTTCGAACTGGTGAAACTTTTTTCAAGCATTCTGCGGAAGGACGGGGACAAGTATTTCCTTGTGACGCCGGTTGAAAAGGTTGGCATTACCGTCGACGATGCGCCCTTCGTCGCCGTGGATTTTGAAGCTGCTGGCGAAGGCAAAGCGCAACGCCTGACCTTTGAGACCCATGTCGGCGATTACGCGCTTGCCGGTCCCGACCATCCTATCCGGGTTGACCGTGATCCCGGAACCGGCGAGCCGTCGCCCTATATCCATATCCGTGCCGATCTTGAGGCGCTGATTGACCGGAAAAGCTTTTACCGTCTGATCGATTTGGGCGTGCATCACGAGGATTGGTTCGGTCTGTGGTCCGACGGTGAATTCTTTCCGATTATTCCATCGGCCGAACTGCCGTGATCTGAGTAATTGCTCATTTGCGGGTTGGGCGACGCGTTTGCGTGCCTTACCTCCCGCCCTCCGCGAACTGGCGAAAGCCGTTTTCAATGCCTGGAAGGATGTCGATCAGCTCAAAATAGGGCACCGCGAACAGCGGGCTGTCTCGAAGGCGCTCCATCGCAAAGTAGAAACCTTGCAGATCCGTGGTTTCGACCACGGCCATGTCGCTGCACCGGGCAGTGAAGGCTTCGCAATCATACAAACGAAGAGCGCCGCATGCCGCGAGGCCCGAGCTTGCCATGGCCTTTTCAGCAATGTCGTCGCGGTCAGAGCGGGGCAAGGCGAGCCAAGCTGGCAGGGCGCGCAGCAGGATAAATATGGTTATGGTCACCGGGAATTTCCTTGATTTGTTGACTGGTGTTGGCATGATCTGAGGAATTGCTCAGGTTTCAAACTCGCATTCCTCATGGCTGTCGATCCTCCTCTCATGCCTCGCAAAACACCGCTCCAAAGCCGGTCGCGCGCCTCGTATGAGGCGATCGTGACCGCGGCGGCTCAGGTTTTGGAGCATGGCGGAATGGCGGCGCTGACCACCAATTTGGTGGCCGAGCGGGCCGGGGTCAGTATCGGATCGCTTTATCAGTATTTTCCGAACAAGGACGCCATAGCAGCCGAATTGGTGCGCCGCCAAATGGCTCAGATGCGCGAAGATATTGCTGACGCGATGCGGCGCTGTGACGGGAAGGATTTGCAGGCAACTGTCTGGATTATCCTCAAAGCCTCGATCCGGCACCATGCAAGGGCGCCAAAACTGTCGCGGATTCTTGAAGAGGCCGAGAAAACCCTGCCCTTGGATGGAGAAACGCGGCAGTCAAAGGCATTGGTCCACGCGCAACTGACCGAGGTTCTGTCCAATCACTACGTGCCCGAGCCCGAGACCGCAGCCACCGATCTGTCCGGCATGACGGCGGGCATGGTCCACGCCGCGCTGGCAGCTGGCGAAACCGACACGGATGCTCTGGCCGAGCGCGCCTATCGCGCGGTCTGCGGATATCTGGACTTGCCCTTGCCAAAGCGGGACGCGGACGAGTTGCCTGATCAGTCGCCCAGTTTGGCGTGAATCTCGTCCAGATCAATCGGCCCGATGGGCATCTTGTTCCCCGGGTTGTCGAAGTCGTATTTGAACAGCGCAAAATCCCGGTGATAGATTTCCTTCATAAGGTGCATCGACAGATCGTCGAAATAGTCTTCGACCGGGTGGAGACGCTTGGGGCCGTGGCCTTCGGATTCGTTAAAGCGCGGAATGTTCGCGAGATCGACCTGATGCGGCGTTTGGATGCTGTCCAGAACCTGTTGCATGCCGTCGTTGAACTGCTCGGTCCAGAATATTTTGTTATAGCGCCCGCCATTCACGATAAAGGTGCTGACGTGCCCTGACATGGCGCTCCAATGGATGTCAGGCTCCATCGGACGCCGCCAGCGAATGGTGTCGCGGGTGAACAGCAAAAAGCGGCGAAAGCTTTTGATCTGGTCAAACTCATCCTTACCGTCCTTGCCGCCAACCTCGATCCCGTATTTCTGGATCAACAAAGGCACAAGGTTGCCGCGGTAGCGTTTGCCATTGCGCTGAATACCGCAAATCTTGTCGAAAAACGAGGATAAGATCCGGGTGTAGGGATTGCGGACACAGGTAAAAGTATAAGATGTGCGCGTCTTTACGTTGGCCTTGATCGCCGGCTGGCTTTCTTCGATGGCCCATTTGTGCATGCCTTCGGTGGCATCGTGGATGTCACCGTCGAAAAATTCGCCGTGATCCGAATAATACATGATCTGACCGATGGTCGAACAGGCACATTTGGGCACAACTCTGTAAACAACACTCTGACTTTCTGTCATCCAAGTGCCTGGGAACCCCATGAACACCCCTCCAAACGATCTGCTTTACTCTCGATCTGAGACGAAATTCCCTTAAAAAAAGCAAAGAAAGCAGGTTTATTCAACGCACGTTCACCCTTATCACATAAACAATCTGGCAAAAGTAGGGCGGCTCGTTTCCGGAATGGCAAAAATTGCCTTCATTCTTTTGTGTCACAAAGATCCTGACGCCATCATCAAGCAGGCGCAGAGTTTGACGGCCGTGGGCGACTATATGTCGATCCATTTCGACGGCCGTGCGCCAAATGCGGCCTACCGGAAAATCCGTGCGGCGCTGGCAGACAATCCCAACGTGACCTTTGCCAAGAAGCGGATCAAATGCGGTTGGGGCGAATGGAGCTTGGTTCAGGCGACGCTGCACGCGGTTGAGGCGGCGGTCGAACGCTTTCCTCGCGCGACGCATTTTTACATGCTGTCTGGTGATTGCATGGCGATCAAATCAGCCGAATACGCGCATGAATTTCTGGACCGGCGTGATTGCGACTACATTGAAAGCTTTGATTATTTTCAGTCGGAGTGGATCAAGACTGGCTGGAAAGAAGAACGTCTGATCTATCGCCACTGGTTCAACGAACGCAGCCAGAAACGGCGGTTTTATACGATGTTCGAAACCCAGCGGCGTCTGGGCTTGACGCGGAAGATCCCCGAAGATCTTGAAGTGATGATCGGCAGCCAATGGTGGTGCCTGCGCCGTCGGACGATCGAGTGGATCCTTGATTTCACCCGCAAGCGCCGCGATGTGATGAAATTCTTCCGGACCACCTGGATTCCGGATGAGACATTTTTTCAGACGCTCGTGCGGCATCTGGTGCCCGCACATGAAATCGACAGCAGGACGCTGACCTTTTTGATGTTCTCGGATTACGGGATGCCGGTGACGTTTTACAACGATCACTACGATCTGTTGCTGAGTCAGGATTTCCTGTTCGCCCGCAAGATCAGCCCCGATGCGACGGAACTGCGCCGACGATTGGGGGTGCTCTATGCCTCGGAAGGGGTGCGGTTCCAGATTTCGAACGAAGGGCGGTCGCTGTACAAATTCCTGACCGAAAAGGGCCGGATCGGGCGGAGGTTTGCCTCTCGGTTCTGGGAAAAGGAAAGCTCGCTGGGGCGAGAACGCGAACTATTGATCGTGGTGTGCAAGAAGTGGCACGTGGCCAAGCGTCTGCTGGAACGTGTGCGTTTGATGACCAACATCCCTTGCATCGAATACCTGTTCAATGAAGAGGCTTGCCCGCTGCCTGACCTTGGCGGAATTCAGTCCACGATGGGCAAGAGGCACCGGCATCGGCGGGCGCTGATGCGGATGCTCTACGACTATTACGAGACGGATCGGCTGATTGTGTGCATCGACCCCGCGAACCTTGATCTGCTGGAGGATTTCGGGCGGGACAGGTCAGTGACGCGCATGATCGAGATCGAGTGTCTGTTTTCGGATGAATACCTGATTGGCCACGCCAAACGTGTCGGGCTGGCTGGCGAACGCACGCCCCGCGAAACGCTTGAGCGGTTGTTGCCGACAGTGCGCAATGACATGATCCACGAAAGCGACCAGATCCGGGACGCGCATTTTGACAACTTCCTGCGCATTCGCGAAGCCGATGCGCCCGAAGTGAATGCGCGGGCGCTGGCCGAGTTTCTGACGATTTCGGACGAGAAGGCGATGGAACTCGCGAAGACAGATTATCTATATGCTGACTAGGGCCCGAAACGGCGGCCGAAAATTGAGGACTGACATGGGTTACGCTTACGACGACCAGAATATCTTTGCCAAAATCTTGCGTGGGGAGATCCCGAACAGCACGGTGCTGGAGACCGAGCATTCGTTGGCTTTTCGTGATATCCGACCGCAAGCGCCGACCCATGTTCTGGTGATCCCCAAGGGCGCATATGTCTGTTTCGACCACTTCGCTCAGGAGGCCACGGAGGCGGAGATTGTCGATTATGTCCGCGCGGTGGGAGACGTCTGCAAGATGGAAGGCGTGGCCGAGAATGGCTGGCGCCTGATCTCGAATGCGGGCGAGAATGGCGTGCAAGAAGTGCCGCATTTACATGTGCACGTGCTTGCCGGGCGCAATCTTGGCCGGATGTTGAGCCGGGGTTAATCCAAAGGGGCGTCTGCGGCGCACAGGAGATTTCGTTAACGGCCTGCGGCTCTAGCCTCGGGGGTCGGGGGCTCTGCCCCCAGCGCCTTTGGCGCTCCCCCGGGATATTTTGGGACCAATGAAGCCTATCTGCTCCGCGTCAGCGAGAGGAACACATCCTCAAGGTCGGCCTGTTCGGTGCGGACGTCGCGGATTCGGATGCCAGCGGCACGCACCGCGCCGAGGACCTCTTCGGCTGAGGTTCGTGCCGCGTGGTAGCTAAGCGCGAGGGTGCCGTCTTCGCGGGTTTCGACAGTGATCCCGGAGGCCTCTGGTAGCGTGGCGGGGTGAGAATCTGGCTGGATGACCATGGTCTTGGCGTCGAGTTGGCCAAGTAAGTTCTTTGTGCTGTCACGCGCAACAAGGTCGCCGTGGTTGATGATGGCGATTTCGTCGCACATTTCCTCAGCCTCTTCGAGGTAGTGGGTTGTCAGGATGATGGTCATGCCGCGGTCGCGGTTCAGCTTGCGGACGTTGTTCCACAGCATCTGACGCAGCTCGATATCAACACCGGCGGTGGGTTCATCCAGCACCAGGACTTGCGGGCTGTGGACAAGGGCCTTGGCCAGCAGAAGACGACGGCGCATGCCGCCGGAAAGCGTGCGGGCGTAGGCCTCGGCCTTGTCGGTCAGGCCAACCATTTCGAGGATTTCCGCGGTGAGGCGCTGGGATTTGGGCACGCCATAGAGCCCTGCCTGCACTTCGAGTGCGCCGCGCGGGGTGAAAAAGGGATCAAGGTTGAGTTCCTGTGGCATGACACCGATGGCGGCGCGGCTTTGGCGTGGGTTCTGATCCTGATCCCACCCCCAGATTTCGACCTGTCCGGCGCTTTTTGTCACAAGTCCGGCGAGGATGTTGATCATCGTCGATTTGCCTGCGCCGTTCGGGCCGAGCAACCCAAAGACCGAGCCTGCGGGAACCGACAGATCAATGCCTTTGAGCGCCTGTTTACCGCCTTCGTATGTTTTCTTCAGACCGGATATGCGGATTGCGTCTTGCGTCATGCTCTGTCTCTTGCCCCTGCTTGGCTCTTGGCCCATAACGCAGGTAGTGCAAAGCCAGTGAAAAGGGAATGCGTTCCATGACCATCGAGGCGCCCGAAACGAAGATCGTTGACAGCAACCGTATCGCCTGTGACGGCGGTGAAGGGGCTTTGGGGCACCCGCGCGTCTGGTTGCAGATCCCCGAGCAGGTCGGCTTTGTTGAATGCCCGTATTGCGACGCGAAATACGTGCACAAGGATTTTGAAGGCAAGGTTTGATCCTGCCTTCTGCGGCCGTTGATCCAGGCGCTGTTTCTTTCAAGACTCCGATAGCCTGAGGCAGGGTGTCGAAATCCGTCTCTGGCAACGGATGCCGGATCATGGCAAACCATCCCCCGAACAGCACTTCGGGAGAGCGAGCATGGCGGGCAATTTTGGCAAGGGATGCCATCTGCATCTGATCGACGGATCGGCCTTTATCTTTCGTGCATTCCACGCGCTTCCGCCGCTGACGCGCAAATCTGACGGACTGCCGATCGGCGCAGTTTCCGGCTTCTGCAACATGTTGCAGCGATATATCGACGGCAACAACGGCTCGGACGCGCCGACCCATGTGGCGGTGATTTTCGACAAGGGCAGCCACACCTTCCGCAATGATATGTACGATCAGTACAAGGCCAACCGCGAGGCCATGCCAGAAGACCTGCGGCCGCAGATTCCGCTGACGCGTGAAGCGACCAAGGCCTTTAACATTGCTTGCGAAGAGCTTGAAGGTTTTGAAGCGGACGACATCATGGCAACGCTTGCGCGGCAGGCGCGCGAGGCGGGCGGGCGCGTGACGATTCTGTCTTCGGACAAGGACCTGATGCAATTGGTCGGCGGCGGTGTTGAGATGCTGGACCCGATGAAGAACAAGCTGATCGACCGCGAAGGGGTCGAGGAAAAGTTTGGCGTTGGGCCTGAACGCGTGGTCGATGTGCAGGCTTTGGCCGGCGACAGCGTGGACAATGTGCCGGGCGCCCCGGGCATCGGGATCAAGACGGCGGCTTTGCTGATCAACGAATTTGGCTCGCTCGAAGAGCTTCTGGATCGGGCCGAAGAAATCAAGCAGCCCAAGCGGCGGCAGACTCTGATCGACAACCGCGCACAGATCGAACTGTCGAAAAGGCTCGTGCAGCTGGACGAAAACATGGAGCTGCCCTTTACGCTGGATGATCTTGAGGTGCGGGAACCGGTGCCTGAACAGCTGCTGGAATTCCTGACGAAAATGGAATTCCGCACCCTGACGAAACGCATTGCGGACAAGCTGGATGTCGAGGCCCCGGCCATGCCCGACACCGCCCCCGAGGGCGCCAACCCACCTGAAAAGGCGCCGGATTGGCCAGCGATCGACCCGTCAAAATACGAATGCGTCTCGGACATGAAGGCTTTGCAGCTCTGGATCGACAAGGCAAACGAGCGTGGCTATGTGGCCGTGGATACCGAGACGACGGGTCTGAACGAGATGGCCTGCGATCTGGTCGGCATTTCGCTAAGCGTCGAGCCGGGCGAGGCCTGCTATATCCCGCTGATCCACCGCGCAACCGCCACGGACGATCTGTTTGGCAGCGACGATCTGGCCGAAGGGCAGATCGGTCTGAACGCCGCGTTGGACGCGTTGAAACCCCTTCTGGAAGATCCGGCCGTTCTGAAAATCGGTCAGAACATGAAATACGACGCCAAGATCTTTGCTCGTTACGGCGTGAATATTGCGCCGATCGACGACACCATGCTGATGTCCTACGCGATGAACGCCGGGCTGCATGGGCATGGCATGGACACCCTGTCCGAACGCTATCTGAGCCATACGCCGATCCCGATCAAAGACCTGCTCGGCAGCGGCAAAAAGCAGATCACTTTTGACAGGGTCCCGCTGGACGAGGCGGTGAAATATGCCGCCGAGGATGCAGATGTTACTTTGCGCCTGTGGAAGACCTTCAAGCCGCAGTTGCACCTGCAGCATGTGACCCGTGTTTACGAGGGGTTGGAGCGGCCTTTGGTTCCCGTTCTGAAAGACATGGAAATGGCCGGGATCAAAGTGGATCGCGAAGTTCTGAGCCGCATGTCGAACGCCTTTGCCCAGAAAATGGCCGGACTGGAAGCCGAGATTCACGAATTGGCTGGTGAGAAATTCAACATTGGCTCACCCAAGCAGCTTGGGGAAATCCTGTTCGACAAGATGGCGCTTGAGGGGGGCAAGAAAGGCAAGACCGGAGCCTATGCCACAGGGGCCGACATTCTCGAAGACCTTGCCACCGAACACGACCTGCCTGCACGGGTGCTGGACTGGCGGCAGTTGTCAAAGCTGAAATCTACGTACACCGATGCGCTGCAAGAGCACATCAACAAGGAAACCGGGCGGGTACATACCTCGTACTCGATCGCCGGGGCGAACACCGGGCGACTGGCCTCCAACGATCCGAACCTGCAGAACATTCCTGTCCGGTCCGAGGAAGGGCGGCGCATCCGCGAAGCGTTTGTGGCCGAAGAAGGCAAGGTGCTGGTGAGCCTCGACTATTCCCAGATCGAACTGCGCATTCTGGCGCATATGGCGGACATCCCCGCCCTGAAAGAAGCGTTCCTCGAGGGGCAAGACATCCACGCCATGACCGCGTCCGAGATGTTCAATGTGCCGATGGGGGAGATGACCCCGGACATCCGCCGTCAGGCCAAGGCCATCAACTTTGGCGTGATCTACGGCATTTCGGGCTTTGGTCTTGCCCGAAATCTGCGCATTCCGAGGGCCGAGGCGCAGGGTTTCATAGATCGCTATTTCGAACGCTTCCCTGGCATCAAGGCTTATATGGACGACACCATCGAGTTCGCCAAAGAACATAAGCGGGTAGAAACCCTGTTTGGCCGGGTGATCCACACGCCCGAGATCGCTGCCAAAGGCCCGCGCGCAGGCTTTGCCAAACGCGCGGCGATCAATGCGCCGATTCAGGGCACAGCGGCGGATATCATCCGACGTGCCATGGTTCGGATGCCTGAGGCCATAGCGGGACTACCCGCCAAGATGCTGCTTCAAGTGCATGACGAATTGATCTTTGAGGTCGAAAAGGCCGCGGTCGATGACCTGGTTGGCGCCGCGCGCGAAATCATGCAGGGCGCGGCCGAGCCTGTGGTGAAACTGGACGTTCCGCTGATCGTGGATGCAGGCCAAGGCGCCAACTGGGCCGAGGCGCACTGAACTGGGCGTTATTCCAAGGTGCTGCGCGGCGCCTGGATCAAGCCTTGGCCGCGTTCAAACAAGGTCAGGTGCGGCGATAATCCATCGGTTGTTGCCGCGCTGACCAAATTGGTTGCGAGGGTCTGTGCATTCACTTTTTGACCGGTTTCCCGCATATGCTCAGCCCACAAGGCGGCCACGCCCAAACCGTGGGCCAAGGCCATTGAACTGCCGTTCATGCTGCGGACACCGTCGCCTGCGCTGGCCGAGACAATGCCAACCCCGGGTGCCATCAGGGATGGGCCGATGTTGCTGAACGGGGCTGGCGAAAAGCCGGCGCTACCAGGGCCCAGCGCACCGATGGTCAAAACGCCGCGTGCCGCCGACGGCGCAGCGGGTCCGGTTTCAAATTCCGGCGATATGGTACGCAGACAATCGTTGCCGATGGCCCCCATCACCAGTGGGCGGGTCGCAGGGTCCATCATACCCAGCAGATTTTCGAAAATCCGAAGGTTGCCGCGATAGGCATGAACCGCTGCCATAGTCGCCAGCGTCATCGGATAGCCATTGGCTGTGAGCATCTCGATATGGGCGGCGGTGTCGAAGGCCAGTGAAAACCCGATGACATCGGCCTTTTGATCCCGGGCCCACAGCAGCGCACGCAGAAAATCTTCTGACCGTCCATGGCCGCTGTCTGTCAGTGCCTTGCCAACCAACAGCGACGTGACGCCGCGCGCCACCCCGATGCGCATCCCGCCCATATCGCGCCCCAGAACCGTGCCTGCGACATGTGTGCCATGGCCGTTGGCGTCTTCGATACCGGTGCCAGCATAATCGCGTGTCATCGGTGTAATTTTGGCAAAAGCAGGGTGTTGGGTGTCTATCCCTGTGTCGAGCAGCGCGATTCGCGCCCCCTTGCCGGTGTACTGAGTCCGATCCGCACCGATGGCGCTTTGCCCCCATCCCGGCACCAACTCGTCGGCCCGCAACTCGTCCATTGGCTCGGGCGCCAGCAGCCTGGTCGGAACGACGGGTGACACACCAAGGAAAGACGGATCTTTTTCAATCTCATCAACATACTTGGGCGAGAGTTCTACGGTCGTAATCTCAGGCTCGGCCGGTTCATCCGGACGGGTGGGTTCTATCGCGTTCAGCGATGGAACGGCAGGTCTGCGCCAGTTGCCCGACCTGTCGCGGAGGACAATGAAACGGGTCAAAAAATGCTCCGATAAAAATACCTTACATGAGAGGCTACTCTTGACGATCGGCTACGGGAAGAGAAGTTTCGTTAATGGTGCGTGAAAAACGGCGCTAAATCAGGCCCTTCTGACGAAAGAGCGCTTGCATGTTTGCCTCGGGACGCGGACCCATATGGCTGATCACCTCGGTGGCTGCGACACAGCCCATGCGCCCGGCCAATTCCATGTCGGCGCCCGTTGCCAAACCGTAAAGGAAGCCCGCGGCAAACTGATCGCCCGCACCGGTGGCATCGACAGGAACAATTTTTTCCACGGGAATGTCGGTGCGTGTGCCCTCGCGAATGATGGTCACGCCATCGCCCGAACGTGTGCACACCACCAAGGGGCAGATGTCCGAAACCGCTTTCAAGTCTCCATCCAGATCGTCGTTTTGATACAGCGATCGGATCTCGGCCTCGTTGCCGATGACATAGTCCATTTCGTTGGCGATCAGGGTCAGAAAATCGCCGCGGTGCCGCTCGACGCAGAAGGGGTCGGAAATGGCGATGCCGGCAAGGCCACCGGCAGCGCGGCAGGTGCGCGCAGCGCGAAGGAAGGCGTCTTTGCCTTTGTCCTTGTCGAATAGATAGCCCTCAAGGAAAACGATCTCGGCCTGTTTGGTTACGTCTTCGTCGACGTCATCCGGCCCCAGTTCCGCAGAAATCCCGAGGTATGTATTCATCGAGCGTTCGCCATCGGGCGAGACAAAGATCATGCTGCGCGAGGTCGGCAATTCGCCGCCCTCGACCGGCGCGTTGACGAAATCGATCCCCTCTTTGGTCATGGCATCGGCGTAGAAATGGCCCAGAGCGTCGTCATGTACGCGACCGATAAAGGCGGTGGGCAGGCCCAGCGTGCCAACCCCGGCAATGGTATTGGCGACCGAGCCGCCCGGCGTCTGAACCCGGCCTTCCATCGCGGCATACAGTGTCTGGCCCCGATCCTGTTCGACCAGTTGCATGATGCCCTTTTCGATCCCCATCAGGTTCAGGAAGGTATCCTCGGCGCGCGAAATCACATCGACCACGGCGTTGCCGATGCCCACAACCTTGTATTTCTTCATAACGTTTTGTCCTCAAATTGGCATAGGTCACTTATCAGGCAAGCCTTGCATTTTGGTTTGCGCGCAACGCAGATATAGCGCCCGTGAAGGATCAGCCAGTGATGCGCGTGCTGTTGGAAATCTACTGGAATATTGTCTTCGATCGCGCGTTCGACGGCGACCACGTCTTTGCCCGGGCAGATGCCCGAGCGGTTTCCGACACGAAAGATATGCGTGTCCACGGCCTGCGCCGGATAGTGCCACCACATGTTCAACACGACGTTGGCTGTCTTGCGACCCACGCCCGGCAGGCTTTCCAGCGCGGCGCGGGAGCAGGGCACCTCAGAGCCGTAATCGTCGACCAGAATGCGCGACAGCTTGATGACGTTCTTGGCCTTGTTGCGGTACAGGCCGATCGTCTTGATATGCTCGATCACACCGTCTTCGCCCAGCGCCAGCATCTTTTCCGGCGTGTCCGCAATCTTGAACAGTTTTTCCGTGGCCTTGTTCACCCCCGCGTCGGTCGCCTGGGCAGACAGCGCCACCGCCACCACCAAGGTATAGGCGTTGACGTGGTTCAGCTCGCCCTTGGGTTCGGGTTCGGACTGCTGAAAGCGGGTAAAGATCTCGCGGATCGTATGATAATCAAGCTGCTTGGCCATATCAGCGGTTATGCCCCGCAGTATCGGGATGCGCAATATTCGGGTCGTTATACAAGGTGTTGCCGGATAAACCTGTGGTAAAGGAGATGACCATGCCTGACGATCAAGGATATCATTACAACGTCATGCGCCGCGCCATTGATGCGGTTGATGTTCTGGGCCCGCAAGCCACGCTCGAAGATCTGGCCCGCGAAATCGGCATGAGTCCGGCGCATTTTCAACGCTTGTTCAGCAAATGGGCTGGGGTGTCGCCGAAGCGCTACCAACAGTATCTGACGCTGGGCCATGCCAAATCGCTTCTGCAACAGCGGTTTACGACGCTTGAAACTGCGCATGAAACCGGGCTTTCCGGCGGTGGGCGCTTGCACGATCTGTTCCTGAGGTGGGAGGCAATGAGCCCCGGCGACTATGCCCGCGCCGGTGCCGGGATGGTGATTTATTGGGGCTGGTTCGAAAGCCCCTTCGGCCCGGCTTTGGTCATGGGCACCGACAAGGGCATTTGCGGCATCGGCTTTGCCGCCGAAACCACGGCCGACGAGACGATGGAGGATCTGGTCGGCCGGTGGCCCAAGGCCGAGTACGTCGAAAACCCCATGCGCCTGCGTCCTTGGGTTCTGAACGCCTTTGGGGTGAAACAGGACGGACCCTTGCCGCTTTACCTGATCGGGGCGCCATTCCAGATCAAGGTCTGGGAAGCGTTGATGCAGATCCCGTCGGGGCATGTAACAACCTATTCTGAAATTGCCGAAGCGATACAGCATCCCAAGGCCGTGCGCGCCGTCGGAACCGCCGTTGGGCGTAACCCGATCAGCTATCTGATCCCGTGTCACCGCGCGCTGCGCAAATCTGGTGGACTTGGCGGCTATCATTGGGGGCTGCCCGTCAAGCGCGCCATTCTCGCATGGGAGGCGGCGCGGGAAGACGCCTAGCGCCTCTGCATGCGCGGAGCTTCGCCGATTTCCCCGTGACATGCGTGCGGGAACAACCCATGTTATTGTATATCAAAAGTGAAAGACCCCATGAAGTCGGGGCGACTAACATAAGAGGCACGCAATATGATCCGGGCAAAATTCCCGATTCTTCTGGCCGCTGTGGCATCCCTTGGCTTAAGCGCCTGCACCACCGGTCCCATGTTCGATCAAAACGATCCCAACCGTCAGGCCAAGCAAGGCGCGTTGATCGGTGCTGGCCTTGGCGCCATTACCGGCCGTCTGGCTGGCGGCAGCGATGTCGGCGAGCGTAACCGCGCAACCGTGGCCGGCGCGCTTGTCGGCGCAGCGGCAGGTGCTGCCATCGGCAACCAGCTCGACAAGCAAGAGGCTGAACTGCGCCAGCAGCTTGGACCGAACACGACGATCCGCAACACCGGCGACCGTCTGATCGTGACCATGCCGCAGGACATCCTGTTCGCAACCGACAGCGCACAGCTGCGCCCCGCTCTGGTGGCCGATCTGCGCGACGTCGGGGCCAGCCTGCTGGCCTATCCGAACACTACGGCTCAGGTCATCGGCCACACCGACAGCGATGGTGACGCGGCTTACAACCTGAACCTTTCGCAGCGCCGTGCACAGTCGGTTGCCAATGTCCTGATCTCGGAAGGTGTTCCGGGCAGCCGTATCTCGGTTATTGGCCGCGGCGAGGATCAGCCGATCGCGTCGAACCTGACCGCGGAAGGCAAGGCGCAGAACCGCCGGGTCGAGATCGTGATCTACCCCAACAGCTGATCTGCGCATTTTCGCACAGGGCTTCACACAACGCCGCGGCTTGCCGCGGCGTTGTTGCGTTGTAGGTACTTACAGCAACGCGAGCATGGAGTGCACAGATGAGCGAATTGAAATTGGTAGGCATCAGTGGGTCGCTGCGCAAAGCGTCCACCAATCGGCTGCTTTTGCAGGAAGCAGCGCGACGTTTCGGCGAGGCGAGCTTTGTTGAAGGCAACATTCGTTTTCCTCTGTTCGATCAGGACCTACAGGAAGAAAACGGCATCCCGCCCGAGGTGCAGGCTTTGGCGGATCAGATCGCCGAAGCGGATGCGGTGATCGTTGCCAGCCCGGAATACAACAAGGGGATTACTGGCGCGCTCAAGAATGCGTTGGATTGGATCAGCCGGACAGAGGGCAACCCTTGGCGGGACAAGCCCGTGGCCATCGTTTCGGCAGCGGCGGGGCGTGCCGGAGGCGAGAGATCGCAGAACATGGCCCGCTTGGTCCTGTCCCCTTTCCGCCCGCGCCTGTTGACCGGGCCGGAGGTCACGGTCGCCCAGACGGCGCAACAATGGGATGATCAGGGCCGGTTGACCAACGAGCTTGGGATCAAGCTATTGGATGAGTTGATGGGTGAGTTGCGCCGAGAAGCGCTTAGGATGCGCGGCTGACCGAGGCGCAGCGCGGGCGCCAGCCCCCGCAGCGCTGGAATTTCGCGGACCAATTAAGGGTATCAGGCCGGGTTTGAAATCTCGATCAGATTGCCATCAGGATCGCGCAGGTAGATCGACAGAATAGGCCCTGTGGCACCAGTGCGGTGCACGGGGCCTTCTTCGATGGAAACGCCATTTTCAGAGAGGTGGTTTTGCCATTCGGCGATTGGTGCGTCCGAAAGAAGGCAAAGGTCGGCAGAGCCGGGCCTTGGATTGCTGGCCTTTGGGTCGAATTCTTGCCCGGCTTGGTGAAGATTGATCTTTTGCGCACCGAATTTGAGCGCCCAGCGGGTGCTGCCGTCGGCGGGGGTGAAAGTTTCGGGCGTCATCCCCATGATGCTTTGGTAGAAATCGCAGGTTTTCCTGATGTTTGCGACGGTCAGAACAAGATGATCGAGGGACTGGACGGCGATGGGCATGGCTGGAATAGTCCGGCAAATAGGAGAAAGCCCATGCAGGATGCGCCTTTGGCCAAGCAGCGTCAAACCGACCTTATGGATCCCGCACGTGCCAGAGCGTTTCAGGTTGCGATAGGCGACGCTCCGGACATTGAAGCTGGCAGCCCTTTGCCGCCGTTCTTTCACCAGCTGTATTTCTGGGTGCCCCAGCCCCCGGAAGGTCTGGGCCGCGACGGGCATCCGCGTGTTGGCCAGGGGCTGATCCCTGATCTGGGGTTGCCACGGCGGATGTGGGCCGGAGGTGCGTTGACGTTTCATGCGCCGCTGCGCGCCGGGGAGACTGCGGAAAAGGTCAGCACAGTTGTGAAGGTCGACAAGAAAGTTGGGCGGACGGGCGCATTGGGGTTTGTCACCCTGCGCCATGAGGTGTCTCAGGCCGGGCAGCTTTGCGTGACCGAGTTGCATGATTTGGTCTATCGCGAAGATCCTGACCCCAATGCCCCGCGTTCTGTTCCGCCACAGGCACGAAGCGATGAGCAGCAAACCGAAGAGGCGAAATTTGATTCAACGCTGCTGTTTCGGTATTCTGCGCTGACATTCAACGGCCACCGTATCCATTATGACTTGGACTATGCGCGCGATGTCGAAGGGTATGACGGGCTTGTGGTGCACGGGCCCCTGCTGGCGCAAAAGCTGATGTTAATGGCATCGAAAACCGCTCCGCTCAGAAGCTTCCGTTTTCGGGCCACTGCCCCGCTTTTGCATTTCGAGACGGCAACGTTTTGCCAGAATGGCACCGACATGTGGGTGCGCGGGCCCGACGGGCGGCAGTGCATGCACGCGCAGATCGAGATATGAAGAGACCCCGCCAGATGGCGAGGCCTCTTTCTTTGGCGAGAGAGAAAGTGATTCAGCAGCCGGTGCCTTTGAGCACGACCTTGACGGTGCGCAGCAGCACGGCGAGGTCGGTGCTGAACGACAGTTTGCGCAGGTAGTCGGTGTCAAATCCGGCGCGCTCGGCAAAGCTGGATTCGTTGCGGACCGAGGTCTGCCAGAAACCAGTGATGCCCGGACGCAGCGCGTAATATGCGGTGCCGGGGTACAGGTCTTGCTGGTTGACCATCATCGGGCGCGGCCCGACAAGCGACATGTCGCCGCGCAGGACGTTCCACAACTGGGGCAGTTCGTCCAGCGAAGTCTTTCGGATGAGGCGGCCGACGCGCGTGATGCGTGGGTCGTTCTTCAGCTTCTGGTCGCGATTCCATTCGGCGCGGGCCTCGGGATTTGCGGAAAGATGCGCCTCAAGCAGGGCGTCGGCGTTCGGCACCATCGAGCGCAATTTCCACATATAAAAGATGCGTCCGTTTCGGCCCACGCGCTTTTGGAAATACAAAGGCGATGCGCCGTCGCTTGCAATGAGAAGTGCCAGCGGGATCATGATGAGCAGAACAGGAAAGGCGACAAAAGCTATCAAGGCGACGTCGAGAATGCGCTTCAGATGGTCACGATACACTGCCGGACGCGGCCGCGAAAGAAGGGCTTCGTCAATCAGGGTCTCGATACTTGCCGTGGGCAGCGGCTGGCGAAGATGCAATGTCAAGATGACCTCCTAAGTCATTCGAGACGGAGCGTGGTGAGCGCTGATCAAATTTGCAGGCAAAAGAATATTATTCACCGCAGAAGCGATGTTGAAATCTTGCGCCGAAATTTGGCTTTGATGTACTACCCGAAAACCGATCGGATAAAACTCAGCAGACTAACCATTACTCCCAAGTGGAAGCACCAACCCCCAAGTGCCGTATTGCGCGAATTCAGACCAAATTGTGTCCTTATCGCTCGACTTCCACTTTATGCCCTTGAGTGGCCTCCACCGTCAACAAAGGGTTTCGGGCGCACTTTATGGTTGAAACGTCTTCTTTTATTGGGCTTCTTGAGGGTTATCAGGCATACGTGACGTATCGGCGCGAATTTTCCCCGGATCTTTCGGGCGATTGAGATTGGCGCAGCGACAATACTCCACATCCTGCTCTGGAGGCCGTGTGCCCTTTGGTGACAATGGAGGCGCTATTGTTTCCCTATCGTCGACGATCCGGGAAAAAGAGGTCAACCGTTTGGCGAATTGGCGGTGCGTAGATAGCGAAACCTGCGTTCCTAGCCAAAACGGGAAACAGTAGGTTCTTGAGGGAGTTAGCGACCCGCCAGCGAATTTTTTGCAATGCAAAGCCTCTGTGGTACCTGGAGTATGCCAGTCGGGAACAGAAAAGTTTTAAGGAAATTGGAACAATTAACAGGCGAGTGCCGACGCTCACGAAATGTTACACGCCCATCATTTGCGTGATCGAATGTGTCCGAATCAAGGCGCGCTCACGCCATATTTTGGCCCACATCCGCCCGAATCGCGCCACATTTAAGATAACTGCCGTCGAAATGTGGCGGACCCGGACGGTGAGCAGAGTTGAATGCGGCTCTGCCTGCGGATATGTGCTGCAGGTCTGAACCGGGCAGCGAAAGGGTAGCTTATGGCCAATCATCTTTATCAGGGCGACCTGCCCGGCGATCTCGATCTGGGGTCTATGGTGGCGATCGACTGCGAGACGATGGGTCTGCACCCGCATCGGGACAGGCTTTGTGTCGTGCAACTGTCTGGCGGGGACGGCCATGCGCACTTGGTTCAGATCGCAAAAGGCCAGACCGAGGCGCCGAACCTTGCCCGCCTTTTGAAAGATCCCTCTATCCTCAAGCTGTTTCATTTTGGCCGGTTCGATATAGCTGCGATGTACAACGCTTTCGGCGCTTTGGCCGCGCCGGTTTATTGCACCAAGATCGCCAGCCGTCTGGTACGCACCTACACCGACCGCCACGGCCTCAAGGCTCTGACCCAAGAGCTGATCGGCGTCGATATCTCGAAGCAGCAGCAATCCAGCGATTGGGGGGCGGCGGAACTGAGCAAGGCGCAGATGGATTATGCCGCCTCAGACGTGCTGCATCTGCACCGGTTGCGCGATGTGCTGAACCAAATGCTCGAACGCGAAGGCCGGATGGACCTTGCGCAGGCCTGTTTTGATTTCCTGCCGACGCGCGCGATACTGGATCTCGAGGGTTGGCCGGAAACGGACATCTTCGCCCATGCCTGACGAAACGGGGGCATAGGCCATGGCGCGCGGCGACGGGCTGTATTCCCAAGTCATTGCTTGGTTGAAGATCCTGCTGCCTTTGGCCGCGCTGATCCTGCTGTCCACTCTGTTTCTTTTGTCGCGCAGCACTGAACAAGTTCTGGATATGCCTTTTGCCGAAGGCCTGCCCGGCGAAGGCGCCTCCCGCGAGCGGGTTGGGGCGCCCTATTACGCGGGCACCACGGAAAGAGGCGACATGCTGACAATGACCGCCAGCACGGCAACGCCAGAAGGCGACGGCGTGATCCGCGCAGAGGAGCTTGCTGCGCGGATGCGAATGAACGACGGCAGTGAAATTCTGCTGAACGCTTTGCATGCCACGCTGCGTGACAGCGACAAGATGGCGGTGATGGAAGGTGGCGTGACGATCGAAAGCTCGACCGGATATGTCCTGACGACCGAGACGCTGAATTCCGCCATCGACAAGATCGAGGCCGAAAGCGGTGGCCCGGTGCAGGGCGAGGGGCCTTTGGGTACAATTGAGGCAGGAAAGATGCGGATCGAAGCCGTCGGAGAGGATGGCGATGTGCAACTGCTTTTCACCGACGGGGTAAAGCTGATATACCTGCCACAAGATTGAAAGAGTGCTGCCAAATGATCAGACGTTTATTGCTTGCCCTTCTTGTTGCGGGGCTTCCCGTTATTTCCGCGGCTCAACAGGGCACTGAGGTCAAATTCGGCTCACTTCAACAAGATACCAAGGCCCCGGTCGAGGTCACGGCTGACTCTCTTGCGGTCAACCAAAAGGATGGAACGGCGCTTTATACCGGGAATGTCGTGATCGTTCAGGGCGACATGCGTCTGGCTGCGCCGCGCGTCTTGGTGGTCTACTCCGAAAGCCAGGGCCGGATTGACCGGCTCGAAGCCACCGGCGGCGTAACGCTTGTCAGCGGTGAAGAGGCCGCCGAGGCAGAACGCGCCGACTACAACATCAACGGTGGCACGGTCGTTATGTCGGGCAACGTGCTGCTGACGCAGGGGCCGAATGCGCTGACTTCGCAACAGATGGTGGTGAACCTTGATACCGGCGCGGCAACAATGTCGGGCCGGGTAAAGACGATACTTCAGCAGGGCGAGGACCAGTAATGGCCCGCCCCGACCTGACGGTAACCGAAGGGACCAGCGGTCTCAGGGTTAACCATTTGCGCAAAAGCTACCGCAAGAAAGTGGTGATCCGCGACGTGACTTTGCGTCTTGATCGCGGCGAAGTCGTTGCGCTGCTCGGGCCGAACGGATCAGGCAAGACTACGTCATTCTACGCCATTGCCGGATTGGTGAATCCAGATGCGGGCGAGGTTCTGATCGACGGGCGCGACGCCACATATCTGCCGATGTACCGCCGTGCGCGCTTGGGAATTGGCTATTTGCCGCAGGAAATGTCGATTTTCCGGGGGCTTAGCGTCGAAGACAACATCGCCTCGGTCTTGGATATTGTGGAAAAGGATCGGCACCGCCGCCGCGAACGGCTTGAAGAGTTGCTAGGCGAATTCTCTATTGAGCATCTGCGCCGTGCACCGGCTTTGGCCCTTTCGGGGGGCGAACGGCGCCGAGTTGAAATCGCGCGCTGTCTTGCCGCCGATCCCAAGTACCTGCTGCTGGATGAACCTTTCGCTGGCGTCGATCCAATCAGCGTCGGGGACATCCGGCACCTTGTGGCTGACCTGAAAAAGCGCGGCATCGGCGTGTTGATAACCGACCACAACGTGCGCGAAACGCTCGAAATCGTGGACCGGGCGTATATCCTGCACGACGGCAAGGTTTTGATGTCCGGCACCCCCGAAGAGGTGGTTCGGAACGAAAATGTCAGACGCGTTTACCTTGGCGACAGTTTCCGCATGGGCTGACGCGCCTTGGCGACAGGTTGTTTCTTGTTCACGCGTTCTTTTTACTCGGTTTCGATTGACAGCCGGGGGCATTCTCCTCTCAAATGAGGGTATGACACGCCGCTTTGCTGTATGGCTGAACGACAGATCCTTCACTTCTGGGGGCCAATGTTCGCAAACTGCGGCTTTGGCGTGTCTTCCCTGACCAGCAAACCAGACCAAGGGGCGTCCGCGCCTTGAACCGTCTTGTTTGCTGGTGAAAACAAAAAAGGACTCAACATGCGCTATCAGATTACGGGAAAGCAGATCGATATTGGCGAAGCCCTGCAGATTCATGTCAAGAATGAGCTGGGCACCGCGCTGGACAAGTATTCACAGCGACCGACCGACGCGACCATCATCTTTTCCAAAAGCGCTCATGAATATGTCTGCGAGACCGTTGTTCATCTTTCTACCGGATTGAACGCTTCGGCCAAAGCACATGCGACTGAAATTTACGGCGCTTTTGACAACTGCATTGAGAAAATGGACAAACAGCTGCGTCGCTACAAGCGCAGGTTGAAAGATCACCATAGGGACCGGACGGAACCCGTTGAACTTCTCGGGGCATCCTCGTATATCCTCGCTTCGGATGCGGACGTGGATGCAGAAGAACCTGAATCGCTGCAGCCAATCATTGTGGCCGAGATGGAAACCTCCATCCCGTCGCTGACCGTCGGTGAAGCGGTGATGCAAATGGAATTGGCCGGGGCTCCGGTCTTGGTGTTCCGAAACGAAAAGAAGGATGGCTTGAACGTCGTTTACCGACGCGAGGATGGCAATATCGGGTGGATTGATCCATAAATCCCGAATTAGCGGTCGCGTTAATAAAAAAGTAACGATGGTCGAGCAGACGGGCAGAGCATGAAATTTACAAACCTACTCAAACCCGAGGCCGTAAAGGTCGTCAGTGCGGTTTCCAGCAAGAAACGCCTGATGCACGATGTGGCCGATCTTGCCGGGGCAGCGCATGGCCTGCCCACCGGTGCGACCGTCGAAGCATTGATGGAGCGCGAGTCGCTTGGTCCAACAGGCGTGGGGCATGGCGTTGCTTTGCCCCATGCACGCATCGAAGGGCTGGATCAGGTGGTTGGCACCTTCATCCTTCTGGAAAAGCCGATTGATTTCGAAGCCGTGGATCGCCAGCCTGTCGATCTGATTTTTGCCCTTTTCGCCCCCGAAGAGGCGGGCGTTGAGCATCTCAAGGCGCTGGCCCTGGTGTCCCGCACCCTGCGTGAGGCAAATCTTTGCGCCAAACTGCGGGCCAATCCGGACGCCGCAACGCTTTACACGATCCTGACTGAGTCGGAGGCGGTCAAAGCCGCCTGACGCGAACAGGGCTTTTCGGAAAAGCCGAAACGCTCTAGGACCAGTCGTCGAAACCAAACATCACGTAGTCGCGCTGATAGGCCTCACGGCCCAGCGCCTCGATCTGGTCGTCATAGATTTCGGCCAGGGAAAAGGGCGCTTGGTTGGGCACCTGCCGGGGGTCGAGCGGCGCGGGATGACCGACCTGCATCGCGAGGGCGGGCAGATTTCCTTCCATCTCGTCTTCGCGAACAATCATGTCAGGCAGCGTATATTCCGCCATCCCCTGAATGCATTGCGCCTGCGTCGCCCAATGCCCATCGACGCGTACAGCGGTCTGCCCCTGAAGATTGGCTTTGACCCATGCCAGATAAGCCGTAAAGGCCGCGCGGTGGGCGGCCGCGTCATAGCTGGCGTCAGGCTCACCTTCGGGGATCGGCAGGTTATGGGCGCGGCGCAGGGTTTTGCGGATCCCGGCAAAACTGCCTTTTTTCGTGGTCAGGATCTTCGTGCAAAAGGCTTCGTGTGCGCGGGCCAGCGGGTGGCGCACTACGGTAAAGCTGCGATGCCCGGGACGCTCGCGCTTCCAGTTGCGCAGCGATCCTTGGGTGAACTTGCTGGGTAAATCCCCCTCTTGCACATCGTCCAGTTCGCACAGCCATTGTGT
The DNA here is from genome assembly GCF_049341065.1 of Pacificoceanicola algae. Lineage (NCBI taxonomy): Bacteria > Pseudomonadati > Pseudomonadota > Alphaproteobacteria > Rhodobacterales > Roseobacteraceae > Pacificoceanicola > Pacificoceanicola algae. The sequence continues at coordinate 18,504 of NZ_JBMPIX010000004.1, read as the reverse complement.
CACCGCCGCCTCGGGACCTGAGCGGATTGGCATATACAATAGCGCCGTCTTTGCAGCGGCAATGTAAGAGGGCACCACAGGCCCCCGACGTGGCTCGAAATTCGGAGTGCGAGACAAATTGAACTGATCCAGCTGCGCCAAGGCGTCTGCCATCTGCTCAAAGTTCTCAACCTTCTCAGACGTCGGCTCGGGGTTCTGCCGTTTCAGCGCGGTGTTCAGGCTGTCCAACCGCGAAGTCGCGCCGAGCCATCGGGCAAGGCCATTCATCACCTCGACATCCTGAAGGTCTTCGTAAGCGACGTAAAACGCGGTTTGCGCCGTGGTTTGCAGCGCCTTCATGATGGTCACCTGAAAGTCCTGTAAATCGGCCAGATGGGTCTTGAATTCGGCCGCGTCGAATTGCGCCTTGGCGTCCTTGCGGCGTTTGACGTTGGTCAGCTTCCATTGGCCCGTGGCCTGCGCAATCTTCTTACTGATATAGCTGTCAGCCGGGTTGCGCGTCAGGACGATCTTGGCGACACGCGGATCGGTCAGGAGTGCGTCAAGTATCCGCGGGTCATGATCGTGGAAATAGCGAAAACCGCCAATCCCGCCCGGGGTGCGTTCGCGGATCTGTTCCAATAGATTGATGGGCGCGCGATCCCGTTCATCCTGAGTAATGCCGAGTATATCCTCGGACTTGGGGTAGCCGATGAAGTGTGGATTGAACGCTTCGCCGTGGCAGGTGATCCCGTCAAAGGCGTTCAGGTTCGCCTCAAGGAAGTTGGACCCGGTGCGCATTTCGGCAAAGACAACGAAGCAGTCGAAACGGTCGGACATGTGGGCCTATTTCTTGATCAGATAGGGTTTGCGGGCTTGGTCGCGGATATGGCGCGGTATGGGGTCAACCGGGAAATCACCCATCAGATAAGGGTGCATCCCCTGATTTTTGAGATTCTGCAGGAACTGGCCAAAACCGGCAAGGTCTTCCAGCCGAGGCGCTTCGGCCAGTCGGCGCAGAGACTTCTGGCCGATCTCATCGATGATAATCTGCAGGGGCTCCATCGGGGCCTCGATGAACTCGGCCATTGTCCAGATGCGCACGCGCGCTTTGACATCGGGGCTGCGCAGTTCGTCCAGCATCTTGCTTTCGATCTTTTGCAACAAGGCGGCTTTGGCCCGAAGGTCGGCGAAATTGGCATTGGATTTGAACAGTGGCACCGCCCAGGCGCCCGAGATGACGCTGATCTGCGCGTTGGGGTCGCGCGCTATATGCCAATTGATATCGGGGTTGTCGGCGGGACCATATTGGAAACACTGCCGTTCGCCCCGGGTGTTCCAAAGAAGGTTGGTCAGAAATGCCTTGGGGTTTGCATCGCGGAGTTTCGCGTTGCCCGAAAGCGCCCCGTTTATGACGGTCTGCCCGCCAGCAAATTCCACCCGATCGCGCGCAAACAGGTGACCATGCACCTGCGCCCCGGTCGCTCTGGCCAGCCATGGGCCAAAGTCCTGAAACAGTTCTGCAAAGCCCTGAAACACCGAGTATTTCCCGGCGGTCATCCCGTTTTCCCAGCCAAAGTTCGGGAAACGGCTTTGCATATAAAGGCCGGGGCGGCCACGTGTCCGACGTTCCACCGCCTTGGCAAAGATACGGTCGATCTTCCCGGGATTGGGTTCTTGGCGCGACATGGCGCGCTCGGGATCTGTCAGGAAGGCCTGATAGAGCCGTTCGGCATGGGGCCAGATCTTGCGCGCCACAAAACAATCGGATCGCCGCAACAGCTGCAAATGATCATCGTAGAAGATGTGCGGTTTGCCCTGAAAGTCGAACTTGGACAGAGTCAGAGAACGGCTTTCGATATTGGTCGAATACAGCCGCGACAATGTCTGGAAATAGCTTTCATCCGGGATCCAGACGCGTCGGAAATAGGCGTCATATTTGGGCCGGGCAGGATCTTGGAGGATCGCAGACAGGGTCTGGCGCGTCAGGCACCACCATTGCGACCCCATATGCGGCACCACGCCTTCGGGAATGTTGCGTTTGTAGCGGATAAGGCGCTGCGCCTCGACAAATTTGTCAAAAAGATAGCGATGCTTGCGCCAGGAAAACGGGAAGTGAAGGGTAAAGCGTTCTTCGTCCAGGCCGCCAACGGTCCAGGGAACATCCGCAGTTGTGGCGCTTTCGATAAAGTCGGTGCGGGGGCGGTCACGAAGATATTGCCGCAACTCGTGAACCGGTCGCAGCGGCAGGCAAGACCCGGAGGAAAGATAGACGTGCCTGACGGCTTCGAACCGCTCCAACATCAGTTCTGCCGCGTCCTGACTGGCGGCGACCAGACCCCAGGTGCCCCATTCGCAGCGATGTCGTTTGGAAAAGATGATGTCGGGCACATCGGCCAGCTTTGCGACAAAGCGATTGTAAGTGGGTTTTGGCACCATCTTATCGACGTGGATCACCACCGGACAACCGCCGCGCGCCCAGTGACGGGCGGTCTGTTCGGCCCGGTCCAGCGCGGTGTGTACCAGCATGACGACCCCTACCGTCATGCCCAGTTTCCTTTGGACATCAGGCCCAAAATCTCAAGCTGTCGCCAGTTGATGTATTTCTCGGACCATTTGCACCAAAGCTCGGGGTTGTCCTTGATCCCATCCGCGTAGGCCAGATATTCACGCGACGCGCCGTAATGCTGGCCGCGGTCCAGTTCTTCGGCGGCTTTTTCGGTGAAGGTTTCCAGAAATTTGGTGTGCAGCAGAATGCCACTTGCCTTCTCACCGCCCCATTCATCGTAGACGAGGTTCAGCCCGCGCGGCAGCAGGTTGTGGGTTGAGCTGACGTAGGCATAGCTCCGATCCCATTTGACCAGCGGGATCTTGTTCAGCGCTGGGGCCAGCTCGGGCTCATCAGCGAAAAACACGCGGGCGCGGGGGCCGCCCTGTATCCAGAGATTTCCGAACTTCGGGTTCTTTTTCAGCGTGTAATTCCCGGCATCGAACCACGACGCGATCTCAAGCGGGTTCTGGCCGGGCATGTATGGCTGCTGGTCGATCCGCCCTTTCGGGTACATGTCGAGCAGCATCGCCGAAAAGGATTTGATCGAAGACGCATCCAGCCAGTCGGTCAGCGCGCGCAGGGGGCGAGTGTCGCAGAACGGGTAAAGGAACAATTCGTCCGGATCAACGGTCAGGCACCAATGGCCATGTCCGTGCTTCCTCAAAAGCCAGTTCAGCCAATCGACCCCAAATCGCGACCGCTTGTACCCTGCCGGGGTCGTCCAGACCGAACAATCCTCTTGTTGAGACAGGTAGTTGAGCGAGCCATCATCGCTGTCATTATCGACAAAGAAAAAGTGGTTCACGCCCATGTCGCGGTAGTATTGCAGGAAGAAAGGCAGGCGCACCCCTTCGTTGCGTTGCGTGCAAAACAGCAAGATGTCCGAGGGTTGGATATTGGCGGTGCGATTGGTGACGGGGTTCAGTTCACGCCGTTTGCGAAAGGCGCGAATAAGCCAGCGCTTTCGCTGGAGCCGAAGCCGATATGACCGCCATGCGCCCAACTGTATGCCCCTAAGATGGCCGTTGATACGGCTCTGTACCACTCAAGCGGCTATCAGATCATCCTTAACACGGTCTTGAAATGCGCGTCCCATGAGGGCGGTTGCCACCCCATCCCAGCACTTTTTTCTGCCCCGCCGCGGTTTTGATCCGAATTCGCCAAACCCCTTATCTCGTGGCGCCAAAGATACCTGTCAGAGACCGACGCGTAAACGGGAATATTTCCAAGCACTTCCCGGTAGATTGGCAGGTCGTTGCACACAACCGGAACCCCCATCGCCGCGGCTTCGATCGGGGGCAGGCCGTAGCCTTCGGCGAGGCTGGGGAACAGCAGACCACGAGAGTCTTTGAGCAAGCCGGATACCTCCGGATCACTTAAACCGGGCAGTTCGTGCACGAGGGGTGGCTTTGCGTCTAGCCGGGCAAAAATGGCGTCGTTTTCCCAACCGCGATGGCCACAGATCAGCAAGTGCGCCTCGGGGATGTCGCCCCAAAGGTCTAAAAGCAAGGCATGGTTCTTGCGCGGCTCGATTGTTCCAAGGCAAACGAAATAGGGATGCCCGTCCCAAGGCCCCGACGGCGCGATGCCGGGTGTCGGTTCGTGAACCCCCAGATGCGCGACCAATGTCTTGGGCGTCTGCGGTGCGGCGTGGCGCAGGACATCGGCCTTGGTTTGCCGCGAATTGCAGATGATCAGATCGGCGCGGCGCACGGCGCATTTCAGGAAACGCGCAAAGGCCTCGGCAGTCTTCTTTCGCTGATACTGCGGGAAATCCAACGGGATCGTGTCATGGATCATAACGCCGATGCGGGCGCCGGGGATCAAACGCAACGCAGAAATCACGCGGTCCGTCAGATTGGAATGCCCGACATTCAAATAGCACGTGCCCTTGGGCAAATGTTTGCGCAGCATCCGTGGCAAGCTGATCGGCAAGCAGCGGTCACGGCAGATGCGTCGCAGGTCCGCCTCGGCCCGGGCGCGCAGCGGATCCATTCCGCGCTTGATCCGGGACAGGCGGTCCGCGGGGCCAAAATCATGGTCGGTCAGCTTATCACGCAGTTTGGCGCAGCCGGCGCGATCCAGCAGCACATAACCAAGCGCACTGCGCACCAGCCCAAAGAGCGGCGTATCCAGCGAAAGAAAATGGTCCAGATAGGCTTTTTCGACGCGATCCACACCCGTAAAGGGACGTCCGGCGCGGCGAACCAGACGGGTCAGGTCCAGCAACCGCGCGGCGGCTGGGCTATTTGTCGTAATGCCCATTTCGATGCCAATTCCACGCGTCACCAATCATTTGCGGCAGTGATGAACGCTGTGGACTCCAGCCCAGGTCCGCCTCGGCGCGGGTCGAACCGGACACCAGCTTGGTCGCATCTCCGGCGCGGCGCGGACCTTCGGAATAGGGCACGTCTAGGTTGGTGACAGCGCGCGACGCATCAATGACTTCGCGCACGGAAAACCCCTTGCCGGTCCCAAGGTTGAAGACGTGGCTGCCCTTGTCGTCCTGAAGCCACTTCAACCCCAGCACATGCGCATCGACCAGATCGCAGACGTGCACGTAGTCGCGGATGCAGGTGCCGTCAGGCGTATCGTAGTCGGTTCCATGGATCGTCAGTGCGGGCCGCTTGCCATCGATCGCCTCAAGCATCACGGGGATCAGGTGCGTTTCGGGGCGATGATGCTCGCCCACCTCGCCGTCCGGATCGCCACCCGCCACGTTGAAATAGCGGAAAATGACGTGTCGCAGCCCATGTGCGGCCTCGAAATCGCGCAGGATGTCCTCGACTGCACGCTTGGAGGCGCCATAGGCGTTCAGCGGTTCCTGCGGCGTGTTTTCGTCCAGCACCACATTGTCATGCTCGCCGTAGGTCGCGCAGGTCGAGGAAAACACGAAGTCCATGACGCCCGCCGCAACGGCAGCTTCGATCAGGGTCAATGAACCTTCGACATTGTTGCGCCAGTAGATGCCGGGCTTGGCCATCGCCTCGCCGACCTGAGACAGCGCGGCAAAATGCATGACGGCGACGGGCTGATAGCGCGCAAACACCTCATCCAGACGGGCGCGATCAGACAAGCTGCCCTTTTCGAAGGGGCCAAACTTTACCGCGTCTTCCCAGCCGGTGACCAGATTGTCATAGGTGACGGGGGTAAATCCCGCCTGCTTCAAGGCTTTGCACGCGTGGCTACCGATGTAGCCCGCGCCGCCAGTTACAAGTACGTTTGTCACTTTGGTTATTCCGCGGCCTTCTTGGCTGCCATGATTTCCTGAAGGTAGCTTTCCAGATCATCACGCAGATCATCGCGGGCAAGGCCAAAGGCCACGGTGGCCTGAAGGAACCCTGCCTTCGACCCGCAATCGAAACGCTGGCCACGGAAGCGATAGCCGAAAACACCGTCGCCTTCGGGCAGAAGCTCCTGCGCAATGGCATCCGTCAGTTGGATTTCACCGCCCGCGCCGGACTTCATCTTGTTCAGATGCTTGAAAATATTGGGCGACAGAATGTACCGGCCAATCACCGCCAGATTTGACGGAGCGGTGCCAGCGGCAGGCTTTTCGACCATGTTCTTGACCGAAACCATGGAGCCCATGTCTTCTTTGACGTCAAGAATACCGTAGGAAGATGTCTTTTCCTGCGGCACCTCCATCGCGGCAACCATGCTGCCGCCGGTTTCTTCGTAGGCTTCGACCATCTGCTGAAGGCAGGGCTTTTCGGCGGCGATCACGTCGTCGGGCAGCATCACGGCAAAGGGTTCATTGTGGACCAACCGGCGCGCGCACCAGACCGCATGGCCAAGGCCAAGCGCCCGGTGCTGGCGGATATAAGCGATCTCACCGGAGTCCATGTTGGTGGATTTCAGCACTTCAAGCAGGTCATCCTTGCCCTTCTTGCGCAGCTCCTGTTCCAGCTGCGGCGCGTGGTCAAAGTAGTCCTCAAGCGCGCCTTTGCCGCGCGAGGTCACAAAGATGAATTCCTTGATGCCAGCAGCGCGGGCTTCGTCGATGGCGTATTGAACAAGGGGGCGATCAACCAAGGTCATGATCTCTTTCGGGACCGACTTGGTGGCTGGAAGAAAACGGGTTCCCATACCTGCGACGGGGAAGATCGCTTTCGTTACCTTTTTACGCATCACCTTGCTCCTTACTCAATTCACTTCGCGCTTATCGCACGGATGCTGCAGCAGCACTATAGCGTGTTGTTCAATAGTGTAGGTCAAACATAACATGATTGCTAAAACAGTCCGCGTTTGTGCCTATTTTTTCGCATTATTGTCGTCAAATCCACCACGAACTGGCTCGATCCGGGTGATTTCCGACCTGATGCGGGTGGAAAAGCGCCGGTAGCGCAGTATAGGAGCATTCCGCAGGCTGCGGCCAAAGCGTCCTCCGGTCTGTTCCCACACACCGTTTTCGGTAAAGCGCACTCGGTGATATCGCGCTGTGGGCGACAGCAGGAACAGGCTGACAATCTCGCCGTTTTCGACCGCCTTGGCGGCAGCTCGCCGCAAAGCGGAGGCTTGCCAGAACCGTCCGGACAGAAACTTGCGCGGAGCGCCCGGGCGTCCGGGGAACGGTCGAAACTTTTCCGAGGACGGGGGGAGCGGGACCAGCGGTGCGAAATTGCGCGCGGCGCCTTCGCGTGCACCGCGATCAAGGCTGCGCATCAGACGCCAGACATCGTCCGAACCCAAAGGTCCGCGCTGCATCAAGCGTATAAGGCGCAGACGTTGTTCGCGGCGAAAGGCTTTCCACGCCTTTTTCCGCTCTGTCTCGGGTGCGTGTTTGCGCAGGTACAACATCTGAGAGGCGCCGATCTGGGTCAGGTCGCGTGGTGTGCGGTCGGCACCGCGCCGCGCACTGGCTGCAAAACCGTGGTGCACCTGCGCCAAAGGAACGACGGCGGTTCCCAGCCCCTCCTGGGCCAGTCGGATGTTGAGATCGGTTTCGTCGAGATAGAACCGGAACCCTGGATCGAAGCCGCCCATTTTTGCCAAGGTATCCCGGCGCACGGCCATGTTGGTGCCTTCAGTCTTGATCGCCCGGCCCTTTTGCGGGGGCAGAACCACTGGTTCCGTGCCTTCCAAAGCGAGATCCTCGGTTTGCCCGAAACGGTCGACACAGCGGGCGCGCCATTGAAAGGAAATCCCGTTTCTCCCGATGACATAACCAGTCGCGGCAGCAACCTCGGATGCGGTAAAGGGGGCGGCAAGATGCTGCAGCCACAGCGGCTCGGGCACAGCATCGTCATCGATAAAGGCGATGATTTCACCCGCAGCCACTCCAATTCCGGCGTTGCGTGCGGCCGAGATATTCGCCTCGTCAAAGGGGATCAGCTTCATCTGCGCTGCCTCGGGCCGCGCCCGGGCAACGGCTAGCCCTTCGGCGCAGGCAACAAGGATCACTTCGAATGTCGGATAATCCAGTTGTGACAGCCCGTTCAGACAGCGCGCCAGCGCCTGTGGCCGCGCTTGGCTGACCACTATGACGCTGACAGGCGCGCAGTCCATATCAGGCGTCTTTCAGATCCACACCGGGCGCGTAGGCGATGAAGAATGGGTTTGCGAACCCCTGTTTGCCATAAGCCAGCGGGCTGTGGTCATCAAAGCGGACAACCCGTCCGCCAGCGCCATTGAGAACCGCATGACCAGCTGCGGTGTCCCACTCCATCGTGCGGCCGACGCGCGGATAAAGGTCTGCCTCACCCGTCGCAACAAGGCAAAACTTGAGCGACGATCCCGCGCTTTTCATGTCCTTGACGGAATATTTGTTGATGTAATCGTCGGTTGCCTGATCGCGGTGCGATTTGGAGGCCACAACCATCAATGCGCTGTTGTTCGGCTCGGACACTTTGATTGGCTTGGTTTCGCCCGGGGCGTCAACGTCGAATGGGCCCATTTCCTCGACCGAATGACCGGTGCTGTCGGTGTAGAACATGCGGTTTCGCGCCGGTGCATAGACCACGCCGCGTGTCGGAACGCCGTCTTCGACCAGCGCGATGTTCACGGTGAAATCGCCGCGCCGTTTGATGAATTCCTTTGTGCCGTCCAGCGGGTCGACGATCAGGAAGGTCATCGCCGACACTTCGTGGCTGTCCGCCTGTTCTTCGGTGACAAGGGCCACGTCAGGAAATTCCGCCCGAAGCCCGGCCGAGATCAGGGCATCGGCGGCTTCATCGGCTTCGGTCACGGGGCTGTCGTCTGATTTGACCTTAACATCAAAGTCGTCAGCGTTGTAGACGTCCATGATTTTGTCGCCCGCTTCCAGAGCAAGGCGGCGCATGACAGAGACCAATTGGGAATAGTTCACGGCAATACTCCTGTTCGCAGCGCGTGCGGATTTATTGATTTGAAAACCTACCCGCCTTATGGTGCGAAATGTAAAGAACGGCAAGAAGCCGCAATTCGGGCCTCGCATCGGAGCAGTGAGCGCATGTTTCAGGTTAACAAACCCCGCTCGCGGTTGGGTTCTGCGGTCTATATTGCCGAACTGATCTATCATAACTCGGTCAGGGCGGTGCGGAAGACGCATGGCAATGCCATTCTCGCGATCCTGATGAACATGCTGCAAACCGTCATATTTGTGCTGGCGTTCTTTTTCATGTTCCAGATTCTCGGGATGCGTGGCACGGCCATTCGCGGCGACTTCATGATTTACATCATGACTGGTGTTTTCCTTTACATGACGCACTCCAAGACCCTTGGCGCTGTGGCAGGATCAGAAGGGCCGGCCAGCCCGATGATGCAGCATGCGCCGATGAATACCGCGATTGCGATTGCCTCTGCGATGCTGAGCACGTTGTACATCCAGCTGCTTTCGCTTCTGGCCATCATGTTTGTCTATGATGTGGCTTTTAACCCCTTCGTTTTGCAGGAGATTCACGATCCAATCGGCTGTTTGGCGATGATCCTTCTGTCGTGGTTCTCTGGCGCGGCCATCGGCATGGTTTTCCTTGCGGTCAAGCCTTGGTTCCCAACGCCGGTAAGCATCATTTCAACGGTCTACCAGCGGGCAAACATGATCGCCTCGGGCAAGATGTTCGTGGCCAACGCCATGCCTGGTTATATGCTGGTAATGTTCGATTGGAATCCACTGTTCCACAGCATCGACCAGTCGCGCGGCTACGCCTTTGTCGATTACAACCCGCGCAATTCGAATTGGGAATACGCGCTGTACCTGTCGCTGGTGTTGATCATGATTGGCCTGATGGGTGAGTTTTTCACGCGCAAACACGCCTCGGCGTCGTGGAGCGCGCGGCGCTAGGACGGGTTCGGCAACGTCAGGGATTCAACGCTGGGTCGATTGAAGCTTTCAGGTTAGGATTTAGGCATTATTCATGCTCAAAGGAATTTTCTGATGTCCCGACTGTTATTCCCCCTCGCGGCCTGTTTGGCCTTTTGCCTTGGCCTTCCCGCCGCGGCGCAGGACTTTCCGGCGCTTTATGATGTTGTTGATGTGGCGCAAGACGACGTTCTGAATGTGCGCAGGGAACCAAACGCCAGTTCAGAGATCGTCGGGACACTGAGCCCGAGCCAAGCCGGGGTCGAAGTGATCAAGACCGACGGTGCGGGAAAATGGGGGTTCGTCAACTTGGGTGAGCAGTCGGGCTGGGCGTCGCTTCGGTATATGCAAGCCGTGCCGGACGGCTATTTGCCAAAGTGGCAGGCTTTGTCCTGTTCCGGGACGGAACCGTTCTGGGGGCTGTCCATCCAACAGGGCCAGACTGCGACGTTTGACGAATTCGGGGATGCGAAGAGTTATGCCATTGGCAACCTGACCCCCGCCAGCGGACGGTTCTGGCCCTACGCGATCTTTGGCGAAAGCGGCCCGGACAGAATGAGCGCGGTGATCGCTCCGGGGTACTGCGACGACGGCATGTCGGATCAGGAATTCGGCCTGACGGTCGCGCTTATTCTTGAGGGGGCGGACAGGGCATTTTACAGCGGGTGCTGTACATTGGACAGCGGCAACTGAGGCGGTTCAGGTCACCACCCGCAGAGTCAGATTGATCCGTCCGCCATCCCGCAACAGAGTGGACGATCCGAACCGGATCCGATCCACTCCGTGATGCGCCAGACGCGCAGCGCCGCCCATCACGACCACGTCGCCCGAACGCAGCCAAAGCGACTCGGTCTTGCCGCCGCGCGCGACGTTCCCCATGCGAAACAGCCCCTCGTCCCCCAGAGAGATCGAGAGAACCGGGCAGGTGAAATCCGCCTCGTCCTTGTCCTGATGCAGTCCCATGCGGGCGCCTTCGCCGTACCAGTTGATCAGGCAGCATTCCGGCTGGCGCGGACAGGCGGCCAGCGCATCCCAGACCGACAGAACCGAGGCAGGGATCGCGGGCCAGTCCACGCCGCTTGGATGGCGCGGTTCGTATCGATACCCGCTTCGATCGGTCACCCAGCCAAACTGCCCGGCGGCAGACATGCGCACGGACATCGGCTTGCCCCGCGGTGTGACGGGTTGGACCAGCGGCGCAGCCCGCAAAACGCCGCGTAAATCCTCGATCATAGCCGCTTGTTGCGACCGATCGAGATAGTCGGGATAGATGCGGAATCCCTTGAGAGTTAACGGATCATCCATCGCTTTTGCCTTTTCCGGGCCAATAGTTGCAATTTTCCGGTCAAATGCGCCTTGTGCGGTGCTTGCAGGGGGCAATTCCCCTCCTTATATACCCTCCGAAGCCGCCTGCGGGGCAATCCCCAAAGGCCTCAGAAATGCGGGGCAGGATGCCAAAATGGGTCCGACGTCTCGTGACATCGCCTTGACTTTAGAAAGGGATCGAAAATGGCCAAAGTGATCGGTATCGACCTCGGCACAACTAACTCTTGCGTTGCTATCATGGATGGTAGCACCGCGCGCGTCATCGAAAACTCGGAAGGCGCACGTACAACACCCTCTATCGTCGCCTTCACAGACGACGAACGGCTCGTCGGTCAGCCCGCCAAGCGGCAGGCCGTGACCAACCCCGAAGCCACGATTTTCGCCGTCAAGCGCCTGATCGGCCGCCGCACTACGGATGCGGAAGTCACGAAGGACCAGAACATTGTCCCGTTCAAGATCGTTGACGGTGGCAATGGCGACGCATGGGTCGAAGCCAAGGGCCAGAAATATTCGCCCTCGCAGATTTCGGCCTTTATTCTGGGCAAGATGAAAGAGACCGCTGAGTCCTATCTTGGCGAAGAAGTGACGCAGGCCGTTATCACCGTGCCCGCCTACTTCAACGACGCCCAGCGTCAGGCCACCAAAGATGCTGGCAAGATTGCCGGCCTCGAAGTGCTGCGCATCATCAACGAGCCGACCGCGGCTGCGCTTGCCTATGGCCTCGACAAGAAAGAAACCCGCACCATCGCGGTCTATGACCTTGGCGGCGGTACTTTCGATGTTACCATTCTGGAAATCGACGACGGCTTGTTCGAAGTGAAGTCCACCAACGGCGACACCTTCCTTGGCGGTGAAGACTTTGACATGCGCATCGTCAACTACCTCGCAGAGCAGTTCAAGAAGGACAACGGCGTTGACCTGACCAAGGACAAGATGGCCCTGCAGCGTCTGAAAGAGGCGGCGGAAAAGGCCAAGATCGAATTGTCCTCGGCGAGCCAGACCGAAATCAACCAGCCCTTCATCTCGATGGGCAAGGACGGCCAGCCGCTGCACATGGTGATGAAGCTGACCCGCGCCAAGCTGGAAAGCCTTGTGGGTGACCTGATCAAAGCCTCGATCAAGCCATGTCAGGCTGCTCTGAAAGACGCGGGCCTGTCGACCTCGGACATCGACGAAGTCGTTCTGGTTGGCGGTATGACCCGGATGCCGAAAGTCATCGAAGAGGTGACCAAGTTCTTTGGCAAAGAGCCGCACAAGGGTGTGAACCCGGACGAAGTGGTTGCCATGGGCGCCGCCATTCAGGCAGGTGTTCTGCAAGGTGACGTGAAGGACGTTGTCCTTCTGGACGTGACGCCGCTGTCTCTGGGCATCGAAACGCTGGGTGGCGTGTTCACCCGTCTGATCGACCGGAACACCACGATCCCGACGAAAAAGTCTCAGGTCTTCTCGACCGCCGAAGACAACCAGTCGGCCGTGACGATCCGCGTATTCCAGGGCGAGCGTGAGATGGCCGCCGACAACAAGATGCTGGGCCAGTTCAACCTTGAGGACATCCCGCCCGCGCCGCGCGGCATGCCCCAGATCGAGGTGACCTTTGACATCGACGCCAACGGCATCGTGTCGGTGGGCGCCAAGGATAAGGCGACCGGCAAGGAACAGCAGATCACGATCCAGGCCTCCGGCGGTCTGTCGGACGAGGACATCGAAAAGATGGTTCGGGAGGCGGAAGAAAACGCCGAATCCGACAAAGAGCGCAAGGAGTTGGTCGAAGCCCGCAACCAAGCGGAAAGTCTGATCCACTCGACCGAGAAGTCGATCGAAGAACACGGCGACAAGGTTGATCCCTCGACCGTCGAAGCCATCGAACTGGCCGTTGCTGCCCTTCGGGACGAGCTTGAAAAAGACGACGCGACCGCGGACAAACTGAAGTCTGGCATCCAGAACGTGACCGAAGTCGCGATGCGTCTGGGCGAAGCGATTTACAAGGCGCAGTCCGAGCAGGGTGATGATGAGCCCGCAGCGGCGGACAGCTCTGGTCCGGCAGATGATGACATCGTTGATGCGGACTTCGAGGATCTCGACGACAACAAGCGGGCCTAAGGCTTTCGCCTGCGGAACCAAGTTGGGGCCGGTCCGGACGCCGGACCGGCCCCTCCTTGTTCCGGTATAAGGAGGGCAGATCATGTCCAAACGTGACTACTACGACGTGCTCGGGGTCTCCAAGGGCGCGTCAGCAGACGAAATCAAAAAGGCTTATCGCAAGAAGGCCAAGGAACTGCACCCGGACCGCAACGCCGACAACCCCGAGGCCGAGGCGCAGTTCAAGGAAGCCAACGAAGCCCATGAGGTCCTCAAGGACGCCGAGAAAAAGGCGGCCTACGACCGCTTTGGCCACGCGGCATTCGAAGGCGGCATGGGCGGCGGCGGTGGTCGGCCCGGCGGCATGGGTGGAAGCGGCGATTTTGCCAGCGCTTTCTCGGATGTGTTCGACGATCTTTTCGGCGACTTCATGGGTGGCCGTCAGGGCGGGCGTCAACGCGCGGCGCGGGGTGCAGACTTGCGCTATAACCTGCGCGTCTCCTTGGAAGAGGCTTTTGGCGGGTTGCAGAAAACCATCAATGTCCCGACCTCGGTACAATGCGATGAATGCAGCGGGTCCGGCTCTGAAGGCGGTGCTGAACCGACCACCTGCCCGACCTGTTCCGGCATGGGCAAGGTGCGGGCAACGCAGGGCTTTTTCACTGTCGAACGCACTTGCCCAACCTGTTCGGGCCTTGGCCAGATTATCAAGAATCCCTGCGGTAAATGCGGTGGCAATGGCCGCGTCCACAAGGATCGTGCGCTGTCTGTGAACATCCCCGCCGGGGTTGAGACTGGCACGCGTATTCGCCTTGCCGGCGAAGGCGAAGCCGGAATGCGCGGGGGTCCTCCAGGTGATTTGTACATCTTTATCGAGGTGACAGCGCACAAGATTTTTGAGCGTGAAGGAACCGAGCTGCACTGCCGTGTTCCGGTTTCCATGATCGCGGCCGCCTTGGGTGGAGACATCGAGGTGCCGACCATTGACGGCGGGCGTTCCAGAGTGAAAATCCCTGCGGGCAGCCAGTCGGGCCGTCAGATGCGTCTGCGTGGCAAAGGCATGCCCGCGCTGCGCGGCGGCGGTCATGGCGACATGTTCATCGAACTGGCGGTAGAAACGCCTGTGAACCTGACCTCAAGGCAGAAAGAACTGTTGCGCGAGTTCGAGGACCTGAGCGAGGACAACAATCCAGAGGCGTCCAGTTTCTTTAGTTCGGTCAAGAACTTCTGGGATTCCATGAAAGGGTGAACTGATGATCAGCGCCGAAGATGGCGTTTCATCCGTCAGCTTGAAGTCTGAGTTGATAGGGCGGGGGGAAACCTCCGCCCTTTGCTTTTGTTAACCCGCCGCTAACCAAATCTGCCGCATGCTCAGGTCATGACCCGAGGCCCGCATTTCTCTGACAGCCAGGCTGCGCTTTTCGACCACGACGAAGCGCCCCAAGCGGTGTTGCCGCGATCTGACCGCTTGCCCAGTTACATCAAGGATCACCGCGCGCGCCTGCGCGAACGGTTCCTGATTGGTGGTGCCGATGCTCTGCCGGACTATGAACTGCTGGAACTGGTCCTGTTCCGCGCCATTCCCCGCAGGGACGTCAAGCCGCTGGCGCGGGAGTTGTTGGAAACCTTTGGCGATTTCAACGGCGTGGTGTCGGCGCCCATTGCGCGTTTGCAGCAGGTTAAAGGACTGGGTGACGCGGTTGTCACCGAACTGAAGATCGTTGAGGCGGCGGCGCACCGGTTGGCGCGGTCTCGGGTGATCCGCAAACATTTGCTCAGCAGTTGGGACGCGCTGTTGGACTATTGCCAGACCGCCATGGCACATGGCGACATTGAACAGTTTCGTGTGCTGTATCTGGACCGCAAGAATGTCCTGATCGCTGATGAGGCCCAGGCGCGCGGCACCGTCGATCACGTGCCCGTTTACCCACGCGAAGTGGTCAAACGTGCGCTGGAACTGAATGCCACTGCAATGATCCTCGTGCACAACCACCCTTCTGGGGATCCCACCCCGAGCCACGCTGATATCGAAATGACCGAGCAAATCAGGCTGGCAGCCGATGCCTTGGGGATCACACTGCACGATCATCTGGTTATTGGAAAATCGCGCGAGCTGAGCTTTCGCGCCGAAGGCCTACTTTAGCCAGACCTCGACCCGTCGATTGACCTGCCGTCCCCAAGCACTGTTGTCACAGGCCATCGGCATGGCTTCGCCAAAGGCTTCGGTCAGGATTTCGACCTGATTGGTGTCGGCGGTTTCCGCGGCTTCCAGAACGGCGCGGCGCACCGTCTCGGCGCGCTTTCGGGCGATGGCCATGTTGCTTTGCGCGGGCCCCTGCCCATCAGAAAAGCCGACAAAAACCAGTTTCCGCCCGTCATAGGCACCGCTTTCGAGCGACCGGGCCAATTGTTGCACGTTCGATCGCGATTGCGCATCCAGCCGTGACGATCCGGCCTCGAACCGGAAAGAGGTCGTCAAGCGGCGCATTTCGGAGAGGGTTCGGGTCATTCGACGGAGCTCGTCCAGCCCGCCTTCGCCTTCAGCCACGAGGATGGCATTAGTAAAGCGGTTGCCTTGCAGATCGACCGGGACCTCCTCGGGGGCCTGATCCACAAAGCCCGCGCGCCGGATAACGATTTGCGCCGGAGGTGAGCGGGTGAAGGTCAGAAACTCCCGCGCCAGCGCAGGCAGACGACGGGCCGGCAGGTAAAGGAACATCGGCGCGGTCAAAGGAAAATCTTCAGTCTTGATGCTGCGTCGGGCGGCGCGCAGTTGGAACCCGCAAGGGCCAGTCAGCCCTAGCGGCTTTGCGTTTCCAATTTCGGAAAAACTGGCAAGGCCAATGCCAAAAGGATCGCGCGCGATCGCGGTGGCCAGTTCCGCGTTGGTGCTGTGGCGGATCACCTCGGCCCTAAGCTCGGAGCGCGCTGGGGTCAGCAACCGATCCTCCACACCCTGAGACAACCCGGACCCGGCGTCGCGAAGATGCACGGTGACAGGGGCATCCGGGCCGCCCAATTCTCGCCAGTTTACAAGATTCCCCGACAGAATACGCGAAAGGTCCGTTGGTGAAATCGCATCGACCGGATTGATCGGCGCCACGATCGGCACCATGGCGTCAAGCGCCAGTACCCGGCTGCGATTGGGGTGCAGCAGATCGCCAAGCCCGGCCTCCCGGGCAAGGGCAACTTCGCTGCGCCGGATTTCTCGCAGCGCCATCACGATGTCGGCGTCATCGCCAAGCAGATCGGCAAAGCCTTCGTCGGTGTTGCTGACGCGGAACGCGAACCGGCCGACCAGCTTGCCCGATTTCGTATCGGTCAGCTTGTACTGGAAAAGCGCAGGATCCAGATCTTCGCGCACAGCGCTCAAACCTGTGCGCAGCGCGAAGGATTCGATCAAGGCGGGCATCAGGACAGTGCCGATGGTGGCCGATCCCGAGATAGAAAGATCGGCGACGTAATCAGTAAGCGAAGGGCAGCCGACACCTTCACAAAATACGCCAGAGCCATCGACCGTCAGTTCGCCGTACTGTGTGCGAAGGCGATAAAACTCACCGTCAAAGCCCAGAAGAGTGCCGGTCAGTTCAACCCCGCCATCGCGCGAACGCAGCGTGATATCCTGCGCCAATGCTCCGCTCACCGGACCCAGTACAAAGAAAAGTGCGGCGAGAACCGCCGCACAAAAATATCGCATGAGAAACCTGCTTTACCGCTTCTTAACGTGCGGCGACTTTCAGGTCTTCGACGATGTTTTTCAACACCAGAAAGTCACCAACGCTGTCACATTCGGGCATTTCGAGTGTCAGATCACCAACCTTCAGCTTGCCACCTTCGCGGATTTGCAGTGTTTGTGCCTCTACATGGCCGTCGCAGTTGGCAGCAGTTACCTCGGCTTCGATCGACAACAGAACGTCTCCACCTTTTTTTGCGGTGCCTGAGGGGAAGGAATAGACCTCGACCATCAGCGCATCAGGGGAGCTTTCTTGCCCAAGGCGCACCAGAAAGCCGCCTTCGCCATTGGCTGCACGACCCAGATCGCCAGCGGAGGCAGACCAGACATGGCCATCGGTGAAATAGTCGGCCGAGAATTCACGGGCGTGCAGCTGAAGACCAGCTTCGCCTTTCCATTGCACTGCGACGCGATCATAGAAGGGCAGCGAGGTGACATCGGTCTTGGCAGTCGCTCCTTCTCCGTTTGTGAAGGCGGCGATAAAGGTGGCGTTTTCGTCAAGCGCGGGCACATTGATCTGAAGCGTTCCGTCGGGCTGCATGACTTCGGTAAACATCATGCCTTGATGATGGATGGTCACGCGCTCGCTGGCGTGACACGGCGCGTCCAGCGTCAAAGACACCATCGCGCCTGCGGTTGTCGTCGCGTTCATCTCGATGTCGCAGGCGAACCCTGCTGGCTCATCCTCTGGCGGGATCGGCGCATCAAACGCGGCCAATTGCACCGGAGCAGAGCGAACCGGGGGTTGCGGTAGGGCGCTTTGCTGTAGCCCCTCGATTGGCAGGCGCGGCGCACCAAGGCCCGAGGACGTCAGTGTGATATCTCCGACCTCGATAGGCTCTTCCAAGTTTGCTTTGCCGCCAGAAGGCAGGGCAATGCCGTATTGCATGATGTAACCGATCGCCAATGCGCAGATCAGGGTGACGCCACCAATGATATAGCTCTTGAGACGTGCCATGACGGCCTCCCTTGATTAACAGATTGGAAACATCTTGGCTCTCAATGGTGGCAGGCTTTTGGCGCCTCGGCGGAGTCATTGCGGCATTTCTGGCGCAATTGTGCTGAAATGCGCAACCAAAGCGCTGCAGGTCGACCCTGACACGCAGATGTTCTGTGACCTGCCCCCTGCCGGTCCCTCATTCATAACGAGAGTCCGCGGGATGGTGCTCTGCTCCCCAAGGTTGGACCACCGGAAGCCGGATTTTCCGGGCTGTTTCACGATGACGGGCTGGTAACGTCATCAGGATAATGTAAGGCAATCGGGACGTTGTATCCGATCGCGCTGTGGGGACGATCCTCGTTGAAGTGTCTACGCCAACCTTCCAACTTTTCCTGGGCGTCGGCAAGGCTCATGAACCGATGGGCGTTCAGGCACTCCGACCGAAGTTTGCTGTTGAAGGCCTCGATGAACCCGTTGTCCGTCGGCTTACCCGGCCTTGAGAAGTCCAGCGTGACGTCGTTGGCGTAGGCCCATAGGTCCGTAAGCGACGGCCACGCCCCATTGATTTCGCACTTGCTCGGTGTCGCGGCGGGATGAAGCGGAGGACGGTCGGTAGC